>CAJGCI010000019.1 GCA_904501855.1 Oscillospiraceae bacterium | reverse complement strand
GAGTTTGACTACTGCTGTGTCCATGCTGCTCAGTCCCTGAAGAAACTGGGTTTTGAGACCATCATCGTCAACTGCAACCCCGAGACCGTTTCCACCGATTATGACACTTCCGACAAGCTGTATTTTGAACCGCTTACGCTGGAAGACGTCCTTTCCATCTACCGCAAGGAGAAACCGGTTGGTGTTATCGCCCAGTTCGGTGGACAGACTCCTCTGAATCTGGCCGCCAGTCTGGAAGCAAACGGTGTGAAGGTTCTCGGAACTCCTCCCAGCGTCATCGCGCTGGCAGAAGACCGTGACCTGTTCCGCAATATGATGGACAAGCTCGGCATCCCCATGCCGGAAGCCGGAATGGCCACAACCGTGGAAGAAGCCACCAAGATCGCAAACGAGATCGGATATCCCGTCATGGTACGCCCGTCCTTTGTTCTGGGCGGCCGCGGAATGGAAGTCGTGTATGATGATGAATCCATGGCCGATTATATGCGTGCCGCCATCGGCGTGACTCCGGATCGCCCCATTCTGATCGACCGATTCCTCCAGCATGCTATGGAGTGTGAAGCAGATGCCATCAGTGATGGCACGCACGCTTATGTTCCCGCTGTGATGGAGCATATCGAGCAGGCCGGTATCCATTCCGGCGACTCTGCCTGCATCCTTCCCTCCAAGCATATTTCAGAGAAAAACCTGAAAACCATTGAGGAATATACGAAAAAGATTGCCGAAGAGATGCATGTTGTCGGTCTTATGAATATGCAGTATGCCATCGAAAACGACAAGGTCTATGTGATCGAAGCAAATCCCCGTGCCTCCCGCACGGTACCTCTGGTATCCAAGGTCTGCGGCATCCGCATGGTTCCTCTTGCAACCGATATCATTACCGGAGAGATCACCGGCAGACCTTCTCCTGTGCCTGCACTGAAGGAGAGAGAGATTCCTTATCACGGCGTGAAGGAAGCTGTCTTCCCGTTCAACATGTTCCAGGAAGTCGATCCGGTCCTGGGTCCTGAAATGCGATCCACCGGCGAAGTGCTTGGCCTTTCCGCTTCCGGGGGCAGAGCCTTCTATAAGGCGGAAGAGGCCGCAGGAATGGAACTTCCCCAGGAAGGTACGGTTCTGATCACCGTCAATCCGAAAGATCGTCCGGAAGCACCGGAAATCGCAAAGATGTTCCATGATGCTGGTTTCCGAATCCTCGCAACCGGCAACACCTATAACGAGATCACCGGTGCGGGTGTTCCTGCGGAAAAAGTCCTGAAGATCTATGAGGGACGTCCCAACATTCTGGATATGATGACAAACGGTGATATCCAGCTCATTGTGAACACACCGATTGACAAAGCGAGCACGTATGATGACAGTTACCTGCGCCGCAATGCCATCAAGCTGAAGATTCCTTACATCACTACGATGGCAGCTGCGAAAGCGGCAGCGGAAGGCATCAGCCATGTGAAACGCCACGGCGGTTCCACTCTCCGCTCTCTGCAGGAATGGCACGCCATGATCAAAGACGCTGAGTGATCATACGCAGCCTGGCCTCGGTCAGCGTTCTCAATTCTGATTTCTTATAACTACGGAGGATAACTATGGGAGGTTTTTTCGGAGCCGCATCCAGAAACGATTGTGTTTTTGATCTGTTTTATGGAACAGACTACCATTCCCATCTGGGCACACGCCGTGCCGGCATGGTCGTTTATGACAGGGAGAAAGGATTTGACCGCGCAATCCATAATATTGAACACGCAAGCTTCCGTTCCAAATTTGAAGGCGATGCCGCAAAAATGACGGGCTTTCTCGGAATCGGCAGCATTTCGGATTACGAGCCCCAGCCGCTGATCATCCGATCCCATCATGGCACCTATGCCATCACCACGGTAGGAAAGATCAACAATGCCAAGGAACTGACCGAATACCTCTTCTCTAACGGAAATTCGCATTTTCTGGAGATGAGCGGCGGAGATATCAATGCCACGGAGCTTACCGCCGCACTGATCAATCAGAGGGAAGGTCTGATTGACGGTATTGTTCATGCACAGAATATGATTGACGGCTCACTTTCCATGCTGATCATGACGAAAGAGGGTATTTACGGCGCCAGAGACCGCTTTGGCAGAACCCCTCTTGTTATCGGAAAGCATGAAGACGAAGGTTTCTGCTTTGCTCTGGAGAGTTTCTCTTTTCATAATCTGGAATATGAAAGTGAAAAAGAACTCGGCCCCGGCGAGATCGTCTTTATGACACCGGACGGCTATGAAACCGTCATGAAGCCCCGGGAAGAGATGAAGATCTGTACATTTATGTGGATCTATTACGGTTTTCCTGCTTCCTCCTACGAGGGGATCGATGTCGAAAAGGCACGTCACGAATGCGGTCGACGGCTTGCCATGCGGGACCGGGAGCACGGAAAAGTATTTCCGGACTATGTTACCGGTGTTCCCGATTCCGGTGTCGGTCATGCATTGGGTTATGCCAACGAGTCCGGAATTCCCTATCAGAGACCTTTTGTTAAATATACCCCGACCTGGGCAAGATCTTTCATGCCGACGATACAGACGCGCCGGAATCTGATTGCACGAATGAAACTGATTCCGGTAAAACAGCTCATAGAAGGTC
This sequence comes from Oscillospiraceae bacterium, assembly GCA_904501855.1. GTDB lineage: Bacteria > Bacillota > Clostridia > Oscillospirales > Oscillospiraceae > UBA2922. The sequence goes on along the minus strand of CAJGCI010000019.1, from coordinate 19,072 downwards.
AGAAGCTGTTGCTGATCGATGATTCCATCGTCCGCGGAACTCAGCTGCGGGCTACGACAGAGTATCTTTATGAGAACGGAGCAAAAGAGGTTCATATCCGTCCGGCGTGTCCGCCGATCATGTACGGATGCAAGTATCTGAATTTCTCCCGCTCCCGGTCTCTGAACGAACTGGTCGCACGGCGCATGATCGAAAAACTGGAAGGAACGATGACTCCGGATGAATCCATAATGGCAGAATATACGAATCCCGATTCGGAACGCTATAAGGATCTGCTGGAAGAGATTCGGAAAGATCAGAACTTTACTTCTCTTCATTATCACCGTCTGGATGATATGCTGGATTCCATCGGAATCGAACCTTGCAAGCTCTGCACCTACTGCTGGGATGGAAAAGAGTAACCATTAAAAGAATATGAGGCCTGAATCCAATCACTTGCTGGATTCAGGCCTCTTTTTCCGCCGGTCACATCTTTTGCCAATGATCACAGTCTGATCTTCATAAAAGCTTCAAACTGATCTTTCGTCAGCAGTTCCCACTGATTTTTCATTTTTCTGTAGATTTCTTCCCCGGACTCTTCCGGCTCTTTTTTATACTGGCTCGTGATATGTACATATCCCCACAGATGCTCCGGGGTGCAGTAAACAGCCAGCGGCCACCCATAGGGTTCTCCCTTCTTGTTGAGGCGCTGCCGAAACTCCCGTATCACCAGATAGGTCCTCATCTGAAGGTCTGTCACGGTACCTTCGAAATTCTTTTCTCCTTCTTTGCCGAAACCGGCCATTCGCTTGACTTCAAAGGAAAACAGTTCGTTATCTGCGTTTTCCTCCATGAAAAGTGTCATGACCTTCCTGCTTCGATTGGTCGCCAGTCCCTCATCCCAGCGGGAATCATAATCATATCCTGCCCGCCGGTAATTTGCCAGATAAGGGAACCATTCTCTGGACACGAAACCGGCCCGTCCGTGAAAGAACTTGCCGTAGGCTATCTCTCCCCTGGCTGCGATCTGCTCTCTCCAAAGCCACGGATCCGTTTTCTCATTGCCGGTCCACCATACCCATGGTTTGGTTCGTTCCTGAACAGATCCTCCGGGAAACTCTTCCGAAGCGAACAGCGGCAGAAACCCTACCTCGTTAATATAGTTTTCGCAGTCTTCCACCGTCTGAAAAATCCATTCGTCCCGATTCCCTGCCATGATTTCCCTCTTTTCTGCTCATCCGATCAGGCTCTTCGCCCATGCGGTGATCTCTTCCTCACTGATTCGGGAAGAGACTCTTTTCCCTTCGATTACAGTGGCTCCCGGCGCAAGATCCGCCATATTTTTCGCGGAATTGCCAAGCGGGCTCATTCCGGACGTTGCAAAGGGGATCACGGTCTTTCCGGAAAAATCATACTGTTCCATAAAGGTATCGATGATCCGGGGTTCCTGATACCACCAGATGGGAAAGCCTACAAATACGGTGGTGTACTCGTTCATTCCTTTCACCGTTCCGGCAATTGCCGGGCGGCATGTCGGGTCATTCATCTCAACGGTCGAACGGGCGCTGGAATCCATCCAGTTCAGATCCGATCTTTCATAAGCAACTTCCGGTTCAATTGCAAACAGATCGGCTCCCAGTCCATTTGCCAGTCTCTCTGCCACGCGTTTTGTGGAACCTCCGGCACTGAAATATGCTACTAAGATTTTTTCCATAGTGTTCCTTTCTCATTGGGTCTCGGATCATTTCACTGATATTATTATACCGCACTTTCCGACAGATGGGAGCGCGCAGTTAAAAATAATTAACGTCCGTTCCCTTCCCGTGGTACAATTGTGTTGTTTCGATCAACAGACATGGGGGGGCAAAAAAATGGAGAAATTGGATCTGGGTCTGGTCTTGGAAGGTGGAGCCATGCGAGGACTGTTCACCGCCGGTGTACTGGATGTCATGATGGAATCCGGCCTTACTTTTGACGGTTGTGTCGGGGTCTCCGCCGGAGCCGCCTTCGGCTGCAATATCAAATCCCGTCAGATTGGCCGTGTTCTCCGCTATAACCTTGAATATTGCAATGATCCGCGTTACTGCAGCATGCAATCTCTTTTGAAGACCGGAGATCTGTTCGGCGCGAAATTCTGCTATGACGATCTTCCCAACAAGCTGGATCCATTTGACAGTGAGACATACAATTCCAATCCCATGGTCTTTTACGCCGTGTGCACGGATGTTGATACCGGAAAGGCGATCTATCCACGCTGTGACCGTGCCAGCAGGGAAACTTTTACGTATATTCAAGCATCCGCTTCCATGCCCTTCGTCTCCCGGCCGGTATCCATCGGCGGAATGACTCTTCTCGACGGAGGTATCGCCGATCCCATCCCGCTGCAATTTTTTCAGGAGAAAGGGTACAGGCGGAATGTAGTGGTCCTGACACAGCCACGGGACTATGTTAAAAGTCCTGTTCCATCATCGGTGCGTCTGTTGTTGCTTCGATATCCGAAAGTCGCAGACACCATGCTGCGCCGTCATCTCATCTATACGGAAGAGCAGGCGCTGGCAGCGGAAGCGGAGCGAAAGGGAGAAGCCTTTGTCATCTGTCCAGAATCTCCACTCCCCATCGGAAGAGTGGAACACGATCCGGATGTGATCCGGCAAACCTATGAACTTGGACGGTCCGCCGCCGAGTCCCGGCTGGATGAATTGAAGAGATTTGTCTCTCTGGCAAGAACATAAAAAAGCAACACCGTTTGTGATTAAACGGTGTTACTTTTTATGTTTGGATGTTATTGGACGGAGAATTCTGCGTTTCGCAGCGTGCACATTTCGTAATCGCCCTCCATGTAGGTATCAAACTTTCCAATTACCGTGACCATGTCCCCGTCGGAAGGGAAATCCTCCGGATAACTGTACTTTCCGGTTGGAACAAACTCCAGCCCCTGAGAACAGCATGCCGTGGCATCCATGATCACACAGGCATAGTAATCGATTCCCTGAAACTCATCCCGATAGCTTACAAACTGACCTTCCATTTTGATGGTCTTTCCCTTATAGTCCTCCGGACAGCTGAGCATATTGTATACCTCGGAATAGACCATGGTGCTGGACAATGTGGTCAGATCAACATCGATACCCTTCGTCTTGCTGAGCACGGTGTCATCGCCCTTTTTCACTTCCGGCTTCGGTGCTCCTTCGTTCACACCGACCTGCCGGCCGTCCGCTGCTGCCATTCCTTCCTGAAGCACCTGTTCCACTCCATTGGCCTGGTTTTTCTTTGCAGAGGAATTGTCCGAACCGCATCCGGTCAGAGCAAGGACCATCATGATACACAGTAATATACAGACCCATCTTTTCATGGCTTCATTCTTCTCCTTTGAACATCCCGATCAGATAGCATATTCCAAATGCCGCCACATCCACAGCTACGATGGTAGAACCTACCGGTGTCCCGCCCAGAATCGAAATGAGGATCCCGAGGAATGCGCAGACCACCGAGATGATGGCGGAAAAGATCGTCACGGATTTAAAACTGCGGAACAGCCGCATTGCCGAAAGTGCGGGAAAGATCACCAGCGCAGAGATCAAAAGCGAACCCACCAGATTCATGGCAAGCACAATGATCACCGCAATGACGATGGCAATGAGCAGATTGTACGTATCCGCATTCGTTCCCGTTGCTTTGGCGAAATTCTCATCGAAGGTCACAGCGAAGATCTTATGATAAAACAGCACAAATACCACCACGACCGCAACAGAAAGGACCGCACACAACGTCACTTCGCGAACCGTCAGCGTCAGTATGGAGGTCGATCCGAACAGGGTGCTGCACACATCGCCCGACAGATTGGATGATGTGGAAAACAGATTCATAATGAGATAGCCGAAGGCCAGTGCGCCCACCGAAATCATGGCAATGGCAGCATCACCCTTGATCTTGGCATTCTGGCCGGACCGAAGCAGTAGGACAGCGCTGATCACGGTAATCGGCAGTACGATGAGCATCTCATTGGAAAAGTTCAGCACCGCTGCAATCGCCATCGCACCAAACGCCACATGAGAAAGCCCGTCCCCGATAAAGGAGAATCGTTTCAGAACAAGCGTGACTCCCAGCAGGGATGAACACAGTGCGATGAGTACACCGACGATGATCGCATACCGTACAAACGGATACTGAAGGTACAGAGTTAACTTATCCCACATCGTCCGCACCTCCCTCCTGCTGCTGAAGGAAGAACTTGCCGATACTGCTTTCCCGGTATTCTTCCGTTGTGCCGAAGAAGATCTCTCTCCCGACATGGAGGATATGGCTGGCATATCGGACGGAAGCCGCAATATCGTGGGAGATCATTATGATGGTGATCCCCTCCTGATTCAATTCCTGGATCAGTTCGTACATGCCCAGTGTCACTTTCGGATCCAGGCCGGATACCGGTTCATCCAGCAGAAGGACTTTTCTCGTCGCACACAGTGCCCGAGCCAGCAGCACTCTCTGCTGCTGGCCGCCGGAAAGATCCCGGTAACAGCGATTCGCAAGAGGAAGGATCCCCATGCGTTCCATGTTCTCTCGGGCAATCTCTTTTTCACTGCTGTTATAAAACGGGCGAAACCCCATCTGCCCCTGAAAACCTGACAGTACGATCTCTGAAACAGAGGCAGGAAAATCCTTCTGGACGACTGTCTGCTGCGGAAGATAACCAATCTCATTGGCTTTCAGACCGTCTCCGATAATAATCTCTCCCTTGATCGGCGGCTGCAGGTGCAGCAGGGTCTTCATCAGTGTGGTCTTTCCGGAACCGTTTTCCCCGACGATACAAAGATAATCTCCGGAGGAAACAGAAAAATTCAGTTTGTCAGCGATCACATGGGAATCATATCCCAATGCAAGATCCCGAACCGTTATCTGCGCCATTACAACGCCTCCTGCATAGTATTACTGCAGTGCTTCTTTCAGCACGTTCTTATTCTTTTCCATAACGGAAAGATAGGTTGCTCCCTGCCCGGCATCCTTCGATGTTGTTGCCTGCATGGAGTCTATCGTCAGGATCTTCTGATCCTTCTCTTTGGTATTCTGAATGATCGTCTCTGCGATCCTCTGATCGGACCCTTCGATGGTCATTACACAGTTTAATCCCAATTCGTCTACTTTGCCGGCAAGAAATGAGATCGTCTCAAAACTTGCTTCTGTCTCCGCAGAACAGCCGGCAAAAGCGGCATAATAGTCCAGACTGTAATCGTCCGTCAGATAACGGAACGGAAACCGATCACCGAACAGGACCGTTTTCTGAGAGCTTTCATTTACAACACTTTGATATTCATTATCCAGATCGGCAAGTTTCTGCTGGTAAGCGGTTACATTGGCTTCATAGATCTCCGCATGATCCGGATCCATTTCCCGGATTGCTTTGGCCAGCCTTCCGCAGAGTATCGAGGCGTTCTTCAGAGACAGCCAGACATGTTCGTCATATTCCGGTTCTTCACTTTCAGTATCCTCTTCCTCCGGCTGCATCCCTTCAACAATCTGTTCTTCCTTCATACCGTCGCCCAGAGACTCCATCAGATTGATTTCCTTCTGCTTTTCATTGGCGGCCTCTTGCATGGCGTCTTCCACCCACTGGTCGGATTCTCCTCCCACATAAACAAACATGTCACAGGAAGAAACACGGAGGATATCCATTGCCGTTGGTTGAAAACTGTGAAGATCCACTCCGTTATCCATCAGCATCGTCAATTCGATTCCCGCCGGGTTTTCCCCCAGGATCTCGCGGACCCAGTCATATATGGGAAAGATCGTGGTTACGATCTGCAGATTATCGCTTTCAGGTGCACTGCTGCTTTCCGTGTTGCTGCCGCAGGCAGAAAGACAACTAATTATCAATACGCAGACACAAATCGCTGCGACTATTCGTTTCTTCATATGTTCTTCCTCTTCGGTTCCGATGCTTGCTTACCTCTTTTTTGCATCCCTGGAGTATTCAGCGCTGCACTCTTCACAGATTCCGTAGAACACCGTTCTTCTGGGATCCAAGGTAAACTGATGCTCTTCCTTCAGATGCGCCCCGAGATCCATCAGTTCGTCACAGTGAAGATGGATCAGCTTCCCGCATTTTTCACATTTGCAGTGGAAACAGACGTCTTCTCCGCAGTGATGTCCCTTGGGAATATATTCAAAGCAGGCCGGACTGTTTGGGTCGATGGTGTATTTATTTACAAGCCCTTCATCCACCATTCGTTCCAGATGCCGGTAGATCGTCGTCTGGCCGATCGCCACATCCCTGCTTTTAAAATAATCACAGATATCCGAAACGGTGATATGTGTTTCCGGATTTGCTTCCAGATACTCCAGCAGCAAGTCCCGCTGTTTTGTCTTATATGTCAGCTGAACGCCCATAAGAACTCCTATTCCAGAATATAATTTGAAAACCGTTTTCAATTTTCTCACAACACCTCTGTATTGTCAAGAAATTTGAAAACGGTTTTCAAATTAAAAAAACAGGCCGGAAGCCTGTTTTTTATTTCTTTACTTGTTCCTGTTCAGAAGCAGTTTCATGGCACCGAAGATCCCGGCGTCATTTCCGAGACTCGCCAGACAGATCTCTGTCTCCCGACTGGCATGGAAAACACTGTTTTGGAATCCTTCCTGTACCAGCTCCAGCAGGATATCCCCTGCTCTGGAAACGCCCCCTCCGATGATAACAGCCTCCGGATTGATTACATTGCAGATCGTGCCGATAACACGTCCCAGCATGTTGCATACTTCTCCCGCCGTCTTTTTCGCCAGAGGATCTCCTGCTTTTGCCGCATCGAAGACGATCTTCGCGCTGAGATCCGTTTCCTTGCGGAGCACGCTCTCCTCTCCGCTTTCCGCCAGCCGTTTTTTCGCCTGACGCACAATTCCGGTAGCAGAAGCATACTGCTCGATACAGCCACGGTTACCGCAATTGCATGCCTCCTGTTCCTCTGTATTTACAATAATATGTCCCAGTTCTCCGGCCGCCCCGTGGAATCCGTTAACGATCTGCCCTCTCAGGACCACACCGCCCCCGATTCCGGTGCCCAGCGTGATCATGGCAATGCTGCTGTAGCCGCTTCCGCTGCCTTTCCAGGCTTCTCCCAGCGCTGCCATATTGGCATCGTTTGCCGCATAGACCGGAATACCGAGAAGGGATGATAATTCCTTCGAGACCGGAATGATTCCCCATCCCAGATTAATGCAGCGATTCACGACTCCTTCGTCATTGACTGCACCTGGCACTCCGATTCCGGCACCAATGATCTGTTCCTTGGCAAAACGGTGCTGTTGGATCTTTTCCTCCACAGATGCGGCGATATCCGGCAAAATGTTTTTCCCGCTCTCTGTTGTATCTGTCGGGATCTCCCATTTTTCCACTAAGGTTCCGTCTTCCTGAAACAATCCCAGTTTGCAGGTAGTGCCTCCCAGGTCGATTCCAAATCCATATCGTTCCATATCTGTGCTCCTTTTGCCGTGCTGTAAGATATTGTACCCTATATTATCTATATTGCAAAGGAATTCGGTAATTGACAATTCGACCATCACTTCCTATGATTGTGGTACAAATGTACCAGCGGAGGTTTTTATGAAAGATCGACATCCGACAAACGAGCAAGTGGTTCAAAGTATCATTGACGCGTTGCTCATTCTCCTGCAAACGCAGCTGCTGGAAGAGGTCCGCATCGTAGATCTTGTCCAACTGGCGGAAGTAAGCCGGAATTCTTTTTACCGGAATTTCAGTGATAAGGATGCTGTTCTGCGGCGCCATATCTCTGATGTTACGGATAAATGGTATCAAAAGGCAGGTCTGGATTTCTTTTCATACAGGAAAGATTATCAGTTTTTCATCCCTCTGCTCCATTATCTGTACGAGCATCGGGATCTTACATCCATTCTCCTCCGCAACGGTAAACTCCATCTTCTGAAGGAAGAGTTTGATCATCGAGCGCTTATCCTTCTGAATGGGACGGAGGATCCGTGGTATTTTGCATACATCTCCGGAGGAGTCTTCAATGTATATCGCCGATGGGCGGAAACAGGTTATGTGGAAACACCGGAAGAGATTGCGGAGCATCTGGCTAAGATTATTTGGCGCTAGCGCAATGCAAAAGGTGTTTCCGCGCTAACCGGATTATACGACGAGAAGCCGGCTCTATGATCACAGAGCCGGCTGTCGCATTTTAAAAGGGCTGTTTGTGACAAACAGCCCCATTTCATTATTAGGATTTATTATTTTCCGTAGGCTTCACAGAAGTTCTTCATCATGACAGCCATTTCCGCACGGGTCGCAGTGCCCTGCGGAGCGATCATGTTGCCCGGACGTCCGGACATCAGTCCCTTTGCCACAGCCCACTGTACCGGCTGCTGTGCCCATGCGCTTACAGAAGCAGCGTCTGCAAATCCGGAGATATCGGCTGCAGAAGTGATGTCGCCGCCAAGATAAGCCGCATAGCTGCGGAGCATGGTGGCCAGTTCCTCACGGGTCACATCACGGTTCGGTTCAAAGGTTCCATTGCCGGTTCCGGCAACGATACCCTTGGAAGCGCACCAGTTAACAGGATCGTAATACCAGCTGGTAGGTGCCACATCGGCAAATGCGTTCGTGTTATTGCCGGGTTTGCCTTCCAGTGCATACAGGATGGTAGCGACCTGCGCGCGGGTCAGATTGGAGTTCGGTTCAAACGTATTGTCCGTCACTCCGGTCATGATCCCACGGTCCGACACATAGTCCACAAAGGTCTTGAACCAGTCTCCGTCTGCAACGTCGATGTATCTGCCTGTGACAACAGGCTGTGTCGGCTGCGGGTTAACGGGAGGCTCTGCCTGCATCGCCTTCAGGATCTGGCTGGCGATGTACTTATGTCCTTCATTGGTCGGATGGACCGTGAAAAGGATATATTTGAAGTATGTACCGTCAAGCAGTCCGGTAAGCAGGGTCCCCATACCAATGGGTTCGGTATCAAAGATATCCACATAGGTGTAGCTGTCTTTATATGCCGACTGCTGCGTGATGTAAACATTCATCGTCTGCATCAGAATATCCAGTGCATGACCGATACGGAGGAAATACTCATCTCCCAGATCCGTTACATGGAAATTCTTGAACGGATTGAAGAATCCGACCGCATAGATCTTGATATTGGGATTGATGTCATAGATGCTCTTAATGATGGGATCCCAGTTTTCCGTAAAGGTTCCCAGTCCGCTCATCAGGCCCTGCAGATAAGCCGCAGCTGCTGCCGGGAAAACACCAAGCAGTTTTGAGGCCTCAAACAGATAGCTGGTTGCAGTTCCGAAATCTCCGGCGGCCACAGCAGCACGGATATAGTTCAGGCTCTGTGTATCGGCACCGGCTGCTGCCATGACTTTCAGTGCACGAATGAAGCAGTTGATCGCAACATCATTGGAGCCAATGTTGATCGTCAGCACATCGGACTTCTTGATGTATTCCCGTGCCTTATCCATCATGACCTGTTTGCCGTCTTTCTGAACGATATCCCAGATCTCCTGGCTGATGTCATCTCCGTGATAATTCGGATCCAGCATTTCGCGTACTTCGACGGAGCGAAGTCCGGGCAGCGACAGATTGTAGAAACCCTGGTTTGCCAGATCGGCATAACTTGCCGCACTGTCATTGGGAAGCTGGTATCCCATTCCGTTTGCGACCAGATCGGGATATGCACCGTGAACACGATAGGTGGTTCCGCCGCCCATCTGACGCAGTGCCTCTACGTCCTGTACCGAATAGTATCCTTCCGGTGATGCAACCATGTTCATAAGAATGCCGTAATCGATATCCTGCGGTACAAGGTGTGCATCCCAGTTGGGATCCTTCTCGACGGAGTATCCGGATGTGATACTGTCGCCGATGATTGTGTAGCCTTTGAACTGTTTGCCCGTGGCCGGTGCTGCCAGCACAGATACGCTGACAAGGGCGACAACCATCGCAACAACCAGGATCGTAGCTACGAGTTTTCTCGTATAGGTTCTCATTTTTCTTACTACATCCCCTAACTTTCTTTTTCTTTATATCAAACTGCGTTATGCAGATTTAATATCGGACTCTTCCAGTGCACGGTAATCGACTTTTCCTCGGGGAGTTCTGGGAAGTTCGTCAACGAACTCGATCAGTTCCGGCACCTGATAATCGGGCAGGTTTTCATTGCAGTATGCAAGAATATGGTTCCGAACCGCCTGCTCGTCGCTGAGGGATTTATCCTTCAGTTCAATATATGCTTTCGGAATATTGATCCGTTCCTCATCCCGCACACCGATGACACAGGCAAGTTCCACATCATCGCAGAGCTGGATCGCTTTTTCAATACGGTCCGGGAACATCTTCGTAACGTTTCCGTCCAAGCCCTTGGTCATAATGATACGTTTAATACGGCCGGTGATATAGAGTACGCCGTTTTCGTCCACTTTGCCAAGGTCGCCCATGTGCAGCCAGCGGATTCCATCCGGATGGACTTTGATTAGGTCGTCCGTTGCTTCCTGGTTCTTGTAATACCCGAGCATAAGGCTGGGGCCGCTGACACATACTTCGCCGATCTCTCCGATCTTCAGCTCATCGGTCGTTCCCGGATCCACGATCTTCAGGTTGACCATGGGAAGAGGAACACCAACGGAATTGGGGAAGTTCACTTCCGGATAAGTAAAGGATACAACACTGGCAAACTCTGTACATCCATACCCTTTGGTCGCTTTAATATCTGCGCCATGCTCCTTCAGGAAGTCGTTAAACTGTGCTTCGATGTCGCTGTCCATGGCTTCGCCTCCGATGGCAACATACATCAGGGAAGACAGATCCATGCCTTCCAGCTCCTTCTCATGCAGCATAGCTTGGCAGTACTGCGGGATGGAGTTGATAACTGCCACATTGTGGAGCTTATGATACTCGTGGTATTTTCCAATCTCATAGTTGGGAATCAGGCAAATCTTCATTCCCATTCCCATTCCTTCATGAATGCCGTTGCAGAAACTGTAGTTTACAAAAGGAGGAAGTACGACGAGCATGCTCTTTCCGGGTACGTTCTCGTGGCCCGGGAAAGAAAGACGAACCTGAAATGCGATCGCGTTTTCGTTGGTATCCGACAGCATGCACCCTTTCGGTTCTCCCGTGGTTCCGCCGGTATGGGAAATAACAGCCATAGCCTCCGGATCTTTCCGGAAATATGCCGGAGCAACATCTTCACCGTTTTTCAGAAACTCGGTCCATGTCATGCACATGGATTTGTCCAGTTTGGGGAACTTCGCCCATTTATAAAGGGTCCTTTTGATTCCGCTGAGAGACTGGGCCGGTGAGATGACGATGGCCTTCTGGACTGTGGTCTCTTTCAGAGAATCCTTGATAATATTATAGGTACCGTCGAACATGAAGAAGAATCGACTCTCCGCCTCGTCCAGATAACCGTGCAGTTCTTTTTCACCGGGCAGCGGATGAATCAGATTCATAACTGCACCCAAGCGGTTGACCGCATAGGCCAGATAAACAAATTCCGGTGTGTTCGGCATGGCAATGGTAACGATCTCACCGGGCTGTACGCCAATAGCAGTCAGTCCCTTTGCCGCTTCTTCAATATGCTGCCAGAGTTCACCATAAGTGACTTTCTTCATATCCATGTATTCCAGAGCAATTTCATCGGAACGGTCTTTATTTGCTTCGTAGATATACTCAAACATGGTCTGGCTGGGCAGTTCAGCGGCAAGAACTTCCTTGGAGAATCCGTTTCTCCAGGGTTTGTCGATAGAAGCGTACCCTGTCTTATTCTGTGAAACCGTATTACTGTTCATTTCTTTAGTACCTCCAAATGTTACTGGTGGGTGGGGAAGGGCTGTCAATTAATGTTAGCGAACTAACATTAATTGACAGAGTTTTACCGCCCTCAGATCTTTCTGCCCCCCTCCCCCGGATACACCTCAAAGAGTGTCTGGAAGAAAAGATGTTAGTCAACTAACATTAATTGGCAAAAAAATCCTCCCGGGGCAAAACCTTGACCCCCCTGTAAGAAAAATAAGTCCTATATATCAAAATACCTCAGAACATGGAAATATTTCAAGCAAAAAACAGGAAAAAATAATTTCTGTCGTTTCTTAACGTATTTTCACGATAATAACGATAATTTTTGTCAATAATAGCCGTCTGCGGAGCGGCTGAACTCCGCAGACGCTGGCTTTTACTTTAAGATTTTCTGTCAGTACAGGATCACCGGTGTTCCGACCGAAACGTTTTCATAGGCGATTCGTGCGGCATCCAATGGCATATTGACGCAGCCGTGAGATCCGTCATACTGATAGATCGTTCCACCGAATCTGCCTCTCCACGTGGCGTCATGCAGTCCGATTCCTCCGTTGAAGGGCATCCAGTAGTTCACATGGCTGGCATAGTCCACGCCGCGAAGAACGGTGTTTCTTTCCTTGCTTTTGATGGTATAGTATCCGGCCGGCGTTCCTCTTCCGAGAGAGGTATTTCCGGTTACGATGTCTGTCGCCATGATCTGCTGACCGTTCTTATACAGGAACAGGCGCTGATTTGCCAGACAGATCTCCACATAGGTGGAGCTGTTGGATGGTGTCTGAGCCCAGACCGGACTGATGGTCTGCGTCTGGTGTGCATACAGTGCGTTCCGGATGTTATTTACCGTTGCCTGCTGGTTCAGAGTCCAGCTGTATGTGGTACTGGGTATGGAGATCTCATACCCATAGGAAGTCATAAAGGTATTTCTCGTTTCCGTCGAATTGTACTTGGCGGCCAGATTATTCACATATTCATTCAGTTTGCCGTCATCGTAGTATTCATTGCCGTTCTCGCTCACCCGGATCCAGCTGACGATGGTGTTCGGCCCAAGAACTTCAATGCCTTTTCCCATCTGAATCGTAACAGTAAAGTCCCCGTAGCGTCGATAAAAATCACCATATCTGAGGACATTCACACCGGTTGAAATCCCGTTGGATATGGCATTTCCCACGGTGCCCCAGGGATCTGAGATGAACTCATTGGCATCGATACATTGCGTCGTCAGTTCTCCGGCCTCGGCAAAAACCATCGTAAAACTGCACAGCATCATTACGATGACGACGAGACACAGGGCCCCTTTCCAGGTCGTTCTGTTCTTTTTCTCTTTCATTCTTATCTCTCGCTTTTTATTAATTGATTAATAATTCTCTCGAGTCTTTCAAGCCTTTCCATTATAGCAAACTTTTCGAAAAAATGAATACCTTTTGAGTTAATTCTGTAATTTTTATGTAACCGCGCCCTCTGATTTCTATATACCCATATTTTTAAGCAGAAAAGACTTGCTGTCAGACATAATAAAACCCCGCACAGAGAATACTGTGCGGGGAATAATATTAGATAATTACCATCAGATTCCTGCAACCTGAAGCTCGTGTGCGCGCTCTTCCAGCTGGACAAAGTCCACCTTGCCGTTGTTTTCCGTCAGCGGAAGGTGATCCAGGTAAACAAAGTCTACCGGCTGCATGTATCCGGGAACCTTTTCTTTGCAGAGCTTGACCAGTTCCTCAGTCAGCTGCTCATCCGGAACATCTTCCTTTTTGACCACGAAAGCCACGATTTCATAGAAGGTGGAATCCGGTTTCAGGCGGCCGGCGCAGCATACTGCGTCAACGGCTTCATGACGAAGGATCTCTTTTTCCGGAACGGACGGGAAGATCTTTGCTGCATCGCCGCCGTTATCGGTGATGTAGATTCTTCTCAAGCGGCCTTTATGGGTCAGGAAACCGTCTTCGGAGATTTTGGCCAGGTCACTGGTACGGAGCCAGCGCTCACCCTTCTCATCGGTGAAGATCATTTCATCGGTGGCTTCCTGGTCGTCCAGGTAGCCCAGCATGACGTTCGGTCCGCCTACGAGAAGCTCGCCGATCTCATCATATTTCAGTTCCTTCGTAATATCATCCGGATCAACGATCTTGATGTCATGGACCGGAAGAGGAATGCCGACTGTCTTATAGCGGTTTGCCGTGCAGGTCTCCGTAGCGACCGTTGCACTGGTCTCCGACATGCCGTATCCTTTGATGACCGGATATTTGCAGCCGTGGGCCTTAAAGAATTCATCGATCTCGATCTCATCTTCTCTCGGGCAGGCATCGCCGCCGATAACCGCTGCAATGAGGAAGGACATATCGAAGTCCTTCATCAGCGGAGAGCGGATAAGCTGACGCCAATGCTCGGTCACACCGCCGGCATAGTTCGGTTTATACTTTTTAAAGTTCTTCGCAAATTTCTCCACGGAAAATTCCGGGTTCAGAACTACCGTGACCCCGTAGAACAGCGGCAGATGTACGCTGATCATCATGCTGTAGATGATGAACGGAGGCAGCTCGTTGTACCAGACGTTCTGGCGCTTAATGGGAAATCCGATATATCCGTAGCTCCAAGCCACGTTGTTGGTGATCTGATCGGAGATCATGACGCTCTTCGGCAGGCCGGTGGTTCCGCCGGTATGGACGATGATGCGGCAGGCATCTTTCTCATAATCGGCTTCGACATCCGGAGCGCCTTCACCGGAAGCAATAAAATCATTATAAAGCACAACACTGTCGCTGTACTCGATTTTCGGATGATCCTTGCGGGACTTGAGGTTGTATCCCAGACGGATTGCAGGGGGCATGGAATTGCCGATCTTTACAATCACGACTTTTTCGACCGTGGTATCAACGACTGCTTTCTTGACAAGCGGGTAGTTCAGATCCAGAGTGATGAAAACCTTCGGGTTGACCTGATGGATGTAGTGCTTGAGCGTTTCCACATCCGAACGGGGATCAATGAGGTTTACGGAAGCACCGATCTTGTTGGCGCCATAGAAAGAATATACGACTTCCGGCATATCCACCAAGCTGACCATGACACAGTCATTCTGCTTGACGCCGGCCGCTGTCAGTGCACGGGCAGACTCATCAATATGCTGGAACATCTCACGGAAGGTGGTCTTTTTGCCGAAATAGTTCAGCGCGATCTGATCCGGATAATCTTTGTTGACATCATAGATGAGCTGATACATGGTAAGACCCTGTGGGGGCTGAGAACCGATTGCGGTATCATCCACAAGGTATTTCTTCCAGGGCATATCGTTTACCGGTTTGTCCGGAATGCCGTACTTATAGAATTCTTCCCATGGCCGATCAATTGAAGGGTAGCCGGTTTTCACTGCATCACTCATAAGGGACCTCCTACATCTCTTTTCTTACTTAACCTCTTTTATCCTATTTCAAATTTATTTATATGTTGTATAGGATTTCTTTCTTCTTCCTGGGCCAAAATGCTCAGAAATATTTACTCACTTTTATATAATGAACAAAACGCTCCAATTATTTCATTTTTATATCTTTTTTTCAAGTAAATGATGGTAAATATCCGTCTGCAAGCTTAACAAATTTTCCCAAGTATCCAATTTGGTTTTTGCACATTCAAACCAAAACACGCAGGTTCATGTCGAAAATGCGACAAAAAGGACAGGTAATTCCGCCAGATCCTTCAATTTTAGCTCAGATTTCTGCAGAAAAATACCGTTTTTCCCACAAATCCGTTCGATTCTGTTTTTTGCCAAATGTCATGTTCGCATCAGAAGAATCTATGATGAGGAGCGTATTGGATTTTTAAATCGTAATTCCCTGCCCGGCTTTCACGGCAATCATGGCACCATGGTTCTCAGAAATGAAAGAAACGGACAGCTGATCCGGTTTGATCAGCTGTCCCGTATTGGCGGAGGCGGTGGGATTCGAACCCACGAGCCCGTGAGGGCTACCTGATTTCGAGTCAGGCCCGTTATGACCACTTCGATACACCTCCGAATGGAGTACTTTAGGATTATACCCAACCCCTTGCCTAAAATCAAGAAGCTGTCCCGGATAACGGTGGATTTTCGTCCTTTTTCGTAATATAATTCTTTAACAGCAAATTGCTTTTAAGGAAAGAACAATGGATTTCGACAACAAGAATGAAGTCAAGTTAATAGAAAATCTTATCTGGTCTTTTTTCAAATGGATCCTGATTGCGCTGCTCACCGGATCTGTAGGCGGGATCATTGGAAGTCTCTTCAACCTGGCAGTTCGGTATGCCACCGGATTGCGGGAAATGAATCCCTGGCTGATCTGGCTGCTGCCGGCAGGCGGTGCGCTCATCGCTCTGATGTATTCGGTGTCCAAGATGGAACACGAGAACACCGATTCCATCATTGATTCCATTCGAGAAGGCACCCGGGCTCCGATCCTGTTGACCCCCTGCATCTTTATTGCGACCCTGATTACCCACATTTGCGGCGGATCTGCCGGTCGCGAAGGTGCTGCGCTCCAAATAGGCGGAAGTATTGGGGCAAATGTAGCTGCTCTCCTCCACCTGGACGATAAAGACCTTCGTCTGGCAACACTGTGCGGCATGTCGGCAGTCTTTTCCGCCCTGTTCGGAACACCGGTCACGGCGGCGATATTTGCGCTGGAGTTTATCAGTGTTGGAATATTTTATTACTCCGGCCTGATCCCCTGTCTGGTCTCCGCCATTACGGCATTCGGAATCAACAAACTCTTTCATATTCCGGCCACACAGTTCCATGTACCTCTGGAGTCTCTGTCTTTGGATATGCTCTGGCGTGTTGCCATTCTCGCCGTTTTCTGCGCGGTGATCAGCACGGCTTTCTGTTTTTCCGTACAGTACTTTGCATCCGTCGCCCGAAGACGCTGTCCCAATACCTATCTTCGTGCGGTGATCGGCGGTGTCATTATTATAGGACTTACCTATCTTGTCGGATGCACCGACTATAACGGCACCGGACAGGCTCAGCTGATGAATGCTCTGGAATCAGGAGTGGCAAAACCCAGCGCGTTCTTCTGGAAGATCCTGTTTACCGCTGTTACTCTGGGATGCGGTTTTCGCGGCGGTGAGATCATTCCCACGTTCTTCATCGGTGCCACTTTCGGCTGTGTAGTGGGCCCGCTGCTTGGGATCCCGGCTCAGTTTGCGGCCAGCATCGGACTGATCTCCGTATTCTGCGGTGCGGTCAATTGTCCCATCGCTTCCATTGTATTGGCCATCGAACTGTTCCAGTCGGATTTTGCCATCGTTTATTTTGCTCTGGCATGCGGCATCTCTTACATGCTGTCCGGCTATTACGGGCTCTACCAGAGCCAGAAAATCATGTATTCGAAGACCCGTGCAGAATATATTAATATTAAAGCAAAGTAATGTTGTATGTGAGGAACTGATATGTCTGCTGTCTTAATTAATACTCTGACCGTGCTTGCCGGCAGTTTCATTGGTATATTCCTGAAAAAGGGGATCCCGGAAAAGTACACCGGTGCCACCATGACCGCTATCGGACTGTTCTCCATGGTCATCGGTTTTCAGGGGGCTTTTGAAAGCCGGAACCTGCTGGTCCTTCTCATCTCAACCATCCTCGGTGTGCTGACCGGCACGCTTCTGGACATCGACGGTGCCCTTAACCGTCTGGGGAAAAAAGTGGAGGACCGTTTTTCCAAAAACGGTGACGGTCTTGTGGCAAAAGGATTTGTAACCGCTACCCTGCTGTTCTGCGTCGGTTCCATGACCATCGTTGGCTCGCTGCAGGCAGGAACCACCGGCGACACCACCATGCTGATCACAAAATCCATGATGGACCTCTTCTCCTCCATGATGCTGGCCGTGACATTGGGGATCGGTGTCCTTCTGGCATCCGGCAGTGTGCTGGTTATCGAAGGTGCACTGGTGCTTTTAGCGTCCGTCCTGTCTCCCCTTCTGTCCGATACGATGATCGCCGAGATGACAGCGGCCGGCTCTCTCATGATTATCGGGATCGGCCTGAATCTGGCCGGGATTACGAAACTGAAAGTGGCTGACTATCTGCCAGCCATCCTGTACGCTCCTTTCGTCAGTTTATTGTTTCATGCTTTAGGGATCGGGTAACTGCCAATGCCGAATATCAAAGATCTTTTTAACCAGAAAACCCTGCTTTCTTTTGAGCTGTTCCCTCCGAAAACAGATCGCGGGATGGAAAAAATATGCAGAGAAGGCGGCACTCTTGACCAGTTATATCGGCTGAATCCGGACTATATTTCCTGCACCTATCACGTCGGAGGCAGCAACGTGGAAAGGAACATGGCAGTTTTGTCAAAGATACAGAATGACGGCCGCACTCTTCCGGTCACGCATTTTACGTGCATCGGAAACACCCCGAAAACGGTTTGCGGCCTGCTGCAGGCATATCTGGACCATGGGATCCATCATGTCCTGGCATTGCGCGGAGATATTCCGTTAGGATATGAACCCGGGAAAGAGGATCTCCGTTATGCCACCGAACTGGTGGATCTGATCCGCAGAGAATTCGGGGATAAGTTCACGATAGCTGTCGGCGGATCCCCGGAGGGACACATTCAATGCCGCAGTATCCAGTCGGACATTGAATATCTGAAACAGAAACAGGATCTCGGTGCGGATTACATTATTACACAGCTCTGCTGGGATATGGATCAGTTCAAATGGTGGTACGATGCGATCCGTTCTGCCGGGATCACGCTCCCGGTCGACGTCGGTGTCATGCCGGTCCTGGACAGCGCTTCCACCATCAACATGGCCCTCAGCCATAACGCCTGCGTTATGCCAAGGGCTCTGTGCGAAATCATTTCCCGGAACTGGATTTTTCCGAATGTCTTCACCCCGGAAGAATCCGAAGAAGAGATCCGGCGGAAAAAAGATGCGTTCATGGAGGAAGGAATTCAATATACCATTTCCCAGATCAATGAGTATCTCTCCCTGGGTGTGGACGGTATTCATCTTTTCACATTGAATAAAGCCGATGCGGTTACAAGGATCATAAAGGAAAGCAACCTGTCAGCTTAAATGCATCCACGAAACAGGCGGCGGTCAATGGGTCAGAAAGGCCTTGGACCGCCGCCTGTTTTAGTGTTCTTCATCTGTGCCGGCCAAAAAATTTACAACTTGAAAATATAATTTGTAGATTGTTTTATATAATTTTATTGACAAAGTTTAAGGGGAATGTTACTATCAGGATGTAAACAAAAAAGGAGATGTGCGCGCTATGAAAAAGACCCTTTACAGTCTGATGCTGTCAGAAGATGT
>CAJGCI010000018.1 GCA_904501855.1 Oscillospiraceae bacterium | reverse complement strand
TTTGTCATTCCGCCTTCCAGGGACATGTGGTCGCCGTGATAGACCGGCATGACATACCACGCACCGGTAACGTACTGTTCGGACGGATACTCCGCCACGGGGGCGCCGATGGGGGCTCCGGCGGAGACCGTGTTGACGAGACCGTCATTCTCCTGCCAGGACTCATCCAGGACAAAACCGCCCTCCGTCACACCGGTATATGCTCCCATCAGAGCGGAAGTGCGGCGGAACATGCCCTCCATCTTGAAACGGACGGGACGCTGGGTGCCGTCCTCGGCCTTTCTTGTGGCGCTGCAGGGAACGGCAAAATAGTAGGTGTTGGGCAGGGTGGAGATCCTGCTGTTCAGTTCCTGCGCGTTGTCGATGTGCATGTCGAAATCCGCATAGTCATAGTCGACTCTGGAATCCGGATCGCCCTGATTGCGAAGCTCGAAGAGCTTGGCCAGCATCTCGTCCCAGCGGGGGACGGAGACGGATTCCGGATCGAAGTTTTTGTCGGCAAACAGATCATACGCGGTGGTTCCGTTGGTGGGAGCCGCCAGGGTGATGAGGGAGTGGATGCGGTCGCCCTGTCCGCCGCGGAAGTAACCGGAAAGCTCTTCCGGCGGGGTGGCAGCCTGTTCGGCAGCGGAGCCGTTGGCCAGAATCTCGGAGAACAGACGGATGGTGGCACCGCCGAAGGAGTGTCCGAGAAGGACGATCTTTCTTCCGGCATCCCAGTCCGGGATCAGCGGTTCTGCGGAGAAGTCTCTGCCGTACCGCTCATGGCCGCACCGCTCGCTGTGCTCTTTGCCGTAATCCACAACGGTGCCGGTCAGCTGGGCATACAGTTCGCAGGCCCGGTCCCAGGCACTGCCTACGGGATCCACGGAGGCGGCATAGCAGGAAAAGCCCTCGCCGCGCAGATATTTCATCAGATCCCCGCCGGTGGTTCCCCAGTAGGGATAGAACTTGTTGATCTTGTCATAGCTTCCCCAGCCGGACAGACCGTGAACGAAGATGTATTCATAGTCGTTCCGTTCCGGGACTTCGGCGCTGTTTCCCGCACTGCCGCAGGCAGTGAGAAGGATCATGGAAAGAATAAGAAGCGCTGTGACCAGTACACGAATCTTTTTCATTTTCTTCTTCTCCTTATCAGTTCAGACGATAGGTGGCGATGTAGTATGTATCTTCCGGTGCTGCAAGTCCGGGATCGGACAGCATGAATTCACAGCTCCGACCGGCCTCCCGGACACCGATTTCAAAATGACAGAGGGCGATACCCATGTCGATCTTCTGCATATCCCATCCGGTGCCGTCCACATATCCCTTGGCTTTCTTTTCATAGAAATGGACGTCGTTTCCGTCCACGATGAGACGCCAGGGCTGCTTGTTGACTGCGGAAGGGGACCAGCGGACCATCTCATATGCGTCGGCAAGATCACCGTACCGGTCCGGATTCAGAGCGGTTTCGAAACCGCCGTCAAAGATCAGGTCGTTCAGAGGAAGACGGGAATCGGCCTTCACGGCTTTCCGCATCAGAGATTCCTTCACGGACATCTTGTCTGCGGGCACTCCCAGCGGACTGACGCAGGGCATGACCTCATCCGAGGCCAGACCGATGGCCTGTTCGAAGGCCTTCCGGTCCATGGTCCCGCCGATCCATGTGGTTCCGAGCCCTTTGGATTCCGCAAAGAGGACGACTTTTTCGAAAGCGTATCCGAAGGCTTCCTCACCGTGGGGGATCCGTTTCATTTTGCCGGCGATAAAGGTATCCGTGCCGGCGATCACCGGACACTTCAGACCATCTTTTCTGGTATCCAGCAGGAACCACTCTATGGAAAGACCATAGGGATTTTCCACCGAATTTGCATAATCGAGGATCTCTTTGGCAGCTTCCGGCTTCAGGGGGACTCCGTTAAAAGTCCGGACGCTTCTCCGATGGCGAATGATATTTTTCATGTAAGTTTCTCCTTACTTGTATTTTATAAAATTATATTTTGCGCAATAAATTATAGCAACCTCATTTGTGTTAATCAAGCGAATCCCGGAAAAAACAGGAAACAGGGATCGGCCGGCGTTCGGCGGATCCCTGAGTGCTTCGCTTATAATACCTTCTCCAGCTGAAGAAGTGCCTTCTTTCTGTCGGTACCGCCCGCATAACCCGTAAGAGATCCGCCCGCACCCATGACACGGTGACAGGGGATCAGGATGGAGATGGGGTTTCGCCCCACGGCGTTTCCCACGGCCCGGGGACTGGTGGGAGGATCCATTGCCTGTGCAAGTTCTCCATAGGTGACAGTCTCGCCGTAGGGAATGCCGCGCAGCAATTCCCACACTGCCATCTGAAACGGTGTTCCGGTGAGACGGAGGGGAGGCGTGACGGCAGGGGCATCTCCGATGAAATAGCGTTCCAGCCAGGCGATAGTTTCCCGGAATACCGGCAGATCGCACAGGACAGGCTCCGGCACGAGAGTCGTACCGTAATGCTTCTGTCCGTCAAACCACAGACCGGTGACCGAAGATCCGTCGGAGGCGATGGTGACGCTTCCCAGCGGGGACATCCAGCGGCAGATATAATCACTTGTTCCTATAGTCATAACGAAACTCCTTCCTGCGGAAATTCATGGATTGAAATCATTATACCATGTGCATGGGACAATTGATTGAGAATGATGCCTTTGCTATAATAATGAAGTGTATTTCAGCCGGGAAATCCGGCTTGAGGAGACAGATCCATGAGCGCAGCAAAGCAGACCAAACATGAATTACTGACGGAGACGCCTGTTCCGAAACTGGTGTGGAAGCTTGCCATCCCCACCATTATCAGCATGCTGGTAACGGGGATCTACAACACGGCCGACACCTATTTCGTGGGTCAGATCTCCACGGAAGCGACCGCTGCGGTGGGCCTCGTCTTTACGGTAATGGCCATCATCCAGTCGCTGGGCTTCTTCTGCGGACATGGTTCCGGAAACTGTCTTTCCAGACTGCTGGGCGCGGGGAAGAAGGAGGCGGCGGACGAGATCGCCGTCACCGGATTCGCCCTGGCGCTTGGGATCGGAACCGTTCTTGGACTGCTGGGGATCCTGTTTTCCGATACCCTTGCGGATTTTATCGGAGCGACGGAGAATTCCCGCCGGCAGACCGTGGAATACATGCAGGTCATCCTTCTGGGTGCACCGCTCATGGTGGGACAGTTCGTCATCAACAACCAGCTGAGATTCCAGGGTTCCGCCATGACCGCCATGGTGGGGCTGATGCTGGGTGCCGTGATCAACATCGGACTGGATCCCTTGC
Source organism: Oscillospiraceae bacterium (assembly GCA_904501855.1). Taxonomy (GTDB): domain Bacteria; phylum Bacillota; class Clostridia; order Oscillospirales; family Oscillospiraceae; genus UBA2922. The sequence continues at coordinate 18,832 of CAJGCI010000018.1, read as the reverse complement.
TGATCTTTGTCTTTCGTATGGGAGTTCGTGGAGCGGCCGTTGCCACGGTCTGCGGACAGCTTGCCAGCTTCATCGCCCTGCTCATCGGTTTCTCCCGGGGCGGGGAGATCCGTTATCACGTGAGGAATATCCGCCTGAATCTCCATAATTTCCTGGAGATCGCCAACGGCGGGATGCCGTCCCTGTTCCGGCAGGGCCTGGCAGCGCTCTCCGCACTGCTGTTAAACCGCGTGGCCAACGCGTACGGAGGAGATCCGGCCATTGCCGGCATGTCCATCGTCACACGGATCCTGATGCTGAACGTTTCGGTGCTGATCGGATTCGGTCAGGGATACCAGCCGATCTGTTCCTACAATTACGGCGGAGGCCGGTACCACCGTGTCCGGGAAGGCTTCTTCTACTGCCTGCGCTGGGGGACCGTGATGATGACCGTCGCCGGCGCGCTGTGTTTCTTCGGTGCGCCTGTGATCGTACAATGGTTCCGGGATGATCCGAGAGTCATTGCCATCGGCATCGAAGCACTCCGCTGGCAGTCCGCCGTGTTGCCGCTGATGGCTACGGGAGTTCTGACGAATATGATGCTGCAGTCCTGCGGCAAGGGGGTCATCGCCTCCGTCACATCCTCCGCCAGGAACGGGATCTTCTTTATCCCTCTGATCCTGATACTTCCCAGACTGTTCGGACTGCAGGGAGTGGAGATGACGCAGGCATGGGCCGATGTGCTCACGTTCCTGCTTTGCGTTCCCATTGCATCGGGGGAACTGAGGAAGATGAATCAATCAATGGAAGATAGAAAAGAGGACAGCGTATGAAGATCGAACAGAAATACTTCATCGGAGTACAGGACATCGGACCGGACAACCGGATCACGAACCGTGCACTGCTGGATGCACTGAGCAATACGGCGACCCTTCACGCCACCAGTGTGGGGCAGGGCATCGACGATATGTACACCAAGCACCTCACCTGGATGGCCATGAACTGGAAGGTTCAGGTGCTGCACCGCTGCGGCGCCTGTGAGTGGATCACGGTCCGCACCTGGGCTCAGGACTACAACCGGCTGAAAGCCGTCCGCAATTATGAAGTGCTGGACGGGAACGGAGAGATCATGGCCTATGCCTCCTCGGTATGGACCGCCATCGATCCGGAGAACGGTGCGATCCTCCGTCTGACACCGGAACTGATGGATGACTATCAGGGAGAGCCGGATCATGTGCTGTTTCCGGATGTGAAATACGCCAAGAACATGCCGTCGGAAATGGAAATTGTCCGCTCGGTAAAGCGACAGGTGTTCCGCTCCATGATCGACTGCAATCATCATGTGCACAATACCGCCTATCTGGATCTTGCCCGGGAAGCGCTTCCCGAGGAGGAAGATCAGGTTTCCTTCGACAATCTGGAGATCACCTACCGACGGGAGATCAAACCGGAGGAGGAGCTGGAGATCCGGTGCGGTTCTGTGGACGGCGTATGGTATGTGGGGATCTATTCCGCCGATGACCAGCTTCATTCCGTGCTGAAAATGTACCGAAAGTGAAATTGCCGTCTTTTAAAATTGCGCAAGTATTGCGGTTTACTTAAAAAATTAGTATAATAAATTCAAATTTTGCAAGTGAACGCAAATTTATTTTATTTGGAGGAAAGAAAAAGTATGATTAACGCCATTGATAATGTTGTCAATGCGATCAGCGGAGTTCTGTACCAGCCGTACATCGTACCCCTGATTCTTGTACTGGCGGGTCTGTACTTCACCATCCGTCTCGGCCTGATCCAGGTCAGCCTGTTCGGTGAGTCTATCCGCGTCGTATCGGAGAAGCCGGTCAATCTGGGAGCGACTTCTTCCTTTGGTGCTCTGATGGTCTCTACCGCGTCCCGTGTCGGTACCGGTAACATCATGGGCGTTTCCACGGCACTCTGCCTCGGAGGCCCCGGTGCTCTGTTCTGGATGTGGGTCACCGCTGTTCTGGGCGGCGCTTCCGCATTCGTGGAATCCACTCTGGCTCAGATCTACAAGAAAAAAGATTCTGACGGAAGCTATTACGGCGGCCCGTCCTACTATATGCAGGACGCACTGGGTCAGCGCTGGCTGGGCGTCATTTTCGCCATCGTCCTGATCCTGACCTATATGGTCGGCTACAACATGCTGGCGGCTTACAACACCCAGGATACCTTCACGGCATTCTCCTTCTACGGAAGAACCACTTCCATCGTTGTGGGTGCGATTCTCGCAGTCCTGTTCGCCGTCTGCGTTCTGGGCGGCGGCAAGCGTCTGACCAAGGTCACGGAAGTTCTGGTTCCGGTGATGGGCGTTCTGTTCACTCTGGTATCTCTGATCGTTGTCATCATGCACATCACCGCACTGCCCAAGGTCTTCGGTATGATCTTCCGCAATGCGTTTGATTTCAGATCGATCTTCGGCGGCTTTACCGGTTCCTGCATCATGTGGGGCATCAAGCGCGGCCTTTACTCCAACGAAGCCGGTATGGGTTCCGCTCCCAATGCCGCAGCTGCTGCCGACGTTTCCCACCCGGCAAAGCAGGGCCTCGTGCAGATGCTCTCCGTATTTATCGATACGCTGCTGATCTGCTCCGCCACGGCCTTCATGTGCCTGTTCTCCGGCGTGGAGCCCAATGCGGATCTGGCCGGTGCAGCCTATGTTCAGGCATGCGTGAAATCCGCTCTCGGCGGATTCGGTCCCGTATTCATGGTCATTGCCGTCTGCCTGTTTGCGTTCACCACACTGCTCGGCAACTACTACTATACGGAAGGCTGCCTGCGCTTCATCCTGAAACGCAATCCCAGCAAGGGCTTCATGACCTGCTGGCGTCTGTGCGCCACCGCTCTGATCTTTATCGGCGCCATCATTTCCGCCGGACTGGCATGGGATACTGCAGACCTTCTGCAGGCCACCATGGTCATCATCAACGTTCCGGTCATCGTGATCCTCTTCAAGCCTGCAAAGAATGCTCTGAAGGACTATCAGGCACAGCGCAAGGCCGGCAAGAATCCGGTTTATGTCGCAGAGAAGAACGGTGTCACCGGCACTCAGGCCTGGAACTGATCCAAATCAATATCACACAAGAAGAACCCGAATTGCTCCGGGTTCTTCTTTTTGTTATGGGCAGGATGGTGTATAATACATCCAATAAACGCAGGAAAGGACTGTTTCGATGGATATCAGCGAGAAGAAACTTACCAGTGAACTGAAGATGAAGGGCATCATCGTCAATGTATATCATGACAAGGCGGAACTGTGTGACGGCCGTGTCGTGGGAAGGGAAGTGGTGGAGCATCCCGGCGGGGTCACCATCCTTCCGGTGGATGAGGACGGAATGTGCTACATGGTACAGCAGTACCGCTATCCCATGCAGAAACTGATGCTGGAAGCTCCTGCGGGAAAGCTGGAGCCGGGGGAAGATCCCATGGTCTGCGCCGTCCGCGAACTGTCGGAGGAGACCGGCTTCTCCGCGGATGAGTACATCTATCTCGGCGCACATGCCACGTCACCCGGGTATTCCACGGAGATCCTGCATATCTATCTTGCTTTGGGACTGCACGCCGGACAGGTCCACCCGGATGAGGGAGAGTTTCTCAACTTGGAGAAACACAGCATCCAGGAACTGCTGAATATGGTGATGGACAACCAGATCGAGGATGCGAAGACCGTGATCGCGGTACTGAAAGCGGCCCGCATCCTGAATGCATAATGAGTTGTCAACCACAAGGTATAGAAGTTTTGAAAAGTTGAACACAAAATATTGAATTTCGCGGATCGTTATGCTAAGATACCCTAGTGGAATATTATAATTCGGTTATAATATCCCTCAAACCGGTGTGAAACCGGGCATGAATGAGAAAACAGGATCCACATTTCTCCGTCTCTTTTTACATTCGGAGAACCGGAAATGTAAAGGGTGTTTTGATAAATTGGAAAAGTATGTAATCAATGGCGGAAATGAGCTTCACGGCGAAGTATCCATCAGCGGTGCGAAGAATGCGGCAGTTGCCATCATTCCGGCGGCCCTGATGGTCAACGGCGTATGCCGTCTGGAGAACATTCCTCAGATCAGTGATGCGGATATGCTTCTGACTATCCTGACTCATCTGGGATGCAAGATCCGTCTGATCAACAAATCCACCATCGAGATCGACAGCAGAGATGTGTCCCTTCAGGACTCTCCCTACGATCTGATGCGCAAGATCCGTGCCTCCTACTATCTGATCGGAGCCATGCTTGCCCGCTTCGGCAAGGCCAAGACCACCATGCCCGGCGGATGCAACTTCGGCGTCCGTCCCATCGACCAGCACGTCAAGGGCATGACCGCTCTGGGTGCCGAGATCGATATCCGCAACGGCTTCGTCTATGCGGATACCCCGGACGGAAAACTGCACGGCAACCGCATCTATCTGGATAAGGTCTCCGTCGGCGCCACCATGAACATCATGCTGGCAGCCACCATGGCGGAAGGAAAGACCGTCATTGAGAACGCAGCCCGCGAGCCTCATATCGTGGACCTTGCAAACTTCCTGAACTCCATGGGCGCTGATGTCCGCGGAGCCGGTACCGATACCATCAAGATCAACGGCGTGGAGGAACTTCACGGCGGCACCTACAGCATCATTCCCGATCAGATCGAAGCGGGCACCTACATGGTGGCTGCGGCGGCGACCCACGGAAGAGTGCTGATCAAGAACGTGATCCCCAAACATCTGGAGTGCATCAGCGCGAAGCTTCGCGAGACCGGCACCACCGTCGAGGAGTTTGAGGACAGCGTGCTGGTCACCGGACCGGCAGTGCTGAAGAAAGCCAATGTCAAGACCCTGCCGTATCCCGGATTCCCCACGGACATGCAGCCGCAGATGGGCGCGCTTCTCTGCATGGCGGAAGGAACTTCCGTCATCACCGAAGGGATCTATGACAATCGCTATAAATATGTGAACGAACTGCGTAAAATGGGCGCGGAAGTCCAGGTGGACGGACGCATCGCCATCTTCGAAGGCGGCCAGAAACTGACCGGCGCTCCGGTCATGGCCTGCGATCTTCGTGCCGGCGCCGCCATGGTCATTGCGGGACTGTGCGCGTATGGCACCACCTATGTGGAAGATATCCATTTCATCGAACGCGGTTATGAGAATTTTATCGGCAAGCTCACTGCTCTGGGTGCGGATATCCGCATCGCGGATTTCCCGGAGAATGAGAAGAACAGTGACGGAGCGAAGATCAGCTGACATGCAGATCACCACTCTGGCCAGCGGATCCACCGGCAACTGTGCCCTGATCCGCGAGGGAGAGACCCGGATCCTCATCGATGCCGGGATCTCATGCAAACGAATAAAGGAAGGACTTCGGCAGGAGGGGCTGGAGCCTCAGGATCTGGATGGAGTGCTCATTACGCATGAACACTCCGACCATATTTCCGGGCTTCGTGTGCTGGAAAAACACTATCAGCTCCCTGTGTTCGCAACTCTTCCCGTGATCCATGCGCTGGAAGCCATGGGCGCGGACTGTGTCATCCCGTTTCATGAAATTGAGACGGGAACAGTTTTCTCTGTGAACGATGTGCAGATCCGGGCATTTCATGTTCCCCATGATGCAGCGGACTGCGTGGGTTACCGGTTCACCGGAGATGCTGTGCTGGGATATGCCACGGACACCGGATGCATCACGGAGGAGATCATCGAGGGGCTGACCGGAGCGGATATCGCTCTCATCGAGGCCAATCATGATATCCAGATGCTCCGTACGGGAGGCTACCCCTATTATCTCAAGAAGAGGATCCTGTCCGATCACGGACACCTGTCCAATGAGTCCAGTGCCGAACTGGCGGGGATCCTGCGTCAACAGGGGACCTGTCATTTTATTTTGGGCCATCTCAGCCGGAACAACAATACGGTCCAGCTGGCATACGATACCGTGGCGCAGTCCCTCTCCGGTACCGGATCGACGCTGCACACGGCACCCATGCTCGGGAATTTGACGGTATCAACGGAAGTGATATAATGCAGACAGTTACACTGATATGTACCGGGAAGATGCGGGAAAAATTCTATATTTCCGCATTTGAGGAATACCGGAAACGCCTGGGCGCGTTCTGCCGGTTCCAGTGTGTGGAACTGGCGGAGGAGCGTCTTCCCGACGATCCGTCGGAGGGAGAGATCCGGCGCGCACTGGAGAAGGAAGCCGCCGCGGTGGAAAAGGCGATCCCGAAGAACGCCTTCGTGGTGGCGCTGTGCGTGGAGGGAAAGACCATGTCCAGCCCCCAGTTTGCCCAGATGTTCCTGGAACGGGAGCAGTCCGGAAAACCGGACATGTGTTTTCTCATCGGTTCCTCCTTCGGCATGGATGAACGGCTGAAGAAACAGGCGGATGTGCGGATGAGCATGTCTCCCATGACGTTTCCCCATCATCTTGCTCGGGTCCTTCTGGCGGAACAGATCTACCGTGCATATCAGATCAACCGGGGTTCCCGGTATCATAAATAAGAGGATTGAAACATGGAATCGAATGTCAAAGAGGAATGGGGGAGGACCCCCTACGGTAAGCTGCAGGACGACTGGCCGAAAGACGAAAACGGTGATTTCGAGGAGCCGGTATTCCTGAAGCACTGCGCTTCCACGGATATGGAAGACGATCTTCTCGTCAATATGCTTTCCGCATACGGCATTCCCTGCATCCGCCAGTATCCCAACAACGGGCAGCTGGGCCGGGTGATCATGGGGATCAGCGGAAACGGCGCGGATCTGTTTGTGCCTGCGTCCCGGGCTGAGGAAGCCAGAACTCTTTGTGAAGGAGAAGTCCGAAATGAGGAGAACGTATAAGGAAGAGTACCAGCACTGGCTGGACAGTCCGGCGCTCAATGAGTCGGAATGGGAGGAGCTCAACGCCATCGCCGACGACGAAAAAGAGATCGAGAGCCGGTTCTTTGAACCGCTGTCCTTCGGTACCGCCGGCCTCCGGGGTACGATGAAGCTGGGTCTGCATCACATGAATATCCACGTGATCCGTCACGTGACACAGTCCTTCGCCAACGTTATCAACAACGAAGGGGTGGAGACGGCGCTGAAAGGCATCGTGATCTGTTACGACTGCCGGCAGAACAGCCAGGAGTTTGCCCGGGAAGCCGCCTGCGTCATGGCGGCAAACGGGATCAAAGTCCGTCTGTTTCCGTCCCTGCATCCCACGCCGGAGCTATCGTTTGCCATCCGCTATTACGGTGCGGCAGCCGGAATCAACGTGACGGCAAGCCACAACCCGAAGGAATACAACGGATACAAGGTCTACTGGTCGGACGGCGCGCAGCTGCCCCCACAGAAGGCGGAACAGATCGCCCGGCAGATGGAGGAGATCGATCTGTTCAATGACTTTTCCACCTGCGATTATGATGAGGCGGTGGAGCTGGGTCAGATCATCCTGCTGGATGAGGAGACGGACGAAGCCTTCCTCAAGCGCGTGCTGGGACAGGCCATCGACCGTGAGGCCGTTGAGGCGGTGGCAGACCGTTTCAAGGTGGTCTACACCCCGTTCCACGGATGCGGATACCGGATCATCCCGGAAGCGCTGCGGCGTCTCGGGATCCGGCATCTCTATCCTGTGGAGGAACAGATGGTGATCGACGGTACCTTCCCCACGGTGGAAAGTCCCAATCCGGAAAACCCGGAGGGATTCGCACTGGCGGTGGAGCTTGCCAGAAAAGTGGGCAGTGATATCATTATCGGCTCCGATCCCGATGCGGACCGTGTCGGGGTACTGGTGCGGAAAGGGGAAGAGTACATCCCCATTACCGGCAACCAGATGGGCGTCCTTCTGCTGGACTACATCATCAAGGCGCGTTACCGTACGAATACCATGCCGGACAATCCCGGTGCGGTGAAGAGCATCGTGACCACGGAGATGGCGAAGGAAGTCTGCCGGAGAAACAACGTCCACATGGAAGATACCTTTACGGGATTCAAGTTCATGGCGGAACGGATCGCGCAGTGGGAGCAGGAAGGCTCCTATCAGTATATTTTCGCCTATGAGGAGAGCTACGGCTATATGATGGGCGATTATGTGCGGGACAAGGATGCCGTCACGGCATCGGTGCTTATCGCAGAGATGGCGGCCTATTATTTCGGCAGGGGAATGACTCTGGCGGACGCCATTGAGGAAAAGTACGAAGAATACGGTTATTTTGAGGAAAAGACCCTGAATCTCGTCATGCCCGGACTGGACGGCCTGGAGCGCATGGCGAAGCTGATGGATGATCTGCGGAGCGAACCGTTCTCCGAGATCGCCGGCACCGGCGTGGAACAGCTGCGGGATTACCTGGACGGCAGCGTCTCGGTGGCCAACCTGGGAAAAGTCGGAACGACTTCCATCAGGGGATCCAACGTCCTCTATTATGATCTGGCGGACAATACGAGCTTTATCGTGCGCCCCTCCGGAACGGAACCCAAGATCAAGATCTATATCCTTGCAGACGGTTCCAGCCGGGAAGAGGTTCAGGAAAAGATCGCCAGATATCAGGAATTCGCGGAGAAATTGGCACAATGAATGAAGAGCGGACAAGCATAGGATTCCTTGCCCAGCTGTTCGGCGCGTTCGCGAAGGTCGGCGTCATGACCTTCGGCGGCGGGTATGCGATGCTTCCCATCCTGCAGCGGGAGATCGTGGAAGACCGCCACTGGGCCACGGAAGAGGAACTGATGGACTACTACGCGGTGGGACAGTGCACTCCCGGGATCATTGCGGTGAATACGGCGACCTTCATCGGACAGAAGAAAGCGGGGATCGCCGGAGGGATCACGGCTACGCTGGGCGTCGTGTTTCCCAGCATCGTGATCATCCTTCTCATCGCTTCGGTGCTCACGCACTTCGCAGATGCACCGGTGGTCCGGCATGCCTTTGCCGGGATCCGTGTCTGCGTCTGTGTTCTGGTGTTCAATGCCGTTCTCAAACTGTGGAAAGGCGCCGTCAAGGACAAGGCAGGACTCTGTATCTTTGCCGTTGTGTTCGTCCTTTCCGTTTTCCTGGATGTATCTCCCGTGGTGTATGTGATCATCGCCGCGGTAACGGGCATCCTGCTGACTCAGATGGGGGTGCGCGGAAAATGATCTACCTTCGTCTGTTTTTCGAGTTTTTCAAGACCGGTCTGTTTGCCGTGGGCGGCGGACTGGCCACCGTGCCGTTCCTGTATGACATGGCGGACAAGACCGGATGGTTTACCCACGGCGCTCTGGCGGACATGATCGCGGTGAGCGAGTCCACACCCGGTGCCATGGGCGTCAACATGGCGACCTACGTGGGATATACCACGGCGGGCATTCCCGGGGGCGTCATTGCGACCCTCGGTCTGATCATGCCTTCGCTGATCATCATCATGATCATTGCCAAAGTGCTGCAGAAGTTCCGTCAGAACAAGTATGTGGATGCCGGTTTCTACGGTCTGCGGCCCTGCTCTCTGGGACTGATCGCCGCGGCGGGATATCTGATCCTCCGCCTGGCCCTTCTGGATCTGGACGCCTATTCCGTTTCCGGGGCTGTTGGAGACCTGTTCCGCTGGAAGGCATGGATCCTGGCAGCGGCCCTTCTGGTCCTGACGAATCTGGTGCCCAGGATCAGGAAGATCCACCCGATCTTCTTCATCCTTGCATCGGCGGTGGTGGGCATCGTATTTGCTTTTTAAATCGATTTTTTACAAAAACGTCCTTCGGGGCGTTTTTTCTTTCGTATATTTCCGCCTGCCGGGAGAACGCAGTGGAATTTGACAAGGGGTATGTGATAGAATATCTACGGCTTTATGCCGATTTTAGATCTTTAAGAGGTTAGTAAATGATCGAGAAAGTAATTGAAGTGGAACGGATGGAACACGTCATCAGCGTGTTCGGTTCCTTTGACCAGAATCTTCGGCTCATCGAGGAAGAACTGGAAGTGAAAGTCATCGACCGGGACAACCGCATCCATATCTGCGGGGAGCCGGAGGCCGTGATGCATGCGGAGAAAGCCATCAACGGTCTGCTGACACTGGCGGCAAAAGGGGAAAACATCGACGCTCAGAATGTGCGGTATATCCTGAAGCTGGTGCGGGAAGGCCGGGAGACCAAGATCAGCGACCTGGCCGGAGACGTGATCTGCATCACCGCCAAGGGAAAGCCCATCAAGGCCAAGACTCTGGGACAGAAGAACTACTGTGATTCGATCCGTCACAATACCATCACGCTGGGCATCGGACCGGCGGGAACCGGCAAGACGTATCTGGCGGTGGCGGCGGCCGTGGCGGCATTCCGCGCGGAGGAAGTCAACCGCATCATCCTTACCCGTCCCGCGGTGGAAGCCGGGGAACGGCTGGGTTTCCTGCCCGGGGATCTGCAGAGCAAAGTCGATCCGTATCTGAGACCTCTTTATGACGCCCTGTTTGACATGCTGGGCGTGGATACCTATCAGAAATACATGGAGAGGGGCAATATCGAAGTGGCACCTCTCGCGTACATGCGCGGACGTACCCTGGATGACAGCTTCATCATTCTGGATGAGGCACAGAATACCTCCCGGGAACAGATGAAGATGTTCCTGACCCGTCTGGGATTCGGCTCCAAGGTGGTCATCACCGGCGACGTCACCCAGATCGATCTTCCGGCGGACAAGCAGTCCGGCCTCAAGACCGCCATGAAGGTGCTGCGGGATATCGATGACATCGGGATCTGTGAACTGACCGGCGCGGACGTCGTCCGTCATCAGCTGGTACAGAAGATCATCGAGGCCTATGAAAAGTATGAAGGCCCGGTATCCGGAACCGGGAAAAAACCCGCAGGGGGAAAGAAAAAGATATGACGCTGAATCTGATTCTTACAAGGGAAGTGTCCGGACTGGGGCATCCCAACACCATCTCGCTGGTGCGCAGGGCGGCCGCGGCGGCTCTGGACGCCGAGGGCGTGAGGGAGGACTGTGTCCTGTCCGTACTGCTTACGGATGACGAGGGGATCCGCCGTATCAACCGGGAATACCGGGATCTGGACCGGCCTACGGACGTGCTCTCGTTTCCCATGAATGATCTCACCGCCGGACAGTTCGACCCGTCGGTGTGCGAACGGGATCCCGATACCGGGGAGATCCTGCTGGGAGACATGGTGCTGTCCCTGCCCCGCTGTGAGGAGCAGGGGGAGGAATTCGGACACGGCTACGACCGGGAAGTCCAGTACCTCACGGTCCATTCCGTCCTGCATCTTCTGGGCTATGATCATGTGGATGAAGGTCCGATGAAACAGCAGATGCGCTCGAGAGAAAAACTGATTATGGGAGATTGACATATGACGACGAAAACCATTATGGTCACCATCTGCGGCAGGCCCAACGTTGGAAAATCCACCATCACCAACGCGCTGGTGGGGGAGAAGATCGCCATCGTTTCCGACAAACCGCAGACCACACGCAACCGCATCACCGCCATCGTGAACCGGGGAGATACCCAGTTTATCCTGATGGATACGCCGGGATTCCACAAACCCAGGACCCGCCTGGGAGATTACATGGTCAATGTCGTGCGGGAGAGCGTGGCGGATGTGGACGCCATCGTGATGATGGTGGAACCCACGGAACAGATCGGACGGCAGGAAGAGGAACTGATCAAGCGGCTGAAGGGAAGCCGGGTCCCCGTGATCCTGGCCATCAACAAGATCGATACCATCGACAAAACGAAACTGCTGCCCGTGATCCTCAATTATTCCAACGCCTATCCCTTTGAAGCCGTGGTTCCGGTCTCGGCACTGACCGGGGAGGGTCTGGACGAACTGATGGATGAACTGGAGAAGCATGCCGAGGAAGGTCCTCAGCTGTTCCCGGATGACATGATCACCGATCAGCCGGAGCGGCAGATCTGCGCGGAACTGGTGCGGGAGAAGCTGCTCAACTGTCTGGACAAGGAAGTTCCCCACGGCACCGCCGTGGAGATCACCCGGTTCCATGAACGGGACGACGGTGTCATCGAGATCGATGCCACCATCTACTGCGAGAAGGACAGCCACAAGGGCATTATCATAGGAAAACACGGGGTCATGCTCAAGAAAGTTGGAGAGCAGGCCCGTACGGATATGGAGGAGTTCCTGGGAACGAAGGTCTTCCTGCAGACCTGGGTCAAAGTCAAGGAGAACTGGAGAGATTCCGCAAACCTCCTCCGCAATTTCGGTTTTACAAGAGATTGAATCAACATGTACAAGAAGACGAATGCGCTGATCCTCCGGGAGGTCCGCTACAAGGAAGCAGACCGCATCCTTACCATGATGACCCAGACGGAGGGGAAAATGGGAGCCAAGGCACCCGGTGCGCTGCGGAAGGGCAGCAAGCTGGGGGCGGGTACGCAGTCTCTCTGTTATTCGGAAGTGACACTGTACGAATACAAGGGGAAATGGAGCGTCAAGGAAGCTGTGACCCTGGAGGAGTTCCAGGGACTGCGGCTGGATCTGGCGCGCCTTTCTCTTGCGGTCTACTTTGCCGAATGCGTGGAGACGCTGGCTCAGGAGGGCGTTCCCGACGGAGAGATGCTGCAGCTGATCCTCAATTCTCTGTATGCGCTCAGCCGGGACCTCTGCGATCCCATCAAGATCAAATGCGCATTTGAGATCCGTCTGATGACCATTGCCGGATTCCGTCCGGTGCTGGAATACTGCTCCGGGTGCGGAGAAGAGGATCGGAACACGATGCTCTTTGCACCGGCCCAGGGTGCGGTATATCATTCCGACTGCCGGCCGGCGGATACGGAACTGATCGATCTTCCGGGCAACGCCCTGGAAGCGATGCGCTACTTCGTGGAATCCGATCCCAAGAAGCTGTTCAGTATCGATATCGAGGGGATCCCGCTGAAAAAGCTGGCCCATGCCTCCGAGCGTTATCTGATCCATCAGACGGAAAAGAACTATTCATCATTGGACTATTGGAAAAAAGTGAGATAAGGGATATGCAATCCATTTCATTAGAAGAAAAATCATTGCAGACACTGGAGCTGCCTGCCGTACTGGAACGCCTCGCCAGACAGTGCGTCACCGCAACGGCGCGTGAGAGCGCGGAAGCACTGCGCCCCGCGGGAAGCGCGGCGGAGATCCGGAAGCTGCTGGAAGAGACTTCCGCCGCCAAGACCATGATGGTGGTGAGGGGAAGCCCGTCATTCTCCGGAGTCAAGGATGTGCGCTCCAGCCTGTCCAGAGCGGATCTGGGAGGAGCTCTCAACACGAGGGAACTGACGGATATCGCCGGTGTCCTGCAGTGCGCGCGACTGGTGCGACGCTATGTTTCCGATGATTCCGTCGGCCATACCTGCATCGACTACCTGTTCTCCGCACTGCGAGCAAACCGTCCCCTGGAGGAGAAGATCACTTCCTCCATCGTCGGGGAGGATGAGATCGCAGACGGCGCGTCCTCCGAACTGGCGGACATCCGGCGGAAGATGCGCGCTGCCGCAAGCCGGGCAAGGGAAGCGCTGAACAAGATCATTTCCTCCTCCAGCTATGCCAAGGCTCTGCAGGAGCCCATTATCACCATGCGATCCGACCGCTATGTCGTTCCGGTGAAGGCCGAACACAAAAACGCGGTGCCGGGACTGGTGCATGATATCTCCTCCAGCGGCGCGACACTGTTCATCGAGCCCATGGGCGCGGTGAAAGCCAACAACGAACTGCGGGAACTGGCGGCCCGGGAGAAACTGGAGATCGAACGGATCCTCATGGAACTGTCCGCGGAATGCGCGGCAAACCGGGAGGAGATCAGTTCGGACTTTGAGATCCTGACGCGTCTGGACCTGATCTTTGCAAAGGCGAAGCTCTCCTATGATCTTAACGGCATGGAGCCGGAGATCACGGAATCGAGCATCGTTCTCAACCATGCCCGGCATCCGCTGCTGCCGAAAGATACTGCGGTACCCATCGACGTGTCACTCGGTGAGGACTTCGATACCCTGGTGATCACGGGACCCAACACCGGCGGCAAGACCGTCACGCTGAAGACCATCGGGCTGCTGTGCCTGATGACGAAATGCGGGCTTCACATTCCCGTGGATGACGGCAGCAAGATCTGTGTGTTCGACCATGTCTTTGCGGATATCGGAGATGAACAGAGCATCGAACAGAACCTGTCCACCTTCTCCGCGCATATGACGAATATCGTCCGGATCCTGGAGGAATGCAGCGACCATTCCCTGATCCTGTTTGACGAACTGGGAGCCGGTACCGATCCCACGGAAGGCGCGGCGCTTGCCATCTCCGTGATCGAACACTGCCGGAGGAAAGGCGCCATGATCGCCGCGACGACGCACTACGCAGAACTGAAGGTCTATGCCACGGAGCAGAAGCGGGTACAGAACGCCTCCTGTGAATTTGATGTGGAGACGCTCCGGCCCACCTATAAACTGCTGGTGGGAATTCCCGGAAAATCCAACGCATTTGCCATCTCCACGCGTCTCGGACTGCCGTCGGAGATCATCGACGATGCCAAGTCCCGCATCGGAACCGACAGCGCCAGCTTTGAGGCCACCATCGAAAAACTGGAGCAGACCCGTCTTTCCATGGAGAAGGAACGGGAGGAGGCCCGGCAGATCCGCAGACAGGCAGAGGAGGATGCCAGAACATCCAAGCGTCTGAAGGCGGAACTGTCCGTCCGGCTGGAAAAGGCGGATGAACGTTCACGACGTGAAGCGGAACGCATCATCGAGGATGCCCGCAGGACCGCGGAGAAGACCTTCGAGGAACTGGATGAGATGCGGCGTCAGATGAATAAGGATCAGGATGCGCAGCGAATCAATGAGGCGCGGAACCTCATGCGGCGCAGTCTGAATGAGAAGCAGGCCCAGTATCAGACGAAGGCAGAGGAGGAAGAGGAACGGAAATCCTCCCGCAAGCTTCGTCCCGGCGATGTGGTGGAAGTGAAATCCATGGGCGGCGTCAATGCGGTAGTCCAGTCCGTCACGGAAGACGGGACCGTGCTGATGCGGGCCGGGATCATGAACATCCAGGCAAAGGAAGATGAGGTCTTCCTGCTGGAAGGGGCGAAGATCGAGGAGAAAACACCGGTGAAAACAGGCAACCGCAGTATCCGTGCCGCGGCCGTTCCCTCTGAAGTGGATCTTCGCGGAATGGACAGCGTGGAGGCGGTGATGGCTGCGGAACGGTATCTGGACAACGCCGTCATGGGCAAGATGAATCAGGTCACCATCATCCACGGAAAGGGGACCGGAGCACTGCGGAAAGCCATTCACGCCATGCTGAAAAAGAATAAATCGGTCAAGTCGTTCCGCCTCGGAACTTTCGGCGAAGGAGAGGCCGGCGTGACAATCGTGGAGCTGAAATAGGATCCTGTTTCTTTTCTGCAATCTTCCTTCTTACATTACTCCTAAAAAGTGAGAGTACGTCAGTGCCAAATCATGTATAAACCAACGAATTCACCAAAACTGCATTGACGTTTTTATAATTATTTGCTAGATTATGTTTGCAAAAATAAATTGTAACGTTCAACATTTAAGAAGGAGCGCAAGTATGAAAGAAATAGATGTAGTCATTAATAACCAGGTTGGTCTGCATGCAAGACCGGCAACGTTCTTCATTCAGAAAGCAAACGAGTTCAAGAGCAGCATCTGGATCGAGAAGGATGAGCGTCGCGTAAACGCAAAGAGCCTTCTGGGTGTTCTTTCCCTTGGTATCGTCAAGGGCGCTTCCATTAAGATCATTGCTGATGGAGCAGACGAAGCGGAAGCGATCACCACTCTTTCCGAACTCATTGAGTCTGACTTTTCCGAATAATCAATAATTACAACAGGCAGGGACGTCCACATTGTTGTGGACGTCCTTTTTTTCTTTACGTATCCCAGCGGGAAATGGTATAGTAACAGACATCAAAGCGCAACGAAGAAAGGGGCAACCATGTTAGCCACGTTAGCTGAAAAAGCGAATAATCTGCCGCAGCTTCCGGGCGTGTATCTCATGCTGGATGAACACGGTGACGTGATCTATGTGGGAAAGGCCAAGAGACTGAAAAACCGAGTCAGCAGCTATTTCCACGGAGATCACCTGCCCAAGGTGGAAGCCATGGTTCAGAAGGTCCATGACTTCAACGTGATCGTGGCCAATTCCGAATTCGAGGCGCTGATCCTGGAGAATTCCCTCATCAAGCAGCATAAGCCCCATTACAATATCCTGCTGAAAGACGACAAGGGGTATCCGTTTATTAAACTGGACCGTACCCGGCCGTATCCCAGATTTGAGATCGTCAGCCGGGTGGGCAAGGACAAGGCACAGTATTTCGGACCCTACGGGGGAAGGAGCATCACCCGCGGGATCATTGAGACGGTGTCGAAAACACTGCTTCTTCCGGACTGCACACGGCGCTTTCCCGAGGAGATCGGCAGAGAACGGCCCTGTCTGAACTATCATATGAACAACTGCGCCGGCTGGTGCCGGCCCGATTCGGTCACCGAAGAGGAATACAATCAGACACTGGACCAGGCGGTCCTGATCCTGGAGGGCAGAACAGATGATCTGCTGGAGGATCTGAATGCACAGATGGAGAGTGCGGCGGAAGACCTGCACTTTGAACTGGCAGCCAGTCTGCGTGACCGGATCTATGCGATCCGGGATCTCTCCAACAAACAGAGAGTGATCTCCACCGTGTTCTCCGATACGGATGTCCTGGGCTTTGCCCGGTCCGCTCCCAGCTGTTTTGCCGTGATGCATTACCGCAGCGGCGATCTGACAGGGAAGGATGTCGATCTCATCGAGGAGCCGCTGGAGGAGGACGGAGAGGCAGTCTCCTCCTATCTCCGCCAGTACTACGGTTCCCGCAGCGCCTGGCCCAAGACCATCCTGGTCCCCGCAGAACTGGAAGACCGGGAGGATCTGGAGGCGTTCCTGACGCAGCTGTCCGGCCATAAGGTCTCCCTGGAGTATCCCCAGAGAGGCGAGCGCGTCCGGCTGGTGGAAACGGCCAGCATGAACGCCAAGGAAGAAGTGCTCCGACGCACCACCGAGACCGTCCGGAGAAGCAAGACACTGGAACTGCTTCAGAAGACTCTGGCCATGGACCGCTTTCCCGAACGCATCGAGGCCTACGATATCTCCAACCTCGGTTCCACCGGGATCGTGGCGGGCATGACGGTACATAAGAACGGAAAGCCCAGCAAGAAGGATTACCGCAAGTTCCGGATCCGCGATCTGGACGGACCGGACGACTATGAGAGCATGCGCCAGGTCATCGCCCGGCGCGCCCAGCGGTATCTGGACGGGGATGAAAAATTCATGCCCCTTCCGGATCTGTTCCTGATCGACGGCGGTGATACGCATGCGGATGCCGCGGAACAGATCCTGCGTTCCATGGGGATCTCCGTCCCGGTATGGGGCATGGTCAAGGACGACCGTCACCGCACCCGCGCACTGATCAACGCGTCGGGGGAGGAGATCAGCATCAGCTCCAATCAGGCACTGTTCTCCCTTATCGGAAACATTCAGGAGGAGACGCACCGGTTCTCCATCGAGTACCAGCGTTCTCTGCGGATGGAGAACTACACCTCCCAGCTGGATAAGATCCCGGGGGTGGGGGAGAAACGCCGCAACCAGCTCATTCATCATTTCAAGACGGTGAAAGCCGTCAAGGAAGCGTCGCTGGAAGAGCTGTCCGAAGTCGTTCCAGCCAATACCGCCGCGGCAGTGTATGAGTATTATCACGGCAAGGAGGAGGGATCGCCATGCGAGTGATCACCGGCTCTGCAAGAGGAAGAAAACTGAAGACCCCGCAGGGAACGGATGTGCGTCCCACGACGGATTCCGTCAAGGAGGCGATCTTCAATATCATCCAGTTCGATGTGGAGGGGAGACGGGTGCTGGATCTGTTCGCCGGCACCGGCCAGATGGGGATCGAAGCCCTCAGCCGCGGTGCCGGGGAATGCGTTTTCGTGGACAGCAGCCGGCAGTCCCTGAACATCGTGAAGGAAAATCTGAAGCTCTGCAACCTGCAGGGAACCGTGATTTCCGGAGACGCTGTAAGCTATCTGTCCCGGGGTGAAAAATTCGATCTCGTCTTCATGGATCCGCCCTATGACAGCGACCTGTATGAGAAGTGTCTGGAGGCGCTTCACCAGTTTGACATATTATCGGATGGTGGTATAATTATCTGCGAAAGTCGTCAGGACAGAACGATTCCTGATACATTTCTGAATGATTATTCCATGAAACAGTACCGTTACGGTAAAATCAAAATAACAGTGCTCCGAAAGTTGGAACAGGAATGAGTATTGCAATCTGCCCGGGAAGTTTTGATCCGATCACCCTTGGCCATCTGAACATCATCCGCCGGACATCCCGGATCTTTGATGAGGTCATCGTACTGGTGATGGTCAATTCCAATAAGTCCACCCCCATGTTCTCCATTGATGAACGTCTGTCGATGGTACAAAGAGCGGTGGAACGATACCCCAATGTCACAGTCAATCATGTCGACGGACTGCTGGCGGAATATGCCAAGAAGCTCCCCAATGCCGTCCTGGTCAAGGGACTTCGTGCCGCATCCGATTTCGATTATGAGTTTCAGATGAATCTGATCAATAAAAAGATCAACCCGGAGCTGGAGACGATGTTCCTCACCAGCAGTGAGAAATACACGTTCCTCAGTTCCTCGGTCGTCCGTGAGATGGCCCGCTACGGCGGTGACCTTACCGGACTCGTCCCCAGCGAACTGATCGATGAGATCGAAGAAAAAGCGAAAGCATGGAGGGAACACAATGGATGAGATTGAAGTAATGAGCCTTGTTGATTCACTTTACAACATGATCAGTGAGGCCTGGGGTGTCCCCCTGGGAAATGATAAATGCATCATTGAAAGAGA
>CAJGCI010000017.1 GCA_904501855.1 Oscillospiraceae bacterium | reverse complement strand
GTTTCCACGTCACAGCAAATCTCGCAGGCACAGTAGTAGGTGATCTTGAACTCACCCAGATCCTGTCCGTACATATCTTCCGTGGCGTTCTGTTCATTGATATCCGCCGAGAACTCATCCACGTCCTTGAGCACTCTCGTGGCCCATACCGCGTTGGCATAATTCACCGTACCGCGGATGATGCCCGTGGAGCTCGAATGGGCTTCAATGGTCTGTCCGTCTCCGGCGTACATTACCACGTGGTAAATGTATCCGTTCCGGGCATAGAAGATCAGATCGCCGGGCTTTGCATCGCCCACCGGGACCTTCGTTCCCACTTCAGCCTGATCTTCCGCCACACGCGGCAGGAAGTATCCGTAGTTGGCGTAGATGGCCTGTACGAATCCCGAACAGTCCGCACCGTTTTCCAGACTGGTGCCGCCCCAGACATAGGGGTTTCCTATGTACTGTGCCGCAAAATCCAGAATGGATTTCCGAAGCTTACCCACCGGAACGCCGGACTGAATGGAAGTCAGGGTGTAGTACACCGCCTTGTTCTCACTGGGCTTCACCGTGGTCACGGCCGTCTCAAAGGAGTCTTCCCCTTTGGTCAGGACCGCTTTCCGTACGCCTCCAGTCTTGATGGACTTCTTCGGTACAAATCCCCGGGCATCCCCGGATTCCACATACACCCAGTCGTTGAAACGATCGGTGATGATGTACAGAAGTCCACCCTTCTTCACGCTGCCGATCTCACGGGCTCCGGCATCGCCCTCCTCCAGAATGGGGAGGTCTTCTTTCGCCAGCGCATAGATCTTCGTGCAGACCGTGGGGTTCACGGTGGCTTTCAGGTACGTAAACGCTTCGTTCTCCAGAGGATCCATCTCCGTTTCCGCCGTCATGGCCACGGATTCGATCCCGGAGTATGCGGTATTTTTGGATTCGGCCAGTTTTCTGGCTTCTTCCTGATACTGTTCCAGCAGTTCTTCCGCTTCCTCTCCGGTCTGCAGAAGCTCCGCCTGTACAAATCCCCTCACCTTGCCGGATTCCACATAATCCCAGCCGTTGCCCTCTTCTTTCAGGACATAGCAGAGACCGCCCTGGGGCAGGGATCCCGCCGACGTTCCGTCGTCATTCATCTGCACCCGGATCTTCAGATCCTCTTTGGCGAACGCGTATTTGCGCGCTACCGTCCAGAATCGGAAATCTTCCCGGATGATGGGATTGGCCGCCGTGGCGGGCTGACTGACGATCACGGAACTGCTTCCCGGTGTGATGCCCGTCGGCCGGTTGACCAGTGCGGGCTGACTGTACGCAATATCCCGGGCAGTCTGGGAATCCGCTGCAACGGTATCGGCGGTGGGTTCCGGTGTCGCGGTAGGTTCGGGTGATGCCGACACCGCGGGGGAAGGTGTGGAGACGGGCTGTTCCGTCTCAGCAGGCGCAGGAGACTGGTCGGGGGTAGGTGCCGGAGTTGCCGTGACATTCGTCGCGGCGGTGGCGCTGCCGGAAAGATCTTCTTCCGGATCTTCCGATTCTTCCGGAGGTGCCGATTCCGTCGGCGCCGGCGTTTCCTCTTCGGATTCCGTTTCTTCCGCTGTTTCCACACTCTCTGCCGGTTTCTCGGTGGCTGCCGCTTTCTCTTCGGGCATTACCGCCACCGCGGAACCGGACAGATCATCATCTGGCATTTCGTCGTCTGCGTCCGCATGCATCATCCTCATGGGGACCATTACGGAAAGTATCAGGCAAAGAACCAAAAGCATTATTACTTTTTTGTATTTCTTTGCGTTCATACTTTAAAAATACCTTATTAGATTGTAGTTTTGGAAAGTATTGTACCTCTTACTTTCAAAGGTCTGTATCTGGGTGCATGTGCCTCTCCGGTAATGGTGTCGTCCTCATGCAGCTGAGCTTTGATCTTAATGACCATGCTTTTGATGGTAACCTGAAACAGATAGTCTTCTCCTTCAATGACTCCATCATTGAAATTTACCGTCCGCCCCATGACTTTGCCGCTGCCATGGAACGATGTTTCGCTGTCTACATCAATCGTAGTCGCGATCTTGACCCAGCCGAAAATCGGCGCCTTCACCTGAATATCCGTCAGATATTCAGTGCCGGGAGTTGCCTTCATAAATGCTTGCCTCCAAACGCAGAATACAGAACGGCTATTATACATGTATAATAACCTAGTCTATTATAATAAAGAAAAATCGATATTTTGTAAAGCGAATCGCTTCCAACTTTTTCCAGTTTCCGTAAAATACACAAAATGTTTACATATTTATGGTAAATGACGATTCCAATACCGGAATCACCGGGATCAGTGAACCTTCATCAGCATCTGGATCGCGTCCTGATTGGACTTGGAACGGCTGAACAGCTGGATGATCTGATCCACGGAATCCTCCGAACGCATGCCAAAGACCAGCTTGTGGATATGGTCCAGTGCCGTCTGTTCCTCCAGCGACAGGAGAAGATCGTCTCTTCTCGTGCCGGAGCGAAGGATATCCATGGCGGGAAACACACGTTTTTCCTGCATCTTCCGGTCCAAGATCAGTTCCATGTTTCCGGTACCCTTGAATTCCTCATATACCACGTCATCCATACGGGAGCCGGTCTCGATCAGTGCGGTGGCAAGGATCGTAAGACTACCTCCTTCCCGCATGTTGCGGGCGGCACCGAAGAATTTCTTCGGCATATGCAGCGCCGCGGGATCCAGTCCGCCGGACAGCGTCCGTCCGGAGGGCGGCACCACCATGTTGTAGGCGCGGGTCAGCCGGGTGATGCTGTCCAGCAGGATCACCACATCTTCTTTCATCTCCACCAGCCGTTTTGCCCGTTCGATCACCATCTCGGATACTCTTCTGTGGTGTTCCGGTGTCTCATCGAAGGTCGAATAGATCACTTCCGCATTTCTTGCACTGATGGATTCTCTGATATCCGTCACTTCTTCCGGGCGCTCATCGATAAGGAGAATGATCAGGTGCACATCCGGATAGTTCGTCTGCAGAGATTTGGCCACTTCCTTGAGAAGTGTCGTTTTTCCTGCTTTCGGCGGAGAGACGATCATGCCTCTCTGCCCCTTTCCCACCGGACTGATGAGATCAATCATCCGCATGGCCACGGAGGAACCGGATGTCTCCAGTTTATACCGGACATCGGGAAAGACGGGTGTCATGTTGTCAAAGCTGGCTCGCTGCATCGCAAGCTTGGGATCCATGTCATTGATCAGGGCAATGGATTCCACCGCATTGAGCTTGTCCTGCTCCGGGTTCTCTCTGGCGTATCCTGTGACCATATCTCCCGTGCGCAGACGAAACCGACGGATCATATGCGGCCCCACATAGACATCACGGCCACCGGGAAGATAGTTGTCCGAACGCAGAAATCCGAACCCCTCCTGCATGACCTCCAGGATCCCGGAGACATTGCTGGGACGGACTGCAGGCGCCGCCGGTCTCTCCACCGGCGCCGGTTTCACCGTTTCCGGCGTGCTTTCCGACTCCGCCGCAGAGGAACGCGGTACCGGAGCCGGGCGAGCGGGAGCTGCCGGTCTGGAATTGTTCTTCGAATCGGGATGCCGCCAGGATTTGATGGTGCGGTTCCCTACTTCCGTGCGGTGCACTTCCGGCTGCCGGCGGGTCCTTCCGCTTCGTCCGCTGCTTTGTGCGGCTTTTACCGGCCTCTGTTCGCCGTCGTTCTTTTCGGCAGTGCTCTCCGTTTTCTTCTCGGGACTTTCCTGTCCGCTCAGCAGTGCGACCAGTTCCGGTTTCCGCATGGTGGAGATTCCCCGGATCCCTTTTTCCTTGGCCAGTTCGCGGAGCTCGTTCAGTTTCAGTTTCTCATATTCGCTGCTCATAGTTTTTCCCGTGCCGGAACGCACGTATCCCGGGAGGTATCCTCCGGAACCGGGCAGAATACCGCCAAAAGACACCGAACGAGCCGGCTTCCTTTCCACTATTCGTTTTTCGGTTTGGGTGTGGCCTGCCGGAATCGTCTCATTGCCGCAGATTCGGCTGGGCAGGCAAAAAAAGAAGATATGCGGAGAACCGCATCGATGGAATGTGATATTGGAATGATTATATCGTAACTTCTGCCGGGTTTACAAGTTTTTTCGAACCGTCGGAAAACGAAAAAGGCAGGACCGATACAATCAGTCCCACCAGATGCGGAAGGAGTTCTCCAGTACCCGCGGCGCGGCGATCTGAAACCATGCCGCGAACTGTTCCGGATGTTCCTCCAGTTCTTTTTTCAAATCAAAGATGCTGATCCAACGCAGGTCGCCGACCTCTTCCGGATCCGGATGCAGTTCCCCTTCATACTGAGCGAGGAACACATGATCCAGCTCATATTCCGCCAGATCGCCGAAATCCTCATAGTAGGTAAAGTGAAACAGTTCATACGGATCCACCTGGATCCCCAGTTCTTCCTTCGCACGGCGGATCACGGCGTCCCGGGTCCTCTCGCCCTTCCGCGGATGAGAGCAGCAGGCATTGCACCACAAACCGGCGGAATGGTATTTCCCTTCCGCCCTCTTCTGCAGCAGCATATTCCCCCGTTTGTCCGCAACAAACAGGGAAAAAGCCCGGTGCAGTTTTTTCTCCCGGTGCGCTTCCATCTTTTCCGCGCTGCCTATTTCCATATCAAAGATATCTACCAGAATGATATCGTCGTTCACTTCGTCTCCTCCGAAAAAAAGGAAGCCGCCGGCATGGACATCATGCCAGACCGCTTCCTGTCTTTTCCATTTCTCAGATCTCGATCTGTTTGCGCTCGTCGATCTCATCCAGCCGGTCATTGACCAGTTTGATGACTTCTGCAGGTTCCAGCCCGTGGACTTCACATGCAAGTTCCAGAGATTCCATCTGAGAGGACGGGCAGCCCAGGCAGTGCATTCCCACAGACATCAGGGTGGGCGCAACTTCCGGATAATCTCTGACAATATCGCCGATTAGCATTTCGCCGGTAATTTTCTGACTCATTTCTGTTTCACTCCAAATTCTTAATTGCATTTCGTGGAGAGCTCTTGCGCCCTTCCCGCAGACACTGACATGTCTGCAATTACCTAGTTCTTTACTAGTTATAACATACGGAACCGGCAGGATATGTAGCATGTGCAACATGATAATATTTTTTTCCGCAAAAATAGAAGTGGCTTGATCTATGTGAGGTAGATCAAGCCATAAGGGGATAGTGTGTGAGAAACAAAAAGTATTTGTCGCTATTTATTTCTTCTGTCGGTCGGCTATCCGACTGACTAAATATAGTTTAACAAATTTAAATAGTTTTTCAAGGGGGTTTCCCTATTTTCACGCTAAATTCTCGCCCTCTGTTTTTGGTCATATTCACTAATTTTCAGAATCCATTTTGCACGAATCAAGACAGATACCCTCTTTTTTGTACTGGACCCAACACTTCTGCCAATTGTGTTGGATTTTGATCGTTTCTACCGTTCCATTTCGAAGTGCTTCCCTTTCCCTGCAAAATACGATTGAAAAACGCGACTATATTTTTTATAATAATCGGGCACTGAAGAGGATACGAAAGAGGAAACTATGGTTTATTCGAATATTTTGGAAGCGGTGGGCAACACTCCGGTGATCCAGCTCAACCGCATGACCGGCCCGGACGATGCCCGTGTGCTGGTAAAATTTGAAGGCATGAATATCGGCGGATCCATCAAGACCCGGGTCGCACTGAACATGGTCAACGAGGCGGAAGCCCGGGGAGAGCTGCACGAGGGTTCTGTCATCGTGGAGCCCACCTCCGGCAACCAGGGGATCGGTCTTGCTCTCGTGGGAGCCGTGAAAGGATACCGGGTGATCATTATCATGCCGGACTCCGTCAGTCATGAAAGGCGGCTGCTGATGCACCAGTACGGTGCGGAAGTGAAGCTCGTTCATGATGCCGGAAATATCGGCGACTGCATCAACGAATGCATCGCTCTCGCCCGGAAGATGGCGGCGGAAGATCCCAATGTCTATATGCCGGATCAGTTCTCCAACATGGACAATACAAGAGTCCACCTGAAATACACCGGCCAGGAGATCATTTCACAGGTGGACGGACCCATCGATGCTTTCTGCTCCGGCGTGGGGACCGGAGGTTCCATTTCCGGGATCGGCGCGGTGCTGCGGGAGCACAATCCCAACATCCGGATCTATGCCTGCGAGCCGAAAAATGCGGCCATCCTCTCCGGCGGCGGCATCGGGACCCATCTGCAGATGGGGATCGGTGACGGACTCATCCCGCCGATCCTGGATCAGGAGATCTATGACGGCATCCGAATCGTGACGGATGAAGAGGCCATGCAGACCACACTGGACCTTGCCCGGAAGGAAGGGATCCTCTGCGGGATCTCCAGCGGGACGAATGTCTGTGTTGCTCTGAAGCTCGCCCGCGAACTGGGAAAGGGAAAGACGGTTTTCACCATCCTCCCGGATACCGGAGAACGGTATTTCAGCACACCGCTGTTTGAAGAATAAAAAAATGCGTTTCTGTTTCGTTTAAACGACAGAAACGCATTTTTTCTATTTGATCGGATGTTTCTTTCCGTAATCCTCGAAGACGTCTCCCGCCCAGCGGGCATCGATGACCACAGTTCCCTTTCCGTGCTCCTCAATGACTTCCGCAAACATCTTCTGCATATTGTCATAGGCCGTGCGGTCAAATCCGATCTGGCCGACGGTCTCGCCGTGATACTGCAGTTCAAAGAAATATTCATTCTCCGACTCGTCCCGATCCATGAAGAACAGATTGTCAAACTCATAGTCCGGATTGTTGTCGGTCACTTCCTGAAACACGAACAGTTTCATCAGTGCGACGACCCGGTCATCCAGCTGTGCATGGATGATGCGCAGCAGTTCCGACAGTTCCGGCACAGTGCGTACTGCACGCACCATATAGTCGCCTTCCAGCAGGCCGCCCGCGGCGGAGGAGCCTCCGTAGGCGTACTGATGCACCACGCTCTCAAACATCTCCTTCTCCGTAGCCAGATAGATCATCCGCTTGTTGACGGAATCGTGGATCAGTGTGGGATAGGCCACCTTCGTGATGATACCGCACTCGGGACAGGCGTAACGGAACAGCGAGCCGGACCGCACCTTCTCTTCCAGCGGCGGATTCTCTTCCAGATCGATACTGTTCCAGATCTCAAAACTTCCGGATGCACCGCACTCCGGACACTTGATGTCGATGCTCTTCGATGCCATTTAATTCGTTCCCTCCAGTATATCTTCCGTCCGGATGTGATTGCCGATGATCTCGGATACCTCTGTAATGGTGGTGAATGTGCTGCCGGGAGCCTCCCGGATCATTTTTCTGAGATCAAAGATCTCGGCACGGGTAACCACGACGTACAGGATATCCTTGGATTCATCGCTGACATAGCCGTGCCCTTTCATGAACGTGACCGTTCGCCCCAGTTCCCGGTAGATCTGTCCTGCCAGTGCCTTTCCGTCTTCGGTGATGATCATAACGGATTTGGTATTGTCCCATCCAAGCTCCACAAGGTCGATGGTCTTGGAGGTAACGAAATACATGAGAAGAGAATACATTCCCTTCTCCAGTCCGAACACGGCCCCGACCACCGCATAGATGATGCAGTTGAAAAACAGGATGATCTGGCCTGTGGAGACGGAGGTGTGTTTCGACAGCAGGATCGCAACGACTTCCGTTCCGTCCAGACATCCGCCGGCGCGCAGCACGAGACCGACGCCGGTCCCCAGAAGGACACCTCCGAACGTCACCGCCAGCACCACTTCATCCGTGGCGGACGGTGTATTCTCAAAGACCCGCGTCATCACGGAGAACAGTGCGATGGCGTAGCCGGCTTTCAGTATGAATGTGTGGCCCATCTTCTTCCATCCCAGGAACAGAAACGGCAGATTGAGCACAAAGGTGAGCACTCCGAGGGGCACCGGGATAAAGCGATCCGCCACCATGCTCAGACCGATGATGCCGCCGTCAAAGATCCCGCTGGGGACCAGAAATTCCTCCACGGAAAAAGCGGCAAGTACGGCTCCCAGCGTCAGCATGACCGCGGTCTGTATCATCCTCAGTCCGTTTCCCTTTTTCACTTCATACCCCTCCCTAAAAAAACAGCAGACGGTAGCTCCCCTCTGCTGTTTCGATCTGTTTTATTCTTTCACTTCTTCGCTTTTATACATGGTCTCGTCCGTAAGATCGATCACGGTATTGATCTTATCATGTACGATCTTGTATCCGCGCAGCGTCTTGCGTTCCCCTTCCGCTTCGTTGCAGATACATACCGCCCGAACCTTCCGTGACACCTCATGTTCTTCCCGCGCGATACGGTAGTTCTCGATCAGATACTCTCTCCTGCCCTCATCGTAATAGGACCGGTCCTTGTCAATATAGATCACTTCCGCAGAAATGTACAGCACCGTGTTGATCACTGCGTAGAGCTTGTCATCCTGTTCCTCGATATATGCCAGGTAGCAGTCGACATCCTCAATGCTGGTGCTGCGGCACAGGCAGTCATCTTCGCATTCCCGGACGATATCCAGGCTGTAGATGTATTTCTCGATCCCTTCGTTCATCTGTCCCTGCCCGATGATCTCTTTCAGTTTGTCCGAAAGATCCACCAGTTCGTCCTGGGTCTCCTGTACGAAGCGGATAAAGCTGTCCAGTGTGGAGAACGGGAGGAAGTTCTTATCGTTTTCAAAAGCGTTGCGGAACTCCTCATCTTTGGACACCACACAGATCAGATCCTTTGCCCGGGCGTAATTTCGAAGCGCATTGATCACGATGGCATCCCGGAATCCCAGGGAACGCTTGTTTTCAAACGGCGGCAGGCCTCCGTAATAGTCGGAGATCAGCCGGTCGGCACTGACCGGATCCAACGGGATCTGGACCATGCCTTCCTCTGCCAGAAGCTTCCGGAAATCCGCCTGAATATCTTCCACGGCGGCATCTGCCGAGATCTCCCGGATCCCGTAGTTCTCATTTTTCCGGAACGGGCCCATGTATTTTCGCAGATAACGGTTGTATGTCGATGTTGCCCGCCGGATATCGGTCTCGATCTGTTCATTGACCCGGCCTGCCGTATCGATGGTATACAGGATCTGCAGTTTTCCTTTTCTCATCAGATCCCGGAGAGTCAGAAACTCCTCGCGGTCGAATACATAGTCGGCATCGATATATATGTTTGAATCCAGATAAACTATCACGGTTTTTCCTCCAGAAGGGAATCATGTTTGTCCGGTTAGACCTGACTTATTCACTATATCATAAAAACAGATCGTTTCAAATCATCAGTTTGGAAAAAAGTGTATATTCCACAAAGACTTTTTCCTTATTTTTCTTCATTTTTCCCTTTTTCAGTTGTTTTTGCATTTTCATCTAATTATAATGATAGAAGTTTATTTGTGTGAGATTTTTTTAAGATATTTTGTAGCTATGAGTAAAACAAAGAAGATCGTATTATTATCCATACTGGGGGCGCTGGTCATCGGGTATCTGGTCGGTGTCCGGGTTTTTTATAAGGAATTCCTCCCCAACACCTTTCTGCATGGTGTGAACATCGGGACCATGACGGAAGAGGAGGCCGTAGATGCTCTGACCAAAGCGGTCAATCCCTCCTTCAATGTGGTGGAGATGGACGGCGTCACGGAACAGATTCCCCTGAATGAGATCAATTTTGTGGCCGATTATGAAAAGATCGTCCATGAGATGATGAAAAAAACCACTTCCCTCGCCTGGCCTCTGTCTCTGGTAAAGCGGACGGAGAACACCACCGGCGGTGAGGTGTCCTTTGATGCAAAAAAGCTGAAGGACCTCGTCCATAATCTCAACGCCATCGCCGGAGAGAATGTGCGGGCCCCGAAGAATGCCTACATTGCGCAGAACAACGGCAAGTATGAGATCGTGAAAGAGGATGACGGCAACAAGCTCAACGAAGACCGTGCGTTCGGTGCCATCAAGTATGCCCTCGCCCGGGACGAAGGAAGTGTGAATCTTCAGGATGAGGACTGCTACCTGAAGGCAGAGATCCGTCAGGACAACCAGACACTCAACGAGAAATTCCGTCTGATCCAGAAGATCGATTCTCTGACCATTACCATCAACATGGTAGATGCCAATGAGATCCTCACCGCGGATAAGATCATCGAAATGGGCACCTTCAAACGGGACAAGTATGTTCTGAATGATGAAGCTCTGGCCAAATATGTCGACTGGCTTGCGGAGAAATACGATACCTATAAGAAGAAACGTCCATTCACCACAACCACCGGAGAAAAGGTGGAAGTGGGGAGCAGCTACGATACCCTGGGCTTTTCCATGTCCAAGAAAGAAACGATCAACCGTCTGAAGTCGGCCATCCGGGACCGGAAATCCACCACGGTCAATGCCGCGTGGGATGTTGCAGGCATTTGCCGCGGAGAAAACGGCAACGACATTGGCACGACTTACGTGGAAGTCAGTCTTGCCCGCCAGCATCTGTGGTATTACCGGGAAGGCAGTCTTGTTCTGGAAAGCGACGTGGTCACCGGTCTTACCAACGGGCGGCGCAATACTCCGGGCGGAGTTTTTAAAATCTGGGGCAAGGAGCGGAACGCCACCCTGCGGGGCGATGACTATGAGACTCCTGTCAGTTACTGGATGCCCATCACCTGGACCGGTGTCGGCCTGCACGATGCCAACTGGCGCGGCAGCTTCGGCGGGGGCATTTATCGGTATAACGGTTCCCACGGCTGTGTCAACATGCCTCCCTCCAAGGCCGGAGAGCTGTTCAACGCCGTAGCTCTCAACACCCCTGTGGTCATCTATTGATTCCAAATACTGCAAAAGATCCTGTTGCATCGGATGCAACAGGATCTTTTTTTACAAAAAAACGGGACCGGCGAGCCGGTCCCTTGATAATCAGAAACGGATTACATTGGCTTGCATCTCACAGGACGATCAAACGAGTGATCAAGTCCTTCTATCCCCCCGTGCAATAACTAACGCATTTCCGCTTCCAGCGTCGAGTCAGTTCTGAACTGATTCTATTTTACACGATTTTTTGCTATTTGCAATAGTCAATATTATTTTTTTGTTTAGCCCCTTTCAGAGTCCAGTTCATACAGTATTGCATTGACGATGGCAGCAGCCACATTGCTGCCTCCTTTTCGCCCGCGGGCGACGATATGAGGGACTCCGGTCTTCAGGATCAGCTCCTTTGCCTCCACCACATTGACAAAACCCACAGGGACTCCGATGATCCCGCGGGGAGAGATCATCCCGTCCCGGATCATCTCATAAAGACGTACCAGCGCGGTAGGTGCATTCCCCACTGCAACGATGATGTCCCGGTCCAGCGCCGCAGCCCGCTCCATGCTCACCACTGCTCTCGTGACACCGCGTTTTTTCGCTTCAGCTGCGACATCGTCCTCGCTCATAAAGCACCGGCACTCCCCGCCGAAGGAGGAGAGGAGCCGGCGATTGATCCCGGACCGTGCCATATTGGTGTCCGTGACGATCCATGCCCCGCTGGCGATGGCTTCCTTCATGGACCGGACGGCTCCGGGAGAAAAAACCAGATTATCCACATAGTCAAAGTCCGCTGTGGTGTGGATCACCCGGCGGATCACGGCGTCCATTTCCGGATCCGGATGGATTCCACGGTCTTCCAGTTCCTGACGGATGATCTCAAAGCTTCTTGTTTCGATCTCCCCCGGTTTCATATACTCCAGTTTTACGTCCATGCCCTCTTCCTCACTTCAGTCCGATGATCCTGCGGACTGCATCCATATCCAGGTGATCCTGCAGCGCATCCGCCACCAGATCGTACTGCCGTTCCTGTTCTTCCCGGAACGACCGGGCTGCGGACGGCACGACATTCTTTTTCTCACACAGTGCATTCACGACCGCAGTCCGGAGCTCATCTGCCTCGAAGAAACCGTGCAGATAGGTCCCTGCGATATTGCCGGTCACTCTGCCTTCCTCCGTTTCCCCGATTCGGGAGAACGCTTCTCCTCCGTGGAAATCCGACATTCCCATATGGATCTCATATCCCTGGACCTTCCGGCCGGAGACGCAGCTCCAGAATCCTTCCACGGGCTCCATCGTTCCGGCGACCACCGTCCGTGTTTTTTCTTTCTGAAACTCTGTGACCATGGGGATCAGCCCCAGGCCTCGCATAAAGTCCCAGCCTTCGATCCCTCCGGGATCCCGGATCTCCCGGCCCAGCATCTGATAGCCGCCGCAGATCCCCAGGATCGGTGTCCCTCTCCGGGCATGCTGCTGGATCCTCGCATCCAGTCCGACCGAGCGAAGCCAGTTCAGATCCTGCATCGTGCTCTTCGTACCGGGAAGGATGATCAGATCCGGATCTTCCAATTCCTGGGCCTTTGTCACATACCGGAGGCGGATATGCTCTTCTTCCTCCAGCGGAAGGAAATCCGTCGCGTTGGAAATGCGGGGAAGACGGATCACCGCAACATTCACTTCTCCGGAATGATCTCTGGGTTCGTAGAGAGAATCCTCCTCTTCCACATGCACATCCAGATAGGGCAGCACTCCCAGCACCGGCACGCCGGTCTTTTCCTCCAGTTCCCTCAGTCCCGGTTCCAGTATCGACGGATCTCCGCGGAATTTATTGATGATGAATCCGCGGATCCTCTTCTGTTCCTCCGGTTCCAGCAGTTTCATCGTGCCGTACAGCTGTGCAAAAACGCCGCCCCGGTCGATATCTCCCACCAGCAGAACCGGCGCGTCCGCAATGGCCGCCATCCCCATATTCACAAAATCATTTTCTCTCAGATTGATCTCCGCCGGCGATCCCGCACCTTCGATAATGATGAGGTCTTCCTGTTCCGCCAGTTTTTCGAAACTGTCCTTCACACAGGGGATCAGTTCCGCTTTTCTTCTATAGTATTCCCGGGCATCCATGGTATCCCACACCTCGCCCTGTACAATGACCTGTGACTGATGGTCGGAGGTGGGTTTCAGCAGAACGGGATTCATAAGTACCGACGGTTCGATTCCCGCAGCCTGTGCCTGCACCGCCTGCGCGCGTCCCATTTCCAGTCCCTCGCCGGTGACGCAGGAATTGAGGGCCATATTCTGAGATTTAAAGGGAGCCACCCGGAGACCTTCCCGGTGAAACAGCCGGCACAACCCGGTGACCAGAAGGCTTTTTCCGGCACTGGACATCGTCCCCTGGATCATGATCGTTTTTGCTGTCATCGCAGTTTCCTCCATTGTTCCACCAGTTCCTGATTCTCCTCATGCGTCCGGATTCCTATGCGGAACCAGGTCTCATCCAGACCCCGGAAATTTTTGCAGGACCGGATCAGGATCCCCAGTTCCTTCAGACGCGACGCCGTATCTGCCGGCGCCCGGAAAAGGACGAACGGTGCCGGACCTGCATGGATTTCCCAGACAAGATTCTCCTGGAGTTCCCGGCAGAGATACTCGCGCTCCTCCGTGATCAGCTTGTTCGTGGTGGCGAGATAATCCTTCTCATCCAGCGCTGCTTCCCCCGCCAGCTGTGCCGGAAGGGATATCGGCCAGGGCTGTGCGCAGCGGGAGAGGTTTTCCCTCCACAGACGGTCTCCTGTCGCCAACACACCCAGACGAAGTCCCGGCATCCCGTAGATCTTTGTAAATGAACGCAGTGCGGCGATCTTCCGTCCGCTTTCCAGCCGGCACATCACCGTATGCATTTCCTCTTCTTCTGCAAAGGGAAGAAAACTCTCATCCACCAGTATCCGGATATCCATCTGTTCCAGTTCGGTCAGCAGGGTTTCCAGGATCTCCCCCGGGATGCATTTCCCCGTGGGATTGTTGGGGTTTCCCAGCAGGACCGAGACGGTCTTTCCGCGCTCCCGCTCCCTGCGGGCAGCATGGAGAATCTCCGAAAGGACTGTCCCGTCCAGGAGAAATCCGTTTTCCTTCTTCAGTCGGATCCAGCAGATCTCGCTGCCGCAGGCGCGGGCGGCCCGTTCATATTCATAAAAGGACGGGATCGGTATGATCGTCACGTCCGAAGGGGCAGCGCATGCTGCGCGCAGCAGCAGTTCCGCCGCTCCGTTCCCGAACACCAGCATCTCCGGTGAGATGCCCCAGCGCCGGGACAGTTTCTCCGTCAGGACCGTGCTTCCCGGATCCGGATATTCCGCCGATCGCAGCACGCCCTGCACCGCAGCATCCCGCACCTTCTCCGGCATGCCCAGAGGATTGATATTGGCGGAGAAATCCAGCCGGACCGTTTCTCCGTATGTTCTTCCTCCGTGGGGAAAGTCCTTCACCTGTGATGTCCTCCGTTATACGAAATACAGGACCACCATCCCGACGATATAGACGAGATTGGAGGTACGCAGTATCAGATAATTTGCACGATTGATGTCCACAAATTCGATGGGCTTCAGATCGTCTCCCACCGTATCCTTGCGGACCAGTTTTCCTTCATAGGTCGCGTCTCCCAGCAGCACCACATCCAGTGCCCCGGCACAGGCGGATTCCGGATGTGCCGCATTGGGACTTGCATTGGCATGCCGGTCCCGTTTCCAGATGCGAAACGCATTCCGATAATCCATCCGCAGCGTCCAGGATGCCGCGATCATGAACAGTGCCGTGATGCGGGCAGGGAGCCAGCTGCACACGTCGTCCAGACGTGCCGCGGCCGATCCGAAATACCGATAACGGTCATTGCGGTATCCCAGCATGGAATCCATGGTGTTCACCGCTTTATAGAACCACCCTCCCGGTATTCCGAAGATGAGCATGAAGAGCAGCGGCGCGATCTCTCCGTCGGAACTGTTTTCCGCGATGCTCTCCACCGCAGCTCTCGTCACATCGTATGCATTCAGATTCTCCGTATCCCGGCCCACCATTTTGGATACCTCGACTCTTGCCCGGGCAAGGTCTTCGTCTTTCAGCGCCTGAAATACATGGTATCCCGCTTTCCTCAGCGACCGCAGTGCCAGCATGGGATAGCAGAGGATCCCTCCTGCTGCGATATACGCATAGGGATGCAGCTGCTTGGCTCCCCACAGCAGAAGCCACGGGACCGCAGTGGTAAGGATCACGACGATGAAGACCAGCAGGCCCCCGGCAAACCGTTTCTTTCCGATGTCCTTTTCCGGCTCTTCCGAGATCCGGAACAGTTTCCGAAACAGCTTTTCCAGACCGGAGACGAGCGCTCCGATCCCTTGCACCGGGTGCCACCAGTTCTCAGGGTCCCCCAGAATATAGTCCAGGAGGAACCCGATGGTGATCATTTCCATTCTAGCTATCATAGTTCAGCCCTCACGACCAGGGAACGATGGAACAAAGGCGGAATCCCGTCTTCCCGTCTCCCCGGATACGGCCGGTCCATCCGGCCCCGTTTTCCGTCATCCAGTGATAAAAGTCCTCATGAGGATCCGACCAGTCATCCATCAGTGACATGATCGTTCCTCCATGCACCACAAGTGCAATGTCTCCATCCAGGGTGCCGATCCGGCCTTCTCCGGAGATCACACGCCGGGAAAACTCCCGCAGGGTCTCTCCCTGGGGGAACCCGCTCTCTCCGTTGGTATCGATAAATCTCTGATACCAGTCGAGACCGTTCATCTCCTCATGGTTCCGGTATTCCGCCATGCCGAAATCCATCTCCCGGAATTCCGGGACAAGGATCAGTTCATGACGGGGAAACAGGATCTCTGCCGTTTCCACACACCGTTTCATCGGGCTGACGAACACACGGGTCACTTCCGGTGCCTTCTTTTTCTGAAGGAGCTGCCGCTCCTCCGGAAGCAGCGGTTCATCCGTTCGCCCTCCCATATATCTTCTCTCCCTGTTCCCCGCCGTTTTTCCGTGGCGGATCAGGGTACACTGAAACTCTCTCATTTGATTCTCTGACCTACTCCCGCGATGACCCGGATCACCTGTTCCGCCCGTTCGGCAAAGAGACAGTTGACTCTTCCGTTCATCTCACGAAACAGACGTTCTCCATGTTCCCCGGGAACGATCCCGCAGCCCATTTCCGTAAGGACCATCACACAGTGCGAATCCAGTTTCTCCGCAAAGATCCCGGCGCAGTGCAGCGGATCTTCTCCGCGCTCCATCTGTTCCCGGATCCGTTCTTCATATCCGGTCATGATCCGGCAGCCGGGATAGTTCTTTTCGGCGTACTCCGCCCCGCCGGCATATCTTCCTCCCAGAACAACGATCATGGCCATATCCTCCCTGCAATGACTGCCGTCAGCAGGATCATCAGTTCACACAGGCACAGAAAATAACCGGCCAGATCCCCGGTGATGCCGCCGAACCGGCGCATGCTCATCCAGTAGTAGTATGCAAAAACCAGCAGTCCCGCAATCAGCGCAGCAGCGCCGATGCGGTGA
This sequence comes from Oscillospiraceae bacterium, assembly GCA_904501855.1. Lineage (GTDB taxonomy): Bacteria > Bacillota > Clostridia > Oscillospirales > Oscillospiraceae > UBA2922. The sequence goes on along the minus strand of CAJGCI010000017.1, from coordinate 6,168 downwards.
AACAAAAGGATCATCAGGACGGATACCACGACCAGTTCCGCCGCTAAAATGACCCGTGTGCTGCGGGCAGCACGGTCTCCCATGTCTTTTGCCGTTCCCTTGGAAGATGCTTTGGGAAAGGTCACCACCGACAGTGCCGACAGAATGCGCGAGAGCACGAAGGACGCGGATACCGTTCCGATGGTGCCGGCCGTGACTTCCGTATATCCCGCTACTGTCAGAAGGATGTATGCAATGGCGCTGATCACGGCAAAGGCTCCCACATGAGGATCCTTCAGGATCGCAAGCCGCTCTTCCCGGCTCTTCCAGGAATGGATGGCATCATGAGTATCCATCCAGCCGTCCATGTGGATTCCTCCGGTAACCAGGATCGGAAGGACCGTCAGGATCGCCGCGGTAAGAAAGCGGGATTCCCAGTCAAACCGGTTCAGAATCAGGAAGGCGCACCAGATCATCCCTCCGAGGACGATGCCCACCAGTGGGAAGAAACACATCATATACCGGGTATCCCCTTCTCCGCGGATCTTCGGCATGGGGATCCTGGAAAACATGGAAAATGCGGCGATCAGTGGTCTGAACATTGACTCGATTCCTGTCCTTTCGTTGGTTCTCTGATCCAGTTGGGGATGCCGGCAACAACTTCCGCGATCCCGTCTGCCTCTGCCGCAAGCTCCTGCTGGGCAGTCTGCATCCATCGATCAAATCGTTTCATCTCCGGCGTATCGATGCCGGAGTCTTCATCCATCATGTCGCATACCACAACGATCCTGTGGCCTGCTTCCGATACGTTCCGTATCGGTACAACAATGAGATTCCTGACGGTTTCCATCTCCTCCTCATGCGACAGTGAAATCCCGTCGGGAGAAAACACCTCGTTCGCCACCAGGTTTCCCAGATCCTCCAGCAAAACAGATGCCGGTCCCGGATGATGATCCGCCCATTGAGGAAGGCGGTCCGGCAGCCCGCAGCTCCACTCCAGGGTATGAAATCCCCTGCCCTGCCGCTGCTGGCGGTGGCGACGGATACGTTCCGTCGTTTCCGCAGATCCGTCGGAATGCATTGTGGCGATATACCATCGTTCCATGGATGAGTCTTCGGAAGCAAGCTGTTCGGCAAACCGGGATTTCCCGCTGCCGGACCCTCCGAATACAAGGATCAGCATGTTGTTTCTCCCTTGTGATATCTCTTATACGGTGTCACATGGATCTCCTCAAAGGAACCCATGGATTCATAAACCTCCTGGACCGCTTCCAGCATCGGCATGAGCAGCATCGCCCCGGTCCCTTCTCCCAGCGAAAGTTCTCCCCGGATCGCCACCGGAAAATCCAGTTCTTCCAGTATCCGATTTCCGGCAGGCTCCTGGGGATCGTGCGACGCAATGAGGATTCTGCGGCTCCGTGGATCCATCCGCACTGCCAGCAGCGCGGCAGCTAAAGTGATGGCGCCGTCCAGGACCACCGGCATATTCTGTCTCTCCGCCTCCAGAAGGAGGCCTGTCATGGCGGCGATCTCCATGCCGCCGCCCTCCCGGAGCATCCTCTCGGGAGTACTATCGTCCATGACGCGGATCCGGTCCATTGCCTTCTGAACAGCACGGATCTTCCGATCCATCCCCTCATTGGAAAGACCGGCGCCACGTCCGGTGACTTCCGGCGCATCCAGTTTCAGAAGAAGACCGGCCAGCACCGCGGTGGGAGTGGTATTCCCAATCCCCATCTCTCCTATTGATACGATGGCGTATCCCTGCTCCTTCATCCGTCGGAGCACACTCTTTCCTGTTTCCATCGCGTTCCGGCATTCCGCTTCCGACATGGCAGCCTCTTTCGCGATGTTGCCGCTTCCGTTTCGGATACGCCGGGACACTACCGCACCGGTACACAGCTCCTTCTCCGGATACTCGGGACCGGCCATACCGACATCCACGGTATAGACATCCGTTCCGCTCCTGCGTGCCAGGATATTCACCGTGGATCGTCCGGCGGCACAGTTTTCCGCCACGATTCGGGTGACATCCGGGGAAGTCTGAGCGACCCCCTCCGCGGTCACACCATGATCGGCACAGAAGATCACCAGTGCACCGGGACGGGTGACGGGATCTTTCCGCATCTGTGCCTCTGCCACCCGGATCAGGATCTGTTCCAGTTTTCCGAGTCCGTCAATGGGTTTCCCCATGGTATCCCACCGTGCCTGCACTTCTCTTCTGATACGGTAGCACTGACAGGTGCGGATAAACTCCGCTGTCGCTTCCGGACATCCGTAGAAATAAAAATGAGGAAATCCTGCGTATACGGTCCCGGTACAGAAACCGGCGTCGTATTCCTGTCCGGTGCTGGTCTTCCTGCAGAGAAGATCCGCTCCGTTGCAGTCGGTATCCAGATAGTGAAACTCATGCCCGCGGAGCACCGTGCCCTTTCCTCCGAAGATCCCGCCGTTACGGATCTCCGCTTCCATGTATCCGAAGCGTACCAGATGATCGCTCCGGATCCCGGTTCCGGGAAACACCCCGGTCATTTCATAGTTCTGTCCTTCCGACTGCAGTGTTTTCTGGAGATAAAGAAAACCGCCGCATTCCGCAATGACAGGCAGTCCCTCTCCGATCCGTTTCCGGAGAGTCCGTTTCATATTCTCATTTGCTGCCAGTTCTCTTCCCCAGAGTTCCGGGTATCCTCCCGGCAGCAGCACCCCGTCGGTATCCTCCGGAATATCCGGGTCATGGAGAGGAGAAAACGGGATAAGTTCCGCTCCCATTCTCTGCAGCAGTTCTTCGTTTTCCCTGTAATAGAAGGAAAATGCCTCATCTCTGGCGATGGCCAGACGGACAGGAATATCGTTCTCCGGCATGGGGAACTCCGGTTCTTCCACGGTGTTCCATTCCGCTGCGTTCCCGGCAATGTCCAGAATCGCATCCACATCCGCGTACTGTTCCAGAAGATCCGCCATCGTTCCGATCTTTGCGGATATCTCCGCATCTTCCTGAGGCTGACGCAGCCCGAGATGACGGGACGGGACGGTCAGTTCCGGCCGGTCCGGGATCGCTCCCAGCACCGGAATCGGGCTGCTCCGCCGGATCTCCTCCAGCTCTTCTCCCCGGTCCGGGTCCATGCGGTTGAGCAGCACACCGGCGATATGATGATCTTCCCGGTGCTCCAGGACCCGACGGATCTGCTGCAGCACCGTCTCATCCTCTTTCAGACGGTTCACCACCAGGATCACGGGAGAATCGGTAAGGGACGCGATCTCATGGGTGCTGGCCTTTCCGTCGGTCCCCCGGATGCCGTCATAATACCCCATAACACCTTCCAGCACCGCAACATCGCCCAGGCGGGCATGGTCCTGAAACAAACTGCACAGCATGTCCGGAGACGTGAAATAACTGTCGAGATTCCACGACGGTACCTGCTGCACACTTCGATGAAACATGGGATCGATATAATCCGGTCCGCATTTAAACGAGACCGGATGTTTGCCGCGGCGGCGCAGCGCCTCCAGCAGCGCGCAGGTCAGTGTTGTCTTGCCGCTGCCGGAGGCCGGTGCTGCCAGAAGGATCCTAGCGATCGTCTCGCCCATTCTGCCTTCCTTCCCTTGCTTTTATTTTAATGATCATTACCGGCGTATCGGGACGGCGCATGTGAACGCTCCCCGCTTCCGCCAGATGTGTCACGGCAAATTCCGTGATTTCAAAGTCATAATTATCCCGAAACTGTTCCTTCAGTTCCACCATCAGCGCCATGCTCTCCAGCGTAATGGTATTGATCACGATGGGGGCGAAGGGGTTCTTCGCCAGTACGGCCTCAATGATGGCGCCCAGATTTCCGCCGGAGCCGCCGATGAAGACGGCGTCGGGATCCGGCAGTTCCTCCAGTGCCTGCGGGGCCTCCCCGCGGACGATCTCCATATTGTCCACAGAGAATTTCTTTCTGTTCTCTTCCAGAAGGGCCAGCGCCTCGTCTTCCCGCTCGATGGCATACACCGTGCCGTAGGGGATGCGCTGGCCGATCTCCACGGACACCGATCCGGTACCGGCCCCTACATCATAGACGATGGAATCCTCTTCCAGTTCCATCCGGGACAGGGACAGCATGCGCACGTCCCGTTTCGTCATGGGCACTTTGCCGCGGGTGAATTCCTCGTCCGGGATCCCGTAGCTCTTCGGTTCTGCTCTGGCTTCCGGATTTTCAAACAGTGCGATGGCAAGCCCGGTTACCGGCTGTTCCACGAATTCTCTCGGAGATCCCACCCGGATCTCCTCTTCCGGATAGCTCAGTCGGAGCCCCACGGTGATGCGTACGAGATTCATGCCGTACTCCATCAGTTTCTTGGCGGTCTCCGTCACCGTGTCCCCTTCTCCCAGGAATACCAGCACATAGCGGTGGGTCTTGATTAGGGGGATCAGCCGCACATCACGGCCATGAACGCTCTCCACCAGCACATCCTTTTCCGGGATCCCCAGTTTGGTGAGGAACTCCGTGGATGCGGAAATACCGGGGATCATCTTCAGATCGAAGGTCATATATTCCTGCATCAGACGCCGACGCATGGATTCCGCTCCGGAATAGCGTCCCACATTGCCGGAATAGAGAATGGCGATGTTGGTGCACTCCGGATGATCTTCGATAAACTGGATGATCTCCTCGTTCCGGAAACTTGCCAGAATCGTCTTCTCATCCAGATTGGGTACCACTTTTCTGGCCTGCTCCAGCATGCGTACCGATCCTGCGATCAGTTCTGCCTTTTTCAGGATGATAATGGTCTCCGCGGTGAGTTTCTCCGGTGCTCCGGGACCCATTCCCACAAGATGGATGATCCGCTTGCTGTTTTTCCGTTCATTCATTTTGAACTCCCCCTAGCGTGTGCTCAAATACTCCATGGCTTCCCCGAGATTCATTCGCTTTCCTCCCGGCGGGAGGATACGCTTCTTCGGCTTTCCGATTATGATGAGTTCCGCACCGGTCTCTTCCGCCGCGGCAGCCTTTTCGGGAAAGCCGCCGGCAGAACCGGAATTGCGGGTCATCAGATACCGGCAGTCCGTCTGCCGGATGGTGGCAATATTCATTTCCAGGGAAAAGGGCCCCTGCATGAGGATCAGGTTTTCCGGTGAAAAACCATGCTCCAGACAGTTGCGGACCACGTCCTCTGCGGGCAGTGCCCGCAGTACACAGCGTGTCTCATAATCCCGGATTTCCGTATAGCTTTCCAGCTCCTTGCTTCCGGTGGTGATGAGCACTTTCCCTTCGGTTGTATTCAGATAATCTACTGCCTCTTTTATGGTATCAAAAAACCGCCCGTTTTGTCGACTGTCTTCCGTTATTTCCAGTTCCCGTTCCACCCGGATATAGGGCACCGGCCGTCGGCTCAGCGCCGTGAGGATATTTTCCGTCACTGCCTGGGAATAGGGATGCGTGGCATCCGCCACCACCGAAGCATCTGTTTTCTCCATGATCTCCAGCATCGTTTCCGGAGTCTGCCGCCCTGTGATGATATGAAGGTTCCCTGCTTCCTGCATCATGGAAGCTCCGTAATCCGTTGCCACACATACCGTTACCGGGATGTTCCGGCCGCTGAGATGCTCTGCCAGAGTGCGGCCTTCCACCGTACCGCCGAATATCAGGATGCTCATAGTTCATAACCTCTCGGAGTCACCATTCTGCCCCGGATGACCCGTGTCCTGCTGTTTCCGATAAATACCGTGGTAAGCATATCCACCGGCTGCTGTTCCAGTTCTCTCAGTGTGCACACTTTCCACTCTTCGCCCTGCCTTCCGATATTCCGGCACCATCCGCATACCGTATCGCCGGGACGGTGTTCCAAAAGGATCCGGCAGGCCTCCTCATAGCGGTGCTGCCGTGTCCTGCTGGAAGGGTTATACAGAGCGATCACAAAGTCTCCCTCTGCCGCCAGTTCCAGCCGTCTCCGGATCAGGTCCCATGGTGTCAGCAGATCGCTGAGACTGATGCAGGTAAAATCATGTCCCAGCGGCGCCCCGAGCACTGCTCCTCCGGACAGCGCCGCAGTAATCCCGGCGACGCACTCCACATCCACATCATACTGCTCGGACAGTTCCCAGAGCAGTCCTCCCATACCGTATACGGAAGCGTCTCCCGAGGAGATCACGGCCACGGTTTTTCCCTTTGCCGCTTCCTCCAGCGCCTCACGGATACGAGAGATCTC
>CAJGCI010000016.1 GCA_904501855.1 Oscillospiraceae bacterium | reverse complement strand
CGCTCGCCCCATACGTTTTCATAGATGTCCTGAATGGAGACAACTTCTCCCTTGCGGGAGAACAGGTAGGAAATGATGCTCATTTCAAGATCGGTCATCTCCACTCTTTCTTCGTTCTTCATCACAACACGTTTTTCAAGATCCAGAGAGATGCCCTGTGCTTCCGTGACTTTGCCACGGTAAACCAGATAGCGCCGCAGGAGAGAGTGGACCTTTGTAACAAGTTCCTCCTTCAGAAACGGCTTTGTCAGAAAGCTGTCGCCGCCGATGCTGTACGCAGCCAGTTTATCTTCCTGCTGTGTTCTTGCCGTAAGAAACAGTACGGGAACGACAGAAAAGGCGCGAAGGCGTTCGCACATTTCAATCCCGGAGATGTCCGGCATCATAATATCCAAAATGATCAGATCGATATCCCGATTGTTTTTTGCGATCTCCAGAGCTTCAAGACCTCCGGATGCCTCTATGATGGAGTAACCCTCTGTTTCCAGCTGAAGCCGAACCAGGGATCGGATACTGCTGTCATCATCCACAATCAGTATTACGGCCCGTTCACCCATCTGTTTGACATCTCCTCTCTTGTCAGCCAATTGTTCATAAACAGCAACTTAACTAATTAATTTTACCATTACACTTTATTTAATTGTTGTTTTTTAAGATTTATTAAGAGACTGGGAAATGTCGGAACCGTAGAGAAAACATGTGAGAACAATCACAGGAAAGAACATGGGATGAAGTCGTAATATATGTTATAATCATTACAGATTTATGAGAATAATAAACCGGTGGAACCCGGTTCCGGAGGGATGCAGATGAAAACAAAGCTTACTCCCCGCTTCTGGACGGCCCTGATCCTGTTTAGTCTCATCGGTCAGGTGGCATGGGTCGTTGAGAACATGTATCTCAATGTTTTTATATACAAGATGTTCCATGCCAGTGCAGGAAACATCTCCGCCATGGTGGCTGCCAGCGCAGTAGCCGCGACCGTGACTACGGTATTTGTCGGCGCATGGTCCGACCGCGTAGGAAGAAGACGGATCTTCATGAGTCTCGGATATATCTTATGGGGCCTCTCCGTCGGAGGGTTCGCTCTGCTGCGCATGGATCTGATCAGTGCCGTGATTCCGGCAACGGCCTCCGCCGCAGCAGTGGGCGTAACACTGACAATCATTCTGGACTGCGTGATGACCTTCTTCGGATCGTCTGCCAATGATGCCGCTTACAACGCATGGCTGACGGATAATACGGACTCCACAAACCGCGGTGCGGCAGAGGGAATCAACTCCATGATGCCTCTGGTGGCAATCCTGGTGGTGTTCGGCAGCTTTATGGCCTTTGATCTGGATCAGTCCAGAAGCTGGAGCATTATATTTACCATCATCGGCGGTGTTGTGTTCCTGGTGGGAATTGCGGGATTCTTCCTTGTGGATGATCACGCCACGAGGCCGACGGAGACCGGGTACTGGGAGAACGTGTCCTATGGTTTCCGGAAGACGACGGTACGGGAGAACAGGGAGCTGTACCGGAGTTTTCTTCTGTTTATCCTGTTTAACATTTCCATTCAGATCTTCATGCCGTATCTGATCCTCTACTATGAAGTGGCTCTTGGCATGGAAAACTATGTCCTGATAATGGCACCGGCGATTATTCTGGCGGCAGGCGTAACGGCCGTATGGGGGCGGGTCTATGATTCCAGAGGTTTTTCCTTCGCGGTGAAGATCGCCCTGCTGTGGCTGGTGCTGGGTTTTGTCGTCCTGTTCCTGTTCCGGAATACCGCATTGGTATTCATCGGATCGCTTCTTATGATGTGCGGTTATCTGTCCGGAATGGCGGTATTTGGTGCGAGGATCCGTGACTATACCCCGGAGGGGAAAGCGGGAATGCTGCAAGGCATTCGCATTTTCTCTCAGGTCCTGATCCCCGGTGTCGTAGGTCCTTTCATCGGAAAGACGGTTCTGCAGAATGCGGAAGTGATCCTAAATAACGATGGAACCACATCCTTTATTCCCAATGCCAACATTTTCCTGGCGGCACTGGTACCTGCAGCGCTGGTGCTGCTCTGGATCCTGTTCCGGAAAAAAGCGAAGTGACAACAGCTAACAACAAAAAACCTGTATGGCTCCTTGGCCATACAGGTTTTTTCTGTAATTATACTATTTGTTCAGATGCAGCAGATTTCGGGGAATGTGGCAGTATCCCAGGGGATTCTTGTCCAGATATTTCTGATGATATTCTTCTGCTTCCCAGAAATTCTCCAGAGGTCTCACTTCCACTGCCAGAGAACGGCCTGCCTTGTCCGTCTCCTCGCCGATGACCCTGGAGATGTCCGCAATGAGGGATCGGTCCGTGTAGTAGATCCCCGTGCGGTACTGAGTCCCGAAATCCCCTCCCTGCCGGTTGACGGAGAGAGGATCGATGGTCATAAAGTAATAGCGCAGGAGCGTCTGAGTCGGCAGTATGTTCTCGTCATACCGGATCCGCACGGTTTCCGCGTGGCCGGTATCCCGATGGCAGACATCCTCATAGCTGGGGTTCTCGGTTTTTCCGTTTGCGTATCCAACCGCGGTTTCCAGAACACCATCGAACTGGTCGATGAATTTCTGGGTGCCCCAGAAACAGCCGCCGGCCAGGTAAATCTCTTTCAAACCCGACCCTCTCCTTTCTCAATACAGATCATGATGCTTCGTCATGTCCGTCAGTATCCGGACGGCTTCCGCAGGACGGTGATTCATCAGTGCGATAAAGGCTTCCAGATGCTGCTTTTTCACCGGTCCCATATTGACGATGCGCAGGGGAGACCCCAGAAGGGATTTCTCGAACATGGGATCCGGATTTCCTCTGAGTTTCAGCTGAATCAGCTGGTTGATGACCTTTCCGAAGAGGGAGGCCTTCAATTCCTGAATGGAAGTATCCTTCGTAAAGGGTCTCGGTTTCCGTACTGCGGGGATGTCGTGTCCGAGAAGTTTTGCGAAAGAGGAATCTTCCACCGTAAACACACCGTTTTCTACTTTGAAATACCATTCCGGCATATCGGAATGAGGAAGTGTATTGCCGCTGGCGTTAAACACCCCGGTAAGCCGGATGTCCCGGCTGGAAGAGCCGATGGACACACGGTAGGTTCCGGCCTCTACACTCCAGTCATCCAGTGCAGTGTCATAATACTGGAGATCGGAATCCGTAAGTTCAAACCGCACTTCCGCATGGGCACCCGGTTCCAGCCGGATCTTCTGGAACTGCTTCAGTTCCTTTTTGGCGCGGGGGATGCGGGAGGCCGTATGACCGAGATACAGCTGCACGACTTCCTGCCCCGACACCTTTCCGGTGTTCTTCACATCGCAGGTGATGATGACGTCATTGCTGTTTCCGGGAACGACAGAGGGAACGGTCTCGATTCGGAGACCGGAATATTCAAATGAAGTGTAGGACAGTCCGTGGCCGAAGGGGAACAGTACTTCCGACTGAACCGTATCATAATACCGGTAACCGGAATAAATGCTCTCACGGTACTGTGCCTGCAGCAGATCGTTGGCATAGTAAGCATAGCAGGGAGTATCTTTCGCTCGAAGCGGAAAAGACTCTGCCAGATGTCCGGAGGGATTGACCTGACCGGTGAGAAGACGGAACGCTGCTTTTCCTCCCTGACAGCCGGACAGATACATCATCAGTACGGATTTTACATTGTTGATCCACGGCATGGTGACCGGGGAACCTGCCTGAAGGACCACGATCACGTTGGGGTTTGCCGCGGCCACCTTGCTGATGAGGGTATTCATTGCCTTGGGAAGAGAGAGATCCGACCGGTCGAAGCCTTCCGATTCATAGGAGTCGGGGAGACCGGCCATGATGATGACCTTATCCTTTTTCCTGGCAATCTTGCAGGCGTGTTTCACCAGACCGGAGTCTGCCTTCTTCAGATCGTCATCCAGTGAGTATCCGTCGGCATATTCAAATACCAGGGCGGAGGTGTTGATCACATCGTAGAGACAGTCTACCGCCAGAGAATTGACCTTGCTGCTGCCGCCGCCCTGATAGCGCGGACGTTTCGCCAGCATGCCGATGAGAGCAACGGAATCGTCTTTCTTTATGGGAAGAAGGTTTTTATCATTCTTTAACAGCACCGCACTCTGTTCCGCCGCCTGTTGTGAAAGACGGAGGTGTTCGTGAAGATCGGGGTGAACGGAAGGATCCCGGTAATAGTTTCCTTTGGCGATGAGTTCCGCGGTACGGCTGGAAGCACGGAATGCTTCCTTTGGTGTCAGAGTCCCGTCAAGGATACCTGCCTGAAGCTGTTCCAGCGTGCCGTTGTCTCCGCCGGGCATCTCCAGATTCAGCCCGTTTCGGACCGACGCCACGGAATCACTGACTCCGCCCCAGTCCGAAAAGAAGGCTCCCTGAAAACCCCAGCGGTCCCGGGCGGTCTCGTTCATCAGCCAGCCGTTTTCCGCACAGTAGGTCCCGTTGAGTTTGTTGTAGGATGTCATGACAGCCCATGGCTGGGAGCGGCGGATGATGCGCTTGAACTGAAGCAGATACAGTTCCATCAGTGCGCGCCGGTCTACGATGCTGTCCGATACCATGCGTCCGTATTCCTGAGAATTGGCGGCAAAGTGCTTGATGCATGCACCGACCCCATGATCCTGAAGTCCTTTTACCAGAGGAATGGCCATTTCACTGGATACCACCGGGTCTTCGGAGAAGTATTCAAAGTTTCTGCCGCACAGCGGGCTCCGCTTGTGATTGACGCCGGGACCCAGCAGGACCTGGACATCTTTTTCCTGAGCCTCTTCCGCCAGTGCTTTTCCTATTTTATACATCAGCTCCCGGTCAAAAGAGCACGCCAGTGCCGAAGCGGTGGGATAGCATACCGCCGGCTCGGAAGGAGCCATGGCCAGACCGGTGGCCTGCCCGGATTCTTTCCGGAGCCCGTGGGGTCCGTCGGACACGCGAATCGCACTCATGTTCTGCCGGGGCAGGGCATGCGTCTGCCAGAAATTCGCCCCGCTGAGGAGCTGCAGTTTCTGATCCATGCTCAGGGAACTGCTGAGTTTCTTTCCCTGCCGTCTGAAATCGGAGTTTTTTCTGTTGTCTGCCATGGTCTCACCCGCGTTTCTTTTTTATAGAACTATCATATTTCATTCGATTACCCATTTCAAGTGGAAGCGGAGTCCAGATGCCGTGCAGAAGAGGATTTGATAGCAACTGCCTTGAGCACACTGCAAAAGTAAGGTATACTTTAAAGATGTGTTCCATGAAACACTCAAATCATTTTTAGGAGAACATTACGTGACCATAGAAGAAGCAAGAGCGTGGCTGGACAAAAGTCCGTTTCATGAAAAATGCGGGATCCAGGTGGACAGTGTGGGAGTCGGATCCTGCGTGATGAGTGCCCGGATCGAAGAAGAGGACAGGAACCTGTGGGGGATCGCCCACGGTGGATTTGTCGCCACCATCTGTGACGCCGCTTCCGGTCTGGCTGTCAGGACCACGCATGACGAATACTGTGTGACTACATCGTCTACCATGCACTATCTTGAACCGGCCAGAGGGGATCTGATCCGGGCGAAAGCAAAGTTGCTGAAAGACGGGCATGCGATTTCCGTAGTGGAAGTATCCGTATATGGAGACGATAAACTCTTGGCGGAAGGATCTTTTGAGTTCTTCTGTGCTGCAGGAAAGCAGGGACAGGATGAGAGATAATAAAAGAAAAACAGGAGCACTTCTGTGCGTTCTTTTTCTGGTGCTGTCTCTGTGCGGATGCGGTGCCGGAAGTCAGGAGATCAGCATAGAATCTGAGGATGAGAGCACAGAACAGCATGACCTGTATCGGATCGGGATCGTGCAGGAATCCGAGGATGCGTTCTGGAACAAAGTGACAAAGAGCGTCCAGCGGGAACTGTACGTGAAAGGAAAGCAGGCCGGGATCCGGTTTGACTACAAAAAATACACGGAAGTTGCCGACGGAAAGCGCCCGCTGATCGATGAGATCGGCCAGGACTTCCTTGATGCGGAAGTGGACGGCATCATCGCAATTGGACCGCTGGCGGCGAAGCGCATGAAGGCGTGCACCAAGGGAACGGGAATCCCTGTCGTGTTTGCAGTGACCACGGATCCCCTTGAGGAAGGCCTGATCAAATCGATGGAACGGCCTGAGAGCAATATCACCGGAGCGACAGATATCATCGAGATCCGCACGCTCCTGCAGATGATGCTCTCAGCGGATTCGGATATCGAGAGAGTGGGTCTGCTCTACAACAGCGAAAATGAAAGCTCCCGCCAGTCCATGGCGGAAGCAAAACGGTATCTGGACAGCAAGGGTATCGGGTTTGAGGAAGCCATGGGATCCAATGATGATGAGATCTTCAGCGCGGCCTATGCGCTGGTGGAAGACGGTGTGGATGCCGTGATAACGCCGGCGGATCCGGCGGTGCTGAACAGCGAGCAGTCCATCTATCAGCTGTTCATCGATGCCGGTATTCCTCACTATGGAGGAACCGAGGAATTTGCCGTTCAGGGCGCATTTCTGGGATATGGCGCCAATGGCAAGGAGCTGGGTATTGCTGCCGCGGATCTGGCAGCGGAGATCCTCATTGAAGGAACCGCAGTCAATGAACTGCCGGTGCAGATCCTGACACTGGGAGTTGCTACCGTCAATAGCGAGACGGCGGAATCCATCGGTGTCAATGTGGACTCCATCCGAAAAGAATTCCGCTCCATCTGCGGAGAAGTTTCCAGTACGAAGACCGCCGTTGCGGCGGTGCGGCAGACGGAAGAACCGGAATCCTATTAAAACCAAAAGTCTCAAACAAGCCCACTTGGGTTTGCTTGAGACTTTTTTTCATTCGTTCATACTTCCGGTACGGTATCCCTGCAGATCTACGGAAACATGTTTGAAACCGAGGTCTTTCAGCATGTGATTGACGGATTCCCGTGTGCGCTTTTCGAAAAAGCGGTCCATATCTTCCGGCAGCAGTTCAATGCGTGCCATCATCCCGTGGATCCGGACCCGGCACTGGCGGAATCCAAGATTATGAAGACCCATTTCCGCCTGTTCCACCATGTGAAGTTTGTTTTCCGTGATGGCTTCCCCGTATACAAAGCGGGACGCCAGACAGGCGAAGGACGGCTTGTCCCAGGTGGGCAGGCCGAACTGATTGGACAGCTCCCGGATCTCGGATTTGTAAAAACCGGTTTTCTGCAGCGGACTGAGGATCCCAAGTTCTTCGATCGCGATTTTGCCGGGACGGTAATCGCTGCGGTCATCCATATTGGAGCCTTCCGCCACCGTCAGGATTCCGTGTTCTGCAGCCAGAGACTGGATGCCAGTGAAGAGATCCTTTTTGCAGTGGTAGCAGCGATCCCTAGGATTCGTCTGAAAATGAGGTTTTGACAGGTCTCCGCTGGGGTAGAACTCCTGCTTGATCCCGTATTTACTGCAAAACAGGCGCGTCTCCTTTTCATCGGAACTGGGGAAAATGGGGGATACCGCTGTCACGGCAAGAACACTATCGCCCAGCGCTTCCTTGGCGGCATACAGGAGAAAAGAAGAATCCACTCCGCCGGAAAAGGCAACTGCGATACAGTCGAACTGACGCAGATAGGACAGCAGCGCCTGGTATTTGGTTTCCAGATTCTGATCAGTCATTGCTTGCGCCTCCGTTTTCTTTGCCAGAACGGATCGTGATCTCAAGACGGACTGCATAGTCTTCCTGATAATCATGCAACTGCCCGTCCTGAGCGCTGAGTATACGGCGGGGACCGCCGGTGATCTTCACAACAGCGGATTCCATGCGGTCACTGGAGAGAAGGCGCCGGACCCGTTCCCGGTTGTTGCGACCGATGGTTCCTACGGTCTTGCCCTGAACGACTACGGCAACTTCCTCGCCCTGGATATTCAGCTGGGCTGGCAGTGGTTCAAATGTGTAGGGATAGAGGTTCTCTCCTCCGATCTGCTTGGCGATGATCGCCTCGCGATCCAGCAGATAGTCCGGATTTTCGGTGCCAAGCGACCGGATCTCTTCCGTGTGGTATTCCACTCCGGAGAGCTTGTAGTTTTCGATGCGGGGGATCTCAGGCGATTCCGAATTGTCGGCAGCAGCAGAAGGGTCTTTGCTGCGGTCAAACAGCTTGTTGCTGAGAAAGTTCGGAAACAGAAGCAGGAAGATCCCGCAGAGAATGAAAGGGATCCCCACTATGGGATTGATGATGGTCACAAAAGCGCCGGATAGAACGACGACCAGCAACCCGATAATCGTGGCAACAAGATGTCCGAACACAAAGATCCCTCCTTAAAAAAAGTGGTTTTATTGTACCATGTTCCGTCGATGCAAACAATTCCTTGAGATGGAAAATGACAACTTTGCAGAAAAGTGGGGAAGGGCGGATTTTGGCTTGTTAATTTTCTTGCAAAAGCACAGTTGCTTTTATACAATAAATGGTAACAAAAGTATAAGGCATCGAATTGAGGGACCTTAATCAATAAGCGAAAGAAGAAGGAGATTCAAAAATGGCACAACTAAGACCAAAGATCGTCCGGCTCTGTCATGTTGTCGGAGGATTGACCGGTGTAGTCAACAAGATTGATGAAAACGCACCGGAATACTACAGCCTGGCAAGCATCCTGACGGATGATGAAGCCGATGTGGCCATTGCGGCCGGCCTCCGCAAGGACAGAACGGTCGGATATCTGGCTAAGAAAGTCGGAAAACCGGTGGACGAGGTGGAAAAAATAGCCAAGCACCTTGCCTGGATCGGCGTGTTCCGCTGCACGTATGACAAAAAGTTAGGGGAAGATGTGTACTTCATGCAGATCTTCGCTCCCGGCATCATGGAGATGCTGGTCAACAACCAGGAACTTCTGGATACTCACCCGGAAGTGGGCAAGGCATTTGAGGAATACACCCGTATCCGCATGCAGACCATGTCCCCGCTCATCCCCAACGGCTATGGTCTGATGCGCGTTATCCCCGTTGAGAGCGCCATCAAGGACATTCCCAATGTTCATGATTATGAGAGACTCAGCTATTATCTCGACAAGTATGACAAATTCTGCGTGTCTCCCTGCTCCTGCCGTGCTTCCCGTTCCTCCATCAATGACGGATGCGGACACCTGGCGGAAGAGATGTGCGTTCAGATGGGTAAGGGTGCAGAACATTATATCCGCACCGGCCGTGCCCGTGAGATCAGCAAGGAAGAAGCGCTGGAGATCATTCACCGCGCCGAAGAGAACGGACTGATGCATGATATTCCCAACATTGAGGAAGCCGGTGAGAGTGCTGCGATCTGCAACTGCTGCGCCTGCGCCTGTTTCGGACTCCGCGTCGGCCTGATGTTCGGTGCCCGTGACGCGATCCGTTCCAACTTCGTTGCGGAGATCGATGAAGCCAAATGTGTTGCCTGCGCACAGTGTGTGGAAGCCTGCCCGGCAAACGCACTGCGACTCGGACAGAAACTCTGCTCCAAGACGGAACTGGAGATGCCGGAATACACCAAGCTGGCCGATCATCTGATATCCAAGGCCGCGTGGAACCCCGATTACCGTGAGAACCGCGAGGACGTCATGCCTTCCGGTACGGCTCCCTGTAAAGTGGCCTGCCCGGCTCACATTCCCGTACAGGGCTATCTGAAGATGGCGGCTCAGGGAAGATACAAGGAAGCCCTGGATCTTATTAAAACCGAAAACCCGCTGCCTGCAGTATGCGGACGTATCTGCAACAAGAAATGCGAAGAGGAATGCACCCGCGGCGGCGTGGATGAAGCAGTTGCCATCGATGAGGTGAAACGTTTCATCGCAGACCACGATCTGCAGGCGGAGACCCGGTCCATTCCCAAGATGGTCAACCAGATCGGAAGACCCTATGAGGAGAAGATCGCCGTGATCGGTTCCGGCCCGGCCGGCCTGAGCTGCGCCTTCTATCTGGCAAAGAAAGGCTATCCCGTTACGGTATTTGACCGCAACCCGGTCCCCGGCGGAATGCTAACCATGGGAATCCCCAATTTCCGTCTGGAGAAAGACGTCCTCAATGCTGAGATCGACATCATCCGTGAGATGGGAGTCGAGTTCAAGTGCGGTGTGGAAGTGGGCAAGGATATTACTATCCAGCAGCTTCGCGACGAAGGCTACAAGGGATTCTATCTGGCCATCGGCGCCCAGAAATCTGCCCCCATCGGTGTTCCCGGTGAGGATCTGAAGGGCGTTTTCGGCGGTGTGGATTTCCTGCGTGATGTGAATCTGGATAAGGCTCCGTCCGTCGGCAAGAAGTGTGCTGTTATCGGTGCCGGTAACGTGGCCATGGACGTCTGCCGTACGGCAGTCCGTCTTGGCGCGGAAGAGACCTATATCATCTACCGCCGCAGCGAGGCAGAGATGCCGGCGGATCCCGAAGAAGTGGAAGAAGCCAAAGAGGAAGGCGTGGAATTCAAGTTCCTGCGCGCCCCGGTGGAGATCATCGGCAGCAGGGGCAAGGTGAAAGCCCTGAAAGTGGAAGTCATGAAGCTTGGTGATCCGGATGAAAAAGGACGCCGCAAACCGGTTGGTACCGGCGAGTTTGAGACCATCGAGGTGGATACCGTCATCGGCTCCATCGGTCAGGTCGTGGATTGGGGCAGCCTGGATGTCGGTCTCCTGAAGACCAATAAGAAAGGCATCGCCGAAGCAGATGAACTGACCTATCAGAGTGCGCAGCCGGATATCTTCGTCGGCGGTGACTGCTACACCGGACCGAGCTTTGCAATCAATGCGATTGCCGCAGGTAAGGAAGCCGCGATCTCTCTGCACCGTTACGTACATCCCGGACAGACTCTGACCATGGGCCGTGACCGCCGCGTCTATCGTTCTCTCAACAAGGACGCTGCGGAGATCCCCGAGGGATACGATACCGGACGCCGTCAGGTACGCGGATACAATGCGGAAAAGGCAAAGACCTTCGCGGACGCAAGAATGACCTTTACCGAGGAACAGGTCCGCAAGGAAACGGCACGCTGCCTTGGCTGCGGAGCCACGAAAGTGGACGAATATCTCTGCATCGGCTGCGGCCTGTGCACCACCAAGTGTGAGTTCGATGCGATCCATCTGAAGAAAGTCCGCGACTGGCATGCAGGCACCTTTGAGACCATGCCCATCAAGGCGGCAGAAGGTCTGGTCAAGAAAGCCGGTAACATCGTGAAAAAGGCGGTTAGCAAATAATGCATGAGCTTGGAATATGTGATGCAATGCTGAAGATGGTACGCGGTATCATCAAAGATGAACAACTGGAAGAAGTGCAGCGTATCACAGTGGAGGTGGGGACCCTCAGCGGAGTCGTTCCCAGCTACCTGGCGGATGCATGGGTGGCGGTGACGGACGGTACGGAGCTCGATGGTGTTGAGTTCGTGATTGAGGAACTGGAAGGAGCGGCAGCCTGTATGGACTGCGGAGAGGAGTTCCCGGTCAATCTCACCAGCGCCATAAAATGCCCGAGCTGCGGCAGCGCCAAAGTGACACCGCTCACCGGAAGGGATCTCACGCTGAAGGAGATCCTGGCAACATAAAAGAAAAGATCTTCGCCGTTGCGGCGAAGATCTTTTTTCATCCGTTTGACAATGACAAAGCCCGTGAAAAACGATATAATGGGAAAAACAAAAGCGGGAGGAAACACAATGGATATTATCCGACCGGAAGAGCTGAAAGAACTGACGGCAAACCTTCCTATGGAAGGCATCGTTCTCATCGGAAGCTATGCGGTGAAAACCGCAAAGAGCGGAAGTGAATATATTGACGGAAAAATCCAGTCCGGTCATTCCGTGAAATTCCGGGCATGGTCCAGCAGCCGCGCATTTCAGAAACTGAAAGAGAACCCGCTGGCCAATCATGTCTGTTCCATTTCCGGACGTGTGGATGAATATCAGGGCAGTTATTCGGTGATCATCGATGACCTGCAGGAAGTGACCGGGTATTCCATCGGGCAGTTCATGCCGGAACTGTATAATACGGAAGAATGGTTTCTGGCGCTGCAGGAAAACTCCTGCCGGATGCTCTCGGAAAAGGGACGGGAAACACTGGACCGGCTCCTTTATCAGAATGAAACGCTGGTTTCCCGCCTGAAGGAAGAGTTTGCCGCGATGAGCCACCACGACAACTGCAAAGGCGGGCTGTTGGCGCATACCGTAAAGATGGTGGATTTTCTCCCTATCGTACTGGACAATTACCCGATCCTGTTTTCGAATAAGGATTCCTCCGGTCAGATGAAGGAATCACCGGACAAACGGGATCTTCTGGTGATCGGATGTATTCTCCACGATATCGGAAAAACAAGAGAGATGGATTACGGGGTCTACCAGAAGGGATCGTTCGTCTCGCATCGATTCTTCGGTGCCGAGATGGTGGAGGAGCATAAGGATTATATCGTGAAACAGTACGGAGAGGAATGGTTCTATCATCTGATCGCGATCCTGCTTCAGCATCATGATCAGTTCGGAGATCCGTGCCGGGATGTGTATGCGCTGATCGTGCATAAGATCGACGATATTGAAAGCAGTCTGACGAATCTCAGTCAGGAGATCGAACAGAACGGCAATACCGATCCTTCCGGACAGTTCATATGGTATGACAACAAGACCCTGTATTATTGAACGCAAAAAAACGCTGAGCTCATGCTCAGCGTTTTTTGTTGCTATATGGACTCACACGGCGGCTTCAAAGCTGCCGTATACTTTTGCCCCGTCAATGGCGGCGACTTCCGTAACATCAAACTCGATGGGAGCATCACTTGCCTGAGTAAAGGCGCACTTCAGCACGGCAGTGTCATCGGGAGCGACTGCAGCATTCATGGCGGCACCGCCGTCATAGAGAGGCGAATTGGAGATGGTAGCCATGGAAATGGACATGCCGTCCTGGAATGCCTGGCAGGTGAGGGTCTCAATGGGAACGATGGCATCCGGACCCTTGTTGGTCAGTTGGAAAGTGATGATGATCGCTGTGTTGCCATTGTCATCTCCGCAGTAATCACAGCCAATGAGCTTTATGTGACAGCTGCCCAGATCACCTTCCGGTTCACCGGGAATATCACTGAGAAGCACCGTGTTGGCAGTCGCTGACGGATCCGCAGCCTGCTCAGCCTCGGCAGGTGCAGTGCTGGACTCCGCAGCTGCATTGTCCGATGCCGGTTCCTGCTGTGCCTCGGCAGTACCGGTATTTGCAGCGGTGGAGACGTCTTCCGTTCCGCACGCACAGAGAATGAAAATCATGCTGAGAGCCAAAAGAACAGCAAACAGTTTTTTCATGGTTTACCATCATCTGCCAGAAGTCGGCAGATGCTCCTTTCGAGATGTATTATTCCTGACTTCAATTATAGAAAGCCTTAAGAAATATTTGTGACATTTCTATTAAATATTTACGATCATGTGGTCAGTTCCACGGAACTGCCGCCGGTGCGGTCTTTGCGAACGACGATCTGTTGATCGATCCGGTCCCGAAGTTCGGAAACATGGGAAATGATCCCCACCATGCGGTTGCCGTCTGCCAGACGCACAAGAGCATCCATGGCCTTCTGCAGTGCATCGTCATCCAGCGTACCGAAACCCTCATCAATAAACATGGAGTCCAGCTGGATTCCGCCGGCGGAAGACTGGATCTCCTCGGAAAGGCCAAGTGCCAGAGACAGTGAAGCCTGGAAAGACTCACCGCCGGAAAGTGTGCGGACATCCCGTTCGCCGCCGTTGTAGTGGTCAACGACGTTAAGATCCAGTCCGCTGTTGGTGCGAAGGCTCTCCGCAGTTTCCTTTCGCTTCAGTTCATACTGTCCGTCGGACATGACCATAAACCGGGTATTGGCACGCCGCAGGATCCGGTCGAAATACTTCATCTGGATATAGGTCTCCAGCATGATTTTCTCCTTGCCGGCGAGAGTTCCGCTGGCGGTATCCGACAGCGCGCGGAGCTGTGTGAAACGGGCACCCAGCGCATGATACTGTTCATTCCGGACTAGGAGAGCGTCGCGGACCTGCGACCACAATGCAACCATGAGCCTGTTCTTCTGATGCTGTTCCGCCAGAACGTTTTTCTCCTTTGTGAGAGCATCCAGCTCTGCCATGACGGAATCCAGAGTAAGATCCGGTGCTTCTTTCAGAGAAGTCTGAAGAGCCTGGACTTTACCAAGCAGTTCCTTCTGTCGGGCTTCGGAAACGCGCAGCTCCTCGTCCGCCTTTTTAAGCTCCTCTTCGATCCTGCCGGCCTGAGAACTGAGCTGTTCCATTGCCTGCACAGCGGTATTTCTATCCGGATAGGGAAGAGACTCTTCCAGTTTCCGGACTTCCTGACGCAGCCCGTCGGCCGATGCCTTCAGAGAAGACTGGTCGACTTCCTGCCGATGGAGCTTTTCCACCATGTTCTCCCGCTGCTCTTCCCGCTGGGGGAGACTGCTCTGAAGCGTTTCAAGCTGAGTCCGAATCTTGTTCAGTTTATTCAGTGCGTCCGCAAGCTCATTTTTGGAATCCAGCAGCGTTCTCTGCCGGAGGGAGATCTTTTCCGGTAGCTGTTCCGGCAAAACCACCTCGCCAAACAGGGCAGAACTCTCGGAAGAGAGACGCTCCTTTCTCTGGTTGAGAATGCCCTGATAGCGCCCGGCCGCGGTACTGGCTTCCGACTGTGCCTGTTCACTGGCATCCCGCTGCTTCTGGGCTTCCTTCAGCCGGGATTCGGAAGGCGCACCTTCGGACAGTGACGCCGGAGACGGATGATGCAGGGAACCGCATACCGGGCAGGGAAGACCGTCCTGCAGATCCTTTGCCAGAAGCCCTGCCTGAGCAGCGAGAAAACGGTCGTTGAGCACCCGGAAATCCTGCGCCGCCTGCTCCGCTTCCCGGTGCCGGTCCATAAACTCAGCCTGAGCATCGCGGAAGCTTTTGTCTGCTTCCAGATACTCCCTGTATGCCTGGGACAGAGAATTGAGCGCTCCTTCTTCCTGCTGAAGTTTCTGCTGTGAAAGGAGAAGTTCCGGTTCCTGTTTCAGCTGCTCATCCAGCTGCGACATCTTTTCTCTGTCCTGCTCCATGGACTGAATATATTTCGCCAGCATCTCTCTGTTTTGCGGAATGATCTCCGAAAGACGGAACAGATCCGCCTCGCTTGTTTTCAACTCGGAACGGCGGTTTTCCATAAGATCATACTGCGGAAGCGTCTGCTTGATGGCGAGTGACTGTTCCCAGGCAGACTCAGCCTCCGGAAGTCGGATTCTTAATACGTCCCGTTCTTTAACAAGAGCCTTCATCTGCGGATCCAGCGCCGCGAGATCTTTTTGATACTGATCCAGCTGAAGAAGGTTTCGGTCCCTGGATTCCAGCGTTCCTTTCTGCGTGTTGCACCGATCGATCTTTGCCTGCAGATTATGAGACGTTTCCTCCAGCTGTTCGCCGCGGAGAGTTTCCCGCTGCAGGACCCGGTCCAGCAGGGGGTAGATCAGATCCATCGGTTCCGCCTGGTTCCGGATATTGTTCAGGACCTCTTCATCCGGATCCTCCTCCGGAAGGGACAGCCGTTCGATCTCCTGGAAGATGCCGCGGCGGCATTCCTCCCATTCCCGTTCTGCCTGAGAACTGGCAGTGCGCAGGCGGTCCTGAAGTTTCTGATAAGGTTCCGTCCCAAACAGCTGACGGAAGATCTTAATGCGATCCTGCGTGGTCGCATGCAGCAGCTTCAGAAAATCTCCCTGAGCGATCATACTGATCTGACGGAACTGTGTGAGACTGAGGCCAAGAATCGTTTCAATGGCAGTGTTTACGTCCGAAGGACGGTCCAGAACGGATCCGTCGGGAAGAAACAGTGCCGCTTCCGCCTTCAGCGTGGGAGCGGTATCTGCTTTCCGGGGCCTGGTATACCGAAGGACCCGTTCCACACGGTAATCCTTTCCGGCATACCGGAAATCAAATGTGATCTTGGTCGGCGTCGTCAGGGGGACGCCTTTGGAATGGAGCATGGAAACGCTTCGGAAATCTCCGCTGGGTTCGCCGTAAAGCGCAAACGCGATGGCATCGAAGATGGTCGTTTTACCGGCACCGGTATCTCCGGTGATCAGAAACAGACCGTTGCGGGAGAATTGTTCGAAGTCAATGACGGTCTCCTCCAGATAGGGACCGAAAGCGGTCATGGTTAGCTTCTTCGGAGTCATCGTTCCACCTCCCAGATCTCATCGATCAGATTCGTCACGATGGCTGACTGTTCCTCGCTCATCGTCATACCGTTCTGCGCTTCATAGAACTGTGAAAACAGGTCCATAGGTGAGAGTTCTTCCTGAACATCCGGCAGTTCTCCGCCGGCAGACCGGGTGCGGAGATTGTCGTAATCCAGTTTCATGATGTTGTGATAAATGCTGCGCAGCCTTCCCAGAGCATCGGGAACATCCTCCTCATCGGTGAGGGTCAGATGGACATAGTCTTCCCGGTAAGTGGTCCCTTCGTAAAAGCTCCGGGCAGTCAGTTCTTCATAGGTGCCCCGCAGTTCTCTCATCTCCCGTACGGGATGGAGGGGACGCAGGGAGATCTCCACATCTCCGCTGCCGTCCATGTTGACGACGGTGACACTTTTATCTCCGTCGGCTTCCGAGAAGGAGTATTTCAGCGGACTTCCGCAATAACGGACCCTGCCGGATTCCCCAAGAGTCTGGGGCCGGTGAAGGTGGCCAAGAGCCACATAATGGAACCCTGCCATCAGGGACAGGTCCACCTGATCGGTGCCGCCGACAGTCAGTTCTTCCGATTCGCTGCGCTGAGCACCGGATACGAACTGATGGGTCAGCAGGATATTTCGCTGCGAAGGATCGATGTTCATGTCTTCGATGGCAATCTTCAGGGCATCATTGTAGCTTGTGATATCCGCCTCGGGATGGGAAGCACGAACATGAACGGGTTTTATGAACGGAAGCAGATAGCAGTGCACCGGACCGTGCTCATCAGCAAGATCGATGCACACGGTTTCTCCCCGATATGCCGGGGAGATATAGATCCTGCTGTCCTTCAGGATCCTGCCCGCAAAGGGCAGACGGTCTGCGGAATCATGGTTCCCGCTGATGATCAGGACAGGTAGATCCAGCCCGTGGAGCTCACTGAGAAAGTCGTCCAGCAAATGGACCGCTTCTGCAGATGGAACGGGCTTATCATAGATGTCTCCGGCGATGAGGATGCCGTCCGGCTGTTCTTCACGGATGATGGTAAGGATCTGCCGAAGGATGTATTTCTGATCTTCCAGCAGGGAATACTCGTTTAATCGTTTCCCCAGATGAAGATCAGACAGATGTATCAGTTTCAAGTCAATTCCTCCCGATTGGAGTGGTGGCGGTTGTCTATGGGTATCAGTGTACCAGTTCCGAAAAAAGACAACAAGAAAAACTACACAAAAAGGTGCCTGATTGCGGAGAAAAATGGGTGCAGTTCGCCACGGAATATTAACAGAATTAAGGTATACAAAAGAGAAAAGGGATAGTATAATAAGGCCGAAACAGGGGAAAGGCCTCTGTGTTTTGTTGTCAGAGTAGGATATCGCGCGTTTTAGTGCTGCAGGATGGGATGTTGTCTGCAGACGAAACATGAAAATGTACGGTGCGTTATCCGCATCCGCTGCCACAAAAAGATGCAAATCTTTCGTGGCAACTGACTTGTCATGAAAGGAGCATTCTATTGAAAACTAAACAGATGGCGTATGATGCCATCCTGACTGCAATGTGTGTAGTCCTGGGACTGGTATCGCTGGATTTTGGTAATCTGAAGATTACTTTTGAAGACCTGCCGATCCTACTGGGTGCCGCACTGTTCGGGCCCTGGGACGGAATGATCATCGGCGTACTGGGCACCTCCATTTATCAGATGCTCCGGTTTGGCGCTGATCCGACGCTTCCGTTATGGGTGATCCCGCTGATGGTGGGAGGCCTCGTAGCCGGCATGCTGGCTAAACGAAGCAATTATTCACTGGAAGGGAAAGATCCCTGGATCACGATGATTGGTGCAGAGCTGGTGATTACTGCGCTGAACACCGTCTCTCTGATCATTTACAGCCACATCTACGGATTCTTCACTCCGGCATATATCCTGGCACCGCTTCTTCCGCGGTTCCTCATTGCCATTGCAAAGGGAAGCGTATATGCCAACGTAATGCCGCCGGTCATACGGGCGATCCGCAAGACACTGAATATCAGCATCAAGAAAACCGCATAAAGAAACTTACAGACCAGAATATGTTGTTCTGGTCTGTTTTTTTAAAAAACGTGGCATATTATACTGTTTTGCCTCCCGGAATTTGATACAATGACTTACGATCAATAAAAAAAGACAGGGAGGTCGTTTTTTGGAGAATAAAATGTTTTGTTATCAATGCCAGGAGACTGCCGCCGGAACCGGATGTACGGAATGTGGTATGTGCGGTAAGACGCCGGAAGTTGCGGCGATGCAGGATGTTCTTCTGTATGTAACGAAAGGTCTCTGCGAAGCGCTATGCCAGTGCAGAGCGGAAGGAAAGAAAACACCCAGCGAGCCGGACCGCCTGGTGACGGAGAACCTGTTCCTGACGGTGACAAATGTCTGCTTCGATGCCGATTATCTGCGGGATCGCATTGCATTGACCATGGATATGCGAGATGAGGTGCTGGAGAATGTTCAGGTCCGTCTGCTTCTTTCTGAGGCAGTAACTTGGCAGCCGGCAGATCCTTCGGAATATGAAGCCAAGGCGGCGGAGATCGGTGTCCTTGCCGAGCAGGATGAGGATGAACGCAGCGCCAGAGAACTGGTCATGTATGGGCTGAAAGGACTGGCCGCGTATTCCTATCATGCTGATGTGCTGGGTGCCGGCGATGAGCGGCTTGCGGAGTTCATGGAACGCATGCTGGCCATGCTCAATGATGATCAGGTCAGCGGCGGACAGCTGATTTCCTGTGCCCTGGAAGTCGGAAACTACGGCATGCTGGCCATGTCCACGCTGAATAAAGCCAACACCGAAGCCTATGGAAATCCTGTGGCAACGAAAGTGGACATCGGAGTGGGAAAGAACCCCGGAATCCTGGTTTCCGGCCATGATCTTCGTGATCTGGAGATGCTTCTGGAACAGACACAGGGAACCGGAGTGGATGTCTATACCCATGGAGAGATGCTGGCAGCCCACGGCTATCCGGAACTGAAAAAGTATCCCAATCTGGTGGCAAATTACGGTGGCGCATGGCATGAGCAGACCAAGGAGTTTGAAAGCTTTAACGGACCGATCCTGCTGACCACCAACTGCCTCGTTCCACCCAAAGATTCCTATAAGGACCGTCTATATACCACCGGAGTGGTACATTATCCCGGGGTAAAGCATATTGACGGCACTTACGGTGAGACCAAAGACTTTTCCGCCATCATCAAGCAGGCAAAGCAGTGCGCAGCGCCCACGGAGCTGGAGACCGGTTCGGTTACCACCGGTTTCGGAATGAATCAGATCTTTGAGGTCTTTGACAAGCTGGGTGAGGCTATCAAAGCCGGAAAGATCAAGAAGTTCGTGGTGATGGCAGGCTGCGACGGTCGTCACAATACCAGAGAATACTACACGGAATTTGCCAAGGAACTTCCGGAGGATACGGTGATCCTTACCGCCGGATGTGCAAAGTACCGTTACAACAAGCTGAATCTCGGCGATATCGACGGGATTCCCAGAGTGATAGATGCCGGACAGTGCAATGACTGCTATTCCCTGATCATGACCGCACTGAAACTGCAGGAAGTGCTCAACGCACCGGACATCAACCACGTTCCCGTGGTCTATAACATTTCCTGGTATGAGCAGAAAGCGGTACTGGTACTGCTGACGCTCCTGTCACTGGATGTACGTCGTATCCATCTCGGACCGACGATGCCCGGGTTCCTGTCCGAGGTCATCGGCGGACTGCTGATCAGCAACTTCAAGATGGGAACCATCTCCGGAGATGTCAAGGCAGATATCGAGAAGATCCTCAGCGATGCCAGAGATCCCATCAGCCGTACGACGATCATCGGAGATCTGCTGCAGGAGTATCCTGCTGCGGGCGATATCCTGATCAGCCTCGGACTTGGGTGTGTTGGCTGCGGATCTGCACTGACCGAATCCATCGAGCAGGCCAGCGTTGTTCATAAGCTGAATCCGAAGACCATTCTGGAAGGTCTGAAACAGGGCCTTGGCGGAGTGGAAGTCGATGTGAGCTGACAACAGACAAAAAAACAGAGCCAGATCGTACAATCTGGCTCTGTTTTTTATCGTGTTATTTTGCTTCTTTCCGTTCTGCTTCCTCCTGTGCGAGAATGGCGTATTCCTCTTCTGTGAGCAGCTCCTGATCCGTGGGATCGATGTCGATCTCCTGATAAGTGCTGTGCCGAAGGGGCTTTCCGGCAATAAGCTTTCGGTGCGACAGCTTCCGGGCGATCTGGCCGGCCGCTCCGTTTCCGATGGCATAAGCTGCCAGATGGACCGCGATGATATCCACAAGGTTGGAGTCGGGATCCAGGTCGGCTACAGTGCCTTCCATGATGACGAGGCTTCTTCCGTACATGTTAAGGTCGATGGGGATATTGATATAGAAATTTGTCAGAAGATCCATGATGTCGTCGATGACTTCCGACGAGCTGTTCATATCGCTGACGGTCATGGCACGGTACTTGTTCAGAAGCTTTTTGATGACCTCAGTCAGTTCAGCGCGCTTGGGATAATGATCCGGCATGTCCAGCAGGATCCATCCCCACTCCATCAGTTCATCGATATCGTTTTTCAGGATCGCGTGCATGCAGTGATGCAGACATTCCGTTTCCGTATCGGTCAGCTCGCCCATCATTCCGAGATCCAGCCATACGATCTGGCCGTCCCGGATCCGGACGTTGCCGGGGTGCGGGTCCGCCTGGAAGAACTGATCTTCCGCCCACTGCTTGATATAGCTGCGGATCAGCTTCGTACAGACTTCGCGAATGTCGTAGCCGGCGGCCTTCAGACCTTCAATATCTTCCAGATCGATGCCGTCAATGAATTCCATGACCAGCACATCTTTTGTCGTGTATTCATGATATACGCCGGGAGTGGTGGCAAAAGCCATGGGCTCCAGGATCTTGGCCATCCGTTCGATGTTATCGGCTTCCTTGATGAAGTCCATCTCTTCCTTGGCTACCCGCCATGTCTCATCGATGGCATTTTCCAGAATCCACTTTTTGTCTTCCAGCTCTTTTAACTTCAGGACATTCAGGGCACGCTTCAGAAGACGGATATCCTGTTCCATCATCTGATAGCTGTCCGGCCTCTGGACCTTGATGGCCACACGGGTTCCGTCCAGCAGTCTGGCCTCATGGACCTGGGCGATGGACGCAGAACCTTCCGGGATTCCGGAGATCTTGGAGAAAACAGTGTTCCAAGGTCTGCCGTATTCCTGGGAGATGATATCCCGGATCATGGACGCGTTGATTGAGGGAACGTCATTACGCAGCCCTTTCAGTGCTTCACAGTATTCCGGGGGAAGGACCTCCGGATGAAGGCTCAGGACCTGGCCAATCTTGATGAAGGCAGTGCCCAGCTGTTTGAAAGTGTTGGCGACCTTTTCCGGTGTCAGGCCCTGGGTGAGGTTGTTCTTGTTCGCTACAGAGAGGATCTCAGCCAGCCGGCGTGCATCTCCTACAAAACCGTAGCGCAGCGAAGTGTTTTCCATCTATCTAATAATCCCTTTCATAACAAGTACATCAGTCGTGATGTTCGCATCCGCATCCATGATGATGTTCGTGATCGTGGTGGTGATCATGATCTTCATCCGGTTCGTCGGGATCAAACTTCAGAATGAATGGTGTATTGAAATTCAGTGCAATGACCAGTTCATTGAACTTGTTCGGCTCGAGGACATGGCCCATCTCTTCCACTGCTCGGTGAAACCGGTCGTCAATCTCCATGAGGTCATCGGTGGTCAGGGAATTGATCGCCTCTTCATCGGTCACGTGCTGGAGCAGGCGGAAGGTCGTGCTCTCGGTATGATCCGGCAGGATCTTCACATATGCGGACAGCTTTCCGGTCAGTTCCGCAACGATTGCTTCATTGTAATCTGCCATGGTGTGTGTTTCCTCTCATAGAATGAGAACATTCTACCATCTCTCGCCAAGAAAAACAATTTCTCCGGCAGAAAGAATTCCCGGTTCCTGAAGAAACAGGAACCGGGATATAAAATGGATTGAGATCAAAGATGTGTAAGAACGTACCAGATGCTTTTGAGAGAGACTCTTCCCTCTACCAGACCTGAGATGTCGTAGGTAAAACGGTAGTCCGGATTGCGTTCTTTCAGGATATCCTTCATACGGTGCCGGATCAAAGGTTTGGTATTGGGATGCATCTGAATATAGAAGTTTTCTTTCTCGATGTTTTCGAAAACGAGGGGACCGACGGTGTCCACCGGGGAGCCGGTGGTGATTACGTGCTCTGCCTTCTTCAGCTCGTTCTTATATGCTTCGCTGGTGTAGTAAGGATCGTCTGCCGGGATCTTGTAGCGTTCCGGACGATGACGTTCATAATGATGAAGATCCGTATGGACATAGCTGGGGCAGAAGACCGACATCTTGATGTTGTTGATCCCGGTGCGCTGCAGGTCATAATATACACTTTCCGCAAGAGCGGTGGAGAAGTGTTTGGTGGCGTAGTAAGACGGCATATCCCCCATGGTCAGAAGTCCGGCCAGAGAAGTGACGTTCAGGATGTGGCAGGGGGTACCCTGTTTTTCCATGATGGGGATGACCCGCTTCATGGTATAGATGTGGCTCATGCAGTTGATGTGGAAGATCCATTCCCACTCTCTGGAGGGAAGATCCGTGACCAGACCGCCGAAGGCGATACCGGCATTGTTCATCAGAAGATCGATCTGTCCGTAGGTCTCCATGGTACGGCGT
>CAJGCI010000015.1 GCA_904501855.1 Oscillospiraceae bacterium | reverse complement strand
GGAATCCTTTCGCTAAAGATAAAGGGACGGGCAAATATCCCGTCCCTTTCAAGTTTTGATTACTGAGCGATCTCGTAGACAGAAACCTGCTTGCGGTTCTTGTCTTTCGGCTCAAACTTAACTTTGCCATCGACCAGTGCGTACAGAGTGTCGTCCTTGCCCTTACCAACGTTGGTACCCGGGTGGATCTTCGTTCCGCGCTGTCTGACAAGGATATTTCCAGCCAGTACAAACTGACCATCTGCTCTTTTTGCTCCAAGACGCTTCGACTTGCTGTCGCGGCCGTTCTTGGTGGAACCCATACCTTTTTTATGTGCCATTCGGAATTACACCTCCATTAGTCAAAATCAGTTTCAGTCCATTATGCAGTGATGGAATCGATCTGCACTTTGGTATACGGCTGCCGGTGGCCCTGAGTTCTGCGGTAACCTTTTTTCGGTTTCATCTTGTAAACGCGAATCTTCTTG
Organism: Oscillospiraceae bacterium; assembly: GCA_904501855.1. Lineage (GTDB taxonomy): Bacteria > Bacillota > Clostridia > Oscillospirales > Oscillospiraceae > UBA2922. The sequence goes on along the minus strand of CAJGCI010000015.1, from coordinate 22,906 downwards.
CCACGGCCGCTCTTTACAACACTGCCCTTTACGGAAGCGCCGTCGACTACAGGAGTTCCGAAAACGGTCTCCTTACCATTTACGATAGCCAGTACCTGATCGAAAGTAACTGCATCTCCGTCTTCAGCATTGAGCTTCTCCACGTAGATGACATCGCCTTCGGATACGGTATACTGTTTACCGCCAGTTACGATAATTGCCTTCAAAGTATTCATCCTTTCTTAAACAGGTCTCGCTCTCATAGGTGATATGTACGGGACACATTCTTCCTACCTATTCAATGCGGCTTGAATAGTTTACACCAAACCATCATGTAAAGTCAATGATATTTTATGGTGAAAAACAGGTTTTTCCATGGGATCCCTTTGGTGAAAAACACATAAAAAAGGGAAGAGCCGTTTCAGCTCTTCCCCTGAGACTTGCAATCGGATTATTTTCCGGAAACGATATCTCTGGTATCACGGGCGATGACCAGTTCTTCGTTGGTGGGAACCACATAGACCTTCACCTTGGAATCCGGGGTGGAGATCAGCTGTTCCTTGCCGCGGCATTTGTTTGCCTCATCGTCGAAATCAACGCCGAGATAGCCGAAGTACTCACAGATCGCCTTTCTGGTGGCGATGGAGTTCTCGCCGACACCGGCGGTAAATACGATGGCGTCAACGCCGTTCATTGCAGCGGCGTAGGAGCCGACGACTTTGGCAACCCAGTAATGGAACATATCCAGTGCCAGAGCGCAGCGCTCATTGCCTTCGGAAGCACCTTTGTCCAGATCACGGAAGTCGGAGCTGACACCGGAGATGCCGAGAACGCCGGACTTCTTGTTCAGGATGTTCATCATCTCGTCGATGCTGAGGTCGTACTTGTTCATGATGAACTGCATGATGGCGGGATCCAGGTCTCCGCATCTGGTGCCCATGGGAAGGCCGACCAGCGGAGTAAAGCCCATGGAAGTGTCGACGCATTTGCCACCGTCGATGGCTGCAATGGACGAACCGTTGCCCATGTGGCAGGAGATGACTTTCAGATCTTTCTCGGGAACACCCATGATCTCGGCAACACGGCCGCCGACATAGCGGTGGGAGGTTCCATGGAAACCGTAACGGCGGATGGAATCCTTCTCATAGTACTCATAGGGGATCGCATACATATATGCCTTGGCGGGCATCGTCTGATGGAATGCGGTATCAAATACTGCGACCTGCGGAACATCATCGCCCATGACTTTCTGACAGGCACGGATACCGGTCATGTTGGCCGGGTTATGAAGAGGACCGAAGGGGACCGCTTCCTGAATAGCTGCCATAACATCATCGTTTACCAGAACGGAGCCGGAGAACTTGTCCAGACCATGGAGGACACGATGGCCGACTGCGTCGATCTCGCTCATGGAAGAAACCACGCCGTGTTCCGGGCTGACCAGCTTGTCGATAACAGCAGTGATTGCTTCTGCGTGTGTGGGAAGTGCGATGTCTTCATCGTAGACGGTCTTGCCCTCTACCAGAGGAGTGTGTTTCAGATGGCCGTCGATTCCGATACGCTCACAAAGACCTTTCGCGAGAACAGTTTCGGTCTCCATGTCAAAAAGCTGATACTTCAGAGAAGAGCTTCCCGCATTGATAACGAGTATTTTCATGATGATTTCCTTTCCGTTGATTAATATACTTATTTCATTTACAATCAATAAGAGTAACTTAACACATTCTATATATATTTTTTTGAAAAGGCAAGGTATTTTAAGAAAATGCTTCAAAATACAGTAGGGATCGTTTCAGAATTCAATCCGTTCCATTACGGACATGAGTATCTGATACGAAAAACCAGGGAACAATACGGGGAAGACACCGGAATCGTCTGTGTGATGTCCGGTGATTTCGTGCAGCGCGGAGAACCTGCCTGCTTCTCCAAATATGCACGGGCGGAGGCAGCCTGTCTTCAGGGCTCGGATCTCGTTCTGGAACTGCCGGTCCCGTGGAGCTGCTCTTCCGCGGAATCCTTTGCTTCCGGTGCCCTTAGTATCCTGGAGGGACTCGGATGCATCTCCGTCCTTTCCTTCGGCAGCGAATGCGGAAATGCGGATACGATCATGCGTACCGCGGAAGCACTGCTGTCACCGGAGATGGAGGAAGCACTTCATCAGAAACTGCAGATCAACAAGAACTATGCCGCGGCCAGACAGGAAGCTCTGGCATCCGTTTCCGGTGACCTGGCGGATGTGCTGAGTAGCCCCAACAACATTCTAGCGGTGGAATATGCAAAAGCCATCCTCCGGAGAAATGCGGACATCGATCTGTTTACCGTTTCCCGTACCGGAGCTTCCCATGACTGTTACGGGGATGGAACGATCCGTTCCGCCAAGGAGATCCGGGAGATCATGTACGGGAGCCGACCGGCGGAAGATTGGATGGCTATGATCCCGGAAAAGGCAGCAGCGGTATATCTCCGTGAGATGGAAAGCGGCCGGGGACCGGTAAACACCGGATCTCTCGAGAAAGCGATCCTTTCCCGTCTTCGTCTTCTAGCTCCGGAGGACGTCATGAGACTGCCTGAAACGGAGGGAGGAACGGGAGAGCTTTTCCTGCGGTCCATTCAGACTGCCGGCAGCCTGCAGGACCTGATGCAGAGCGTAAAGCACAAGAGCATCGCTCTGTCACGGGTCCGCCGTCTCGTACTTGCCGCCGCCCTTGGATTCCGCAGGGATACGGAGAAAAAAGAACCGGAGTATATCCGTGTACTGGCTTTTAACGGGAAGGGAAGACAGATCCTTCATGAAGCGGATCCGCGTCTTCCGGTCATCACAAAAACGGCACATCTGCAGCGTGACGATATCCCTGGAAGAGAACTGTTTGAACTGGGAAGCCGCGCGCATGACCTGTATGTGCTGGGATTTCAGGACTCCGCTCAGTGGGTCTGCGGAGAGGACTGGAAGAAGGGTCCCGTGATCGTGGAACCGGAAATATAGGTCTACATAATATTGCTTTTTCGGGGAAGAACGATTATACTTTTTAACAATAAGCAAGACGAAAATGGGAAGGATGAACAGATATTATGCGCCTTAGAAAACTGCTGGCTCTGTTTATGACAATGGCTATATTGGTTTGCCTGTGCGCATGCGGATTTGATGAGGACGATGACTCCTCTCTGGATGATTCCCCCGCTGTCAAGGGAGGAACGATCCGTATCGGCGTATTTGAACCGCTTTCCGGCGAGGACGCCAGCGGCGGACAGAGAGAGCTTCTGGGCATCCGGTTTGCAAATGAGAAATTCCCGTCGGTGAAGGTGGGAAAGAAGACCTATGAGCTTCAGCTGGTGGAGATGGATAATGAATCCACCGTGGAGACCGCCTACGAAATGGCGGAGGATCTCATCAGTCAGGATGTTTCCGTGGTCATCGGATCCTATGGTTCGTCCATGTCCATGGCCATCCGGGATCTTTTCCTGGAATCCAAGATCCCTCTCATCGGCTGTTCCGATTCCAATACCTACATCACAAGAGAAAATGAATACTGTTTCCGTGTGGGACTTGTGGACTCTCTGCAGGGTGCCGCGGTGGCAAACTTCCTGAAGGAGAAGAAACTGTTCTCCGCAGCAATCCTGCGGGAAAACAATGATGATTATGCACTTGGTCTCACTGATTATTTCCGGGAAGCATATACGAACCTCGCAGGAGGGACGGTCGTCTATGACGGATGCTTTGAGCCGGGAACGCTGGATTTCACTCCGCAGCTTCAGGAGATCGCGGCTGTTTCTCCGGAGGCGATCTTCATTCCGTCCTCCTCGGCATATGCAGCGGCTCTGATCACTCAGATCCGGCAGATGGGCATTCCCTCCATGATCATCAGCGGAGATACCTGGGAGAACGTACAGGTGATCCGTTCCGCTGGAGCAGATCTCTGTGAGGGAGTAGTCATCAGCTCCTTCTTCCGCAATGATGACCGTGCGGCGTCCGGTTTCGTCCGGAGTTTCCGCCGGTATCTCAGCACTTCCTCGGAAAATCTGGCCATGAACGGCGGTACGGAAGATGTTTCTGCTTTTTCCGCGCTGGGGTATGATGCGTACCTTGCGGTTGTCGGGGCCATCTCCAGTATTGACGGAAAGGTTACCGGACAGACCATCCGGGAAGCACTGAATGAGCTGAACATCTCCGGTGTGACCGGCCAGCTTGCCTTTGATGAAAATGGAGATGATCTGAAGAACACCATTACCTTCAAGCAGGTGACGAACGGACAGTTCCGTTATATCGGCACCATGTCCTCCAACGGGACCTATACACCGCTGGAAAAGAAAAAGGCAAAAAAGAACAAATAGAGATCCTAAGATGATACAGCGGGATACCGGTGGGTATTCCGCTGTATTTTGTCGGTATATGGGATGACGATACGTCCCATTTGTGATAAAATCTCTAGACAGAATCTATTGAAAGAATGAGTTTTGATTTATGGTATTCGATCGTTTAAATGAACTCAATGACAGATATATCGAACTGGAACAGCGCATGGAGCAGCCGGAGGTCTATACCGACGCGGAAGCTTATTCCCGCTGCGCCAGGGAACTGAGGGAACTGGAGCCGGTGATTACTGCTTTCCGCAGCTATCAGGAGGCGGTGGCGGCCATCGACGATGCCCGTAGCCTGATGGACGATCCCGAGATGAAGGAGCTGGCGCAGGATGAGCTGGAGGATGCGGTGTCCCGCAGAGACCGGCTGGAACACGAACTGCAGCTTCTGCTCCTGCCGAAAGATCCCAATGACAGCAAGAATGTCATCATGGAGATCCGCGGCGGTGTCGGAGGGGAAGAGGGAATGCTGTTCGCTCACGATCTGTACCGCATGTACACCATGTATGCCGCTTCCAGAGGATGGGAGATCGAAGTGGCAAACTCCAACCTCACGGAACTGGGCGGGGTCAAGGAGATCAGTTTCATCGTAAAAGGCGAAGGAGCCTGGTCAAGGCTGAAATATGAAGCCGGCGGCCACCGTGTGCAGCGCGTTCCCGTGACGGAATCCGGCGGAAGGATCCATACCTCCGCCGCAACGGTAGCAGTGCTTCCGGAAGTGGATGATATCGACTTTAAGATCGATCCCAAAGATCTGAAGATCGACACTTACCGTTCCTCCGGTGCAGGCGGCCAGCATATCAACAAAACGGAAAGCGCCATCCGGGTGACGCACCTTCCCACCGGGACGGTGGTGGAGTGCCAGGATGAACGCAGCCAGTTTAAGAATAAGGACCGCGCCCTGAGCATCCTGCGTTCCCGGCTGTATGAACAGGAACTTCAGAAGCAGAAAAACGAGATCGCCGCGGAACGGAAGAGCCAGATCGGCTCCGGCGACCGTTCCGACCGCGTGCGCACGTATAACTTCCCGCAGAACCGTGTGACGGATCACCGCCTCAACGGTGAGATCCGCAATTTCAATATCGATTCAGTCATCAACGGCGGGCTTGACGGGATCATTGATGCCCTTACCGCACAGTATCAGGCCGAAGAGCTGAACAGACAGGCAGGGGAAGTCAATCAATGAAGACTCGGATTTTTAAAGAAATCAATAATGATGTGATCGACATCCTGAAAAGCGGCGGTCTGGTGGGCGTTCCCACCGAAACGGTCTACGGACTTGCCGCCAGCGCCCTGAATGAGGATGCCGTCCGGAACATCTATGAAGTAAAGGGCAGACCGGAAGTGAAGCCTCTTTCGGTGATGGTCTCCGGAAAAGAGGACATAGAGAAGTACTGTGAACATGTTCCCGCAGCCGCATACGCACTGGCAGATGCGTTCTGGCCGGGGCCGCTGACCATCGTTCTCCGGTCCCGAGATGTGATCCCGGAACTAGTGCGTGCCGGTGGAGAAACCGTTGGACTTCGCTGTCCGGACCATCCGCTGACGCTGGATCTTCTGAAACGTTCGAAACTGCCTCTGGCGGCTCCTTCCGCGAATCCTTCCGGTCAGGGAAGTCCCTGCAGCGCCGGCGAGGTGCTGGCATACTTTGATGGAAAGATCGAAGGGATCCTGGACGGCGGGGAATGCTTGATGGGAGTGGAATCCACGATTCTGGATCTTTCCCATACACCCTACAGAGTCCTTCGCAGCGGAGCCCTGGGAGAAGAGGAGATCCGGGAAACGCTCCTTGAAAACCTGAAAGTGGTGGGCATCACCGGAGGATCCGGATGCGGTAAGACCACAGCGCTGCAGGTGCTGAAGGAACGGGGCGCTGAGATCATCGACTGTGATGCTCTGTATCATGAAATGCTGCGGACCGATGAGGAGATGCTCCGGGATCTCGAATCGGCATTTCCTTCGTCCGTGATCAACGGACATCTTGACCGTAAAGTCCTGGCCTCCATCGTCTTCCATGACCCGGAGGCACTGCTCCGGCTCAATGAGATCACTCACAGTCATATCCGCAGAGAGGTCTGGAAGATCCTGGAGCGGTGTGTGATGGACGGAAAAGAGCTTGCTGCGGTGGACGCCGTTGCCCTGATCGAGAGCGGCCTGGCGTCGGAATGCGATACGGTGATCGGGATCCTTTCCCATCGGGAAAACAGGTTGAATCGTATCATGAAAAGAGATAATATAAGTCGGCAGGCAGCACAGGAGCGCGTGGACGCTCAGCAGCCCGACGGTTTCTTTGAAAAACACTGCGACAAGATCATTTACAACAACACGACAGAACAGCAGTTTGAGTCTGACTGCAATGCCTATTTCTCGGAGGTACTATAAATGGCAAATGAAAAAGACAATGGTTTGAGAGAGGAGCTGTTTTCCGCAAAGAAAAACGGCTATGACCGTATCAGTGTAGAGGAACGGGTTCAGATCGAGGAATATTCCAAAGGGTATATAGATTTTCTCAACAAGGCCAGAATGGAACGGGAAGCCGTCCGTTACGCGGTGGATCTGGCGGAGAAGCAGGGATTCCGGGAATATGTTGCCGGAGAGGCGCTGCAGCCCGGAAGCAAGGTCTATTTCAATAACCGCGGTAAATCTCTGGTCCTCGCAGTGATCGGTGAGAGATCTCTGGAGGAAGGCTGCGTTATCGCCGGTGCCCATGTGGACTCGCCGAGACTGGATCTGAAACAGCATCCCCTGTATGAAAGCGAGGAGATGGCTTTCTTCCGGACTCACTATTACGGCGGCATCAAAAAGTATCAGTGGGTCGCGATCCCGCTGGCACTTCACGGCACAGTAGCGCTGAAAAGCGGTGAGCTTGTTCACGTTGCGATCGGACATGAACCGGGCGATCCGAAATTCGTGATCACGGATCTGCTTCCGCATCTGGCTCAGGATCAGATGAAGAAGACCATGTCGGAAGGAATCACCGGAGAGGGACTGAACGTCCTCATCGGTAGTGTACCGTATGATGATGACGGTTCCGATCGTGTGAGACTTGCCATAATGAGCATCCTTCACGACCAGTACGGGATCCGGGAAGAAGATTTCATGTCCGCGGAACTGGCAGCGGTTCCTGCCTTTCCGGTGGATGAGATCGGTTTTGACCGTTCGCTCATCGGCGGATACGGTCATGATGACCGCGTTTGCGCCTACGCGGAACTGAAGGCGCTTCTGGATCTGAAAGAAGTTCCGGCGCGCACCTGTGTCTGCATCCTTGCGGACAAGGAAGAGACCGGTTCCGACGGTGTGACCGGAATGCAGAGCGCTGCATTCGAGTATTTCATGGCGGATCTCTGCAAGGGACAGAACGTGGATCTGCGTCACTGTTTTGCCAGAAGCTTCTGTCTGTCTGCGGATGTTACGGCCGCTTTCGATCCTCTGTATCCGGATGCCTTTGAGAAGAGCAACGATGCCCGCATCAATTATGGTATGGGGATCTGTAAGTTTACCGGCGCCCGCGGAAAGTCCGGCACCAGCGACGCTTCCGCAGAGATCGTAGCATATCTGAGACGGACCTTTGACCGTGAGAACGTTGTATGGCAGCTCAGTGAGATGGGCAAGGTGGATAAAGGCGGCGGCGGTACCATCGCCAAATACATGGCCAACCGCAATATCGATACCATCGATGCCGGTGTACCGGTGCTGTCCATGCATGCCCCATATGAAGTGGTCTCCAAATTCGACTGCTACATGACCTACAAAGGCGTGCTGGCGCTTTATACCGATTCGGATTACCGGTTCTGAAAATGCATATAAAAAATGGATCCCTGAGAGTTCTCAGGGATCCGTTTTTTTGTTCTGATGTCAGCCGTCGATAGTCGGCGTCCAGTAGTGCTGCTGATAGATGTCCGTGAACCGGTAGGAGACACGGACGGGGCCGCTGCCCACATCGGTATTGGAGATCTCCATGTCTTCCGTTGCGGTCAGAGCTTCGCCCAGCTGATAGCTTGCCTGATAGTTTCCTTCATAGGAGTAGTAATCACAGAGGAATACCAGCTCGTCACCGGGATTGATGGAGACCAGGTTTTTGGGGATGGCCTGGATCTCTTCGTCTTCATAGACTTCCCGGGCACCGCTGACAAATCCGTGAGGATGCTCTTCATCAAAGATGATGATCAGATCGACACGGGTGCCGTTGAGTTTTGCGGGGACATGACCGACGGTGACCGGGGTAGAGCCGCTGGTCTCGGTATAGTCATGATAATAGGCCACCGGATGACCGTTGATGGAAAGCCAGGTGCGGTCCGTCGTTCCGAGAAGATCACCGTTGCCGTCAAAATCAAAGGTGTTGTCATATCCCAGATCGATGTACCCTTCGCCGTCGTCATAGAACATGTTGACATCCAGCGTTTCCACCAGATCCCACTGTTCTTCCGACAGTGCAATGACGGGATCTCCGTCCTCGTTGGTGGACCATACAAGTGCACTGGGATCGAACAGATTCTCGGCAATATACGAAGCCGTATCTTCCGTGGACATGGACCGTCCGGTGAAGAAGCCGGTGTTTCCGCTGTTCAGTCCGCTGATGGAACTGCCGCCGCCCAGAAATGCACCGAGCAGGTTGGCAATATCCTCGGCACCGATGGTGGGAGTGGAGACGGAAGAACTACCGCCGTAGCTATTGTATCCGCTGGGACCTCCGAGAAGGATCCCCAACGGGCTGGAGGTTCCGCCGGTCGCCGCCTGTCCGGAGACTTCCATGCTGGCGAATTCCTGGATCGCCTTGGAGTAACTGGCGTCCATGCCGATGGCGTTGTAGGTCTTCACCGCGGAGTCGACCTGACGTGCAGTGCGGTACGGGAAGTAGATGGACACACCATAGGCGTTGGTCATGTTGGAGGATGTCCGGTTGTACTTCACCGCGCCGAGGATGGCGTTGGCGAGGTCATTGCCTTCGTTGGAGTTCATGTTGTAGGCAAGGTTCACCAGATCGATCTGGTCGATGCGGTTATTGGTGGCGAATTCACGGCTCTGGCTTCTGGCTTTCGAGACCTCGCTGTATTCCTTGTTGACGATCTTGGAGCTGACAGAGTTAGAGAATGCAGTCAGCTTGGATGGTACCGTGTTGGAGAACTCCGCCAGGTCGATGACAGACAATGTGGTGAGCTGTCCGGGGCACCGGTTGGCACATTCCCGAACAAATTCATCCGTGATCTCCTTGCCCAGCTCCACGGTGGACATGGAGGTGTTGGTGGAGAAGTCCGTGACCCAGTTGGTATAGTACCAGCCGACGCCAGGTTCCGTTTCCTCCGAGCCGATGAGATAGTCGGCGTAATTGTTCAGCATCAGAGCGGTCTCTGCCGTTGCCATCAGACAGGCGTCAAAACCGATAAAATCAAAGGTGACACCGCCGGCTTTCAGTGCTTCATTGATCCCGGCCAGCGTCATGGAACCGGCACGTTTGTTCTTTTCGTCATATCCGTATCCAAGAACAGAACCGGAGCCGTGATCCCAGAAGATGAGTTCATTTCGGTTTGCCGGGAAATTCTGAGAACAGTACTGAATAAACCATGCAAGATTGGAAGGATCCGTCATCGCACCGGAACCGGCATCGGCTACGAGACAGCGCAGACCGCCGTCTGCAACCTGATAGACCTGATTCTTCGTGTTGCTGATGATCTTGTTGTTCCATCTGGAACAGCCGCCGGTATATACAAGGATGTTCAGCTTGTCCGTATGCTTGGCATTTACCATTTCCATCAGATCGGAGGTGGCCATACCGTTTTTGGATTCCAGGTCCGTTCCACACATGTAGATCATCATGGTAACGGTATCCTGACCGTTTCCGAGGATCTGAGTGCGTTTTGCCCGGGATCCGTCTGCGACGGAAGTGTTCAGTTTACCGACATTGGATGTCTTTTTCCATCCTGCGGAACTGCTGGAACCGCCGCTGAGCGACGAGATCAGGGAGGAGGAATTTCCTCCGCCGGAGGACCCGCCGCCGACGAGGCCGGAGTTGAACAGTCCGCTTCCGCCTCCGAACAGGAGCATCGCGAGAATCAGAATAATGGAAATGGGACTGCGTGTGACAGAACGGACACCGGATTTTCTTCCGGAACTCTCCGAGGAACCCGTTCCCAGATCAGAAGTCCCAGGACCATGTCCGCTTCCAACAGGACCGGATGTCTGTACCTGATCTTTCTTGTAGACACCGGTGCCGTTCTCAGTGACATGCTTTTCACGTCCTTGAGGTCGATTTCTATCCATTTTCGTTCCTTTCTCTGAAGAATGCTTCAGAACGTTTAATGCAGTTGTCTTTACACTTTAATATAGCAAATTTTTGCATTTATAACAATAAAAACAAAAAAGAATCCAGACAGCAAAAACGAAGCATCCGTTAAAGATGCTTCGTTCCATTGTTTTATTCCGCTGCGGACAGCTTCCGCATTTCTATGATCGCCAGTGTGGATACCAGAAGGAATGCCATCAGATCGGAGAAGGGACCTGCCCATAGAGCACCGTCGATACCCATGCGGCTGGTCAGGAAGAACAGAGCAGGGATAAAGAAGACCAGAGGGCGTACCATGGTGGATATCATTGCGATGACCGGCTTTCCGATGGACTGGAAGAAGATTCCGGTGGGAACGGTGATGCCTGCCACACAGACCATGACCAGGAACCGGCGGAAACAAAGAACCGCAAACTGGTTATACAGCTCCGATTCCTGTCCGAATATATTGACGATATTCTGCGGAAACAGCTGGAAGCAGCACCAGCCGAGGACCGCAACGATACTGCCGATCAGGATGGTCCGGAGATAGGTCTTCTTGACCCGGTCATAGTTCTTTGCACCGTAGTTGTATCCGACGATGGGCTGGCTTCCGATGCTGATGCCGACAAGTACACTGATGATGATGGAATTGACTTTCATAACGATACCAAGGGCCGCAAGAGGAATATCCGGTCCGTAGATGCTCATGGCACCGTATTTTACCAGCTGGTTGTTCATACATACCTGAACAACGGCGAAAGACATCTGGGTAAACAGACTGGAGATGCCCAGAGGCAGAAATGCACCCAGTACGTTCCGTCTCGGTTTCATGTTTTCCGGTCTGAACTTAATGTCGCGAAAACGGGGAATGTAGGCAAGGCACAGGCAGAAATTCAGGAACTGTCCGATGACCGTTGCCCAGGCAGCGCCTTTGACGCCCCAGCCAAAACCAAGTACGAACAAAGCATCTAAAACAATGTTAGTGATGCAGCCGGCAAGCATGCAGATCATGGCGTATCGTGGATTTCCTTCCGCCCGGATCAGGGAGGAGATTGTCATGGCGATAAAGACAAGAGGAAATCCAACCAAAGTAATGGAAACATAATCATGGGCATAGGGGAATACATTTTTTGTGGCGCCGCAAAGTTTCAGAATGGGACTGAGAAAGATCTCACCAAGAAAGAACATGGTAAGACCGGTGATTGCGGCGATCATGACACCGTTGCCCATGGTGCGTGCGGCTTCCTCATAACGCTTTTCACCCAGTTTCAGGGAGAAGTACGCGACACATCCGTCACAGATCATGGTGCTTAAGGCCATTGCGACCGTCATGATAGGGAATGCGACGTTGGTAGCGGCATTGCCCAGATAGCCGACGCCCCACCCGATGAAGATCTGGTCCACGATATTATAGATGCTGTTGACGACCATGGAAATGATCGCCGGCAGCGAGAATTTAAGCATCAGTTTTCCAATGGACTGCTGTTCAAACATGAGCAGTCTGCTGGAACCTTGTTCTTCCAAAATATGGTCACCTTTTTTCGTTGATTTTGAAAAATACTAACACGGGAAGTATCCTTTGTAAACAAAATCGCCCTGAGAATCCATCGGGATTTTCAGAGCGATTTTCAATTTCGTAAATAATGATAGGAATCTCAACCTTTGATGGAAACAAATTGATGCATATTATCAATATCAAAAGACGTAGGAGCATGGTAGTGCTCGCCGTCCAGGGTCCAGTCGGTCTCTTCCTCTCCGGTCTCGATATGGAGGCTCTTGCTGCGGAAGAACTGAATGCTGTCACTCTTGTCGTAGTTCTGTCCGAACATGCCGGTGACGATATTATAGAAATCCTTGATGTTTTTCGGCTTCTTCACAAGGAAGACCTCGAAGATGCCATCGGAAACATCCACATATTTCTTCGGAATGTCAAAGGTACCGGCAAGAGAAGTGGAATTCAGAGCAGAGCCGTAAATATAATCTCCCTCATAGACGTTGCCCTGATCATCCGTTACCTTCAGATAAGTGGTGCGCAGTTTCAGAATAATGGGAAGTGCTCCGGTGAAGTAGGCAGCATGTCCGAACCTGTTTTTCATCTTCTGGGATGTGCTGTAGGAAAGAGAAGCCAGAGATCCTACCGCGGCGACATAAGTGAAGTAGCCGTCATGCATTTTACCGAGATCGCTGGGATGAGCTTCCTTCTCCATGATATTGACCGCTGCTTCAAGGACTTTCGTGGAAAGACCGTGGCATTCCGCGAAGTCATTGGTGCTGCCGGCGGGGATGTAACCCACCGGAACATGAATGCCAGCCTTGCCGAGTCCGGTGCAAACTTCGTTGAGCGTTCCGTCGCCGCCGAGACAAACGATGAGGTCAAAATCACGTCCGTATTCGATGGTGAAATTAATGGCATCGCCACGCGCGGTGGTCAGCATCGTCGTCGTCAGGTATCCGTATTCAAAGAAGATACGGATGATATCCGTTACATAGGGAAGTCCCTTTTTGCGTCCGGATACCGGATTGATGATGAAAAGAAGTTTTTTGTAATCATCCATGGAATTGTCTCTCCCTCACACTAGATCAGATAATATTGAACACGTAAAGCATGAACCACGAGGTCGGAATGGAGAACAGAAGGCTGTCCAGCCGGTCCATCGCGCCGCCGTGACCGGGAATCAGATTGGAATAATCCTTGATCCCTGCGGTGCGCTTGAGAAGGGAAGCGGCGAGATCGCCGACCTGACCCATTGTGGAAGCGACCAGTGCGACCAGCATGCTGATGCCCACCGGAACATAGAAACCGAGAAGTTTCAGGATCAGTGTTGCGATCAGACCTGCGATGACGGAAGAAGCTGCGCCGGTAAGGCAGCCCTCAATGGTCTTGTTGGGACTGGTATAAGGTGCGATCTTGTGAGAACCCCACCATTTGCCGCCCAGCAGGGCGAAAGTATCGCAGAGCCAGGTCGCGGCACATGCAATGATGATCACAGGCTGCCATCCGTGAGAAACGGAGATCACCATGACCAGTGCATAGGAGAAAAGGGGATACATAAGGATGCTGGTGTTGGCCATGGCTCCTTTGCCCCGGATGTTTTTGCTGCGAATTCCCTCAAACATGCTGAGGAACATTGCAAAGAAGAACCATGCGATGTAGAACACCGGCGAAAAGACTTTAGTAACACTGAGTGCTGCGAGAAGTGCCATGCCTACTGCAAAACAGTACAGAACCCATTCGGAACTGTGCATGTCTAGTTTGGAAAAAACATTGGATACTTCACGAATGCTGATCACGGCCGCGGCCAGAAGGATCAGTAGACGGGTATACGGTGAAATGACGAAGCAAGCAACAGCGACAACGATCATTATCACTGCAGATATGACACGTGTTTTCAAAGCGTATGCCTCCTAATAATGCATTTAAAATTTTAATTATTATAACATGGACATAATCATATTCAAAATAGTTTTTTAATTAATTGCTTATAAAAGAAAGCCGCCGGCAATAAGCCGGCGGTGCAGTATCACGAATACCAGGAGTCTTCGTTCGACGGGGTGTTTTGGATAATGATCTCTTCAAGGCGGTAATCGTCAAGATTGCGGATCCAGACAGAGCCGAGGATCATGCTTACGCCGCGGCAGACATTTTGAAGTGACGACTGATCATTAAAGACGTAACCGAAGATGCCGAGACAGCTCAGAATACCAAGAACGAGCATCCATTTTCTCAGAGGTTCCGCTTCTTCCGGAAACCATTCGGGTTTATCCATACAATCCCGAAGAGATTCCGTGAACTGGCAGAATCGGCGGTTGTACAGGATGTTGACAACCGCAATCACAACAGCCAGAAGAAGGAGAGCGACACCCAGCCAGATCACACCATACTGTGAGAAAAAGTCCAGGACAGAATCCAGCATTTCTTCCGAGCCGGGGCCTGTGATGCTGACGGAATAGTCAATTGCCGAAGAAACGACGGATTTTGGAATAAACATCAGCATAATTCCCACTACTGCGAATACTCCGGTAATGACCCAGCCGACGATCCACATGGCCTTTACCGTTCCAATGCCGAGACCAAATCCGGAGAGAGCTTTACCGGATTTCGCATTGCTGTAAAGCATCCAGAATGAGATCGCGAGGAGCACGCTGAATACGTCGATGGTTCCGCCGATAAGTCCAAGCAGGGCAGAGAACGTCATCAGGATGCTGATCGCAAGAAACAAAGTGGTGGTAAATATTTCTCGTTTCATTTTATGCGCTCCTTTTCTGATTTTCAGACAGAAACAATACTGTAATAGAATGAAATTATTATATTAAATTATCATATTCCGTTCAATATTATTCGTGAATTTTGTGCAAAACAATATTTTGTTTTCCGCTTACGGAAAATCCGCATGGCAGCACAGGATAATGTGGTTCGAATACTTGTGATTTCTATTTTTATATGTTACAATCGTTAAATTGAAGGGTTACATAATACTTTTATTATCTTCCCGATTCGCTGGGTTTCAGCGAAGTACTATTGTAGGAGATTTTTATGAGTATCTGGAATGCCATCCTGCTTGGTATCGTTCAGGGACTGACGGAGTTCATGCCAGTGTCCGGTTCCGGACATCTGGCCGTCCTTCAGCATCTGTTTGGCGTCACTACGGACGGAGATTATTATTTTCTCCAGGCGCTTCTGCATGCAGGTGCCCTGATCGCAGTCATTTTTGTGTTTCGCACGGAATTGAATAATATGCGGCAGCAGCTGATGCTCAATCGCATGCAGCAGTATCAGCAGACCGAGCAGAAGCGGTACCCCAAGGCACGTCTGTTTGCCATGATCGCATTTGCGAGTATCCCCATGGTGATTGCGGCGTTCTTCTATTCCATGTTCAGTGCGCTTGCGGTCAAGACAGCTTTTGTTTCCGTGATGCTTCTTTTGAACGGTGTTCTGATTTATGCCACCGATCAGATGCAGGAGGGAAAGTATTCCGAAGGCGCATTTCCTTTCCGGCGGGCAGTCATCGTCGGGATATGCCAGTGCGCGGCCATTGTGCCCGGGATCTCCCGTGTCGCAGCAGCATATGGCGCCGGTACCGCCTGCGGGCTTCGTCGTGAACGGGCTCTTCATTTTACTTACATGCTGGCGATTCCTGCTTTGATCGGAATTGTGATCGTGGATCTTGGTGTGGCGGTTTCCAGGGGGATCTCACTGGGTGAAGTTCCCGGCGCACTCATCGCAATGGTTTTTGCGATCGGTTTCGGAATCGTTTCACTTAAAATTATGAAAAAGATCATTGATGCGAAACAGTATGGGAACTTTGCATATTACTGCTGGGTGATAGGTGTGGTGTCCCTGTTGCTTACGTTCATTTTCTGATAACAGAAGGGGATTTGATTGTTTTATGGCGAATAACGCTGCAAAGAAAAAAACTACGACAAAAAAGAATACAGCGACGAAGAAGAGCAATACCAGCGGAAAGAAGACGACCTCTGCTGCAAAGAAGAGAACTTCAACCGCCGCTGCACCGCGGAAAACAACTCGTGGCGGAAGTCATACGGATCGCGCAAAGACCACACAGTCCAATAACCGTGTGATCGCCGGGATCATCTGTCTTCTGATTGCACTGATCTCCGCGCTGGGTTATTTCCACATCGATGCGATCCTTGTGGAGTGGATCCGTACACTGATCGGCGGACTGACCGGATGGGGTTTTTATCTTTTCCCGCCCTGTCTTTTCCTGGTGGCCTATCTGCTGATGCATTATCGGAATACTCCGCTTACCGGACGTGTTGTAGCCCTGCTTCTTATTCCGATCCTGTTCGGTGCAATGGCCCAGCTGCTTTTCTCGATGACGGATCTGGATGCAGCTGGAGGACTTGCTTCGATCATCTCCATCCTGTATAACGATGGACGCCAGCTCGCATACGGCGGCGTGATCAGCGGTCTTCTGGCGTATGGTCTGGAGAAGATCATCAGCATTTACGGTGCTTTTCCAGTTTTACTGCTTGCGTTTATCTATTTTGCGCTCCGCAGTTTTGATATTACTATTTCCCAGATCATGGAATGGGCAAACAGCAAAGAACAGCCTGTTTCCATCCGGGAAAAGATCGAAAATAAAAAGTACGACCAGTTTGACGATGATGAAGGTGATTTCCTGCCGGATGAAGAGACTCATTCGCAGGCAAATCCCAAGATCATTCAGATGCCTCATCTGGGCAAGGGAAACATCGATATTCCGCTGGATGACGAGGACGACGATCTCTTTGACTATGATAATGTCGAGTCGATTGAAGAACCCGTGCCCGTTGCGAAGAAAAGGAAAGTCACCGCTCCGGAGAAACTCCGTCACGAACCGATTGGCCATGCAGCCAAAGCCGCACCGGCCAGACCTGCCGCTTCCACTGAAAATGTGAAACCGATGTCCGTTCAGGAGGCGGAAGAGATCGCCGGCGTTTCTTCGGCAGAACCTGCAAAAACGAGGGAACAGAAACCCCGCATGAGCAGGGAAGAGATGGCTAATGAAACCGCCGCGGTTGCCGCACAGATCGAAAAACAGGAACAGCCTGCGGCAGAGTACAAGTTCCCGCCGGTGGATCTCCTGAGGCCCAGCCCCGCTGCGATCGGCAGCGGCCGGGAAGAGATCGCCATGACCAAGTCCCGTCTGGAAGATACGATCCAGAGTTTCGGTATTTCGGCAACGATCTCCGATGTGACCCGCGGACCCACGGTCACCCGTTATGATTTCGAACTGGAGCAGGGCATCAAGCTCTCCAAGATCACGAACCTTTCGGATGATATCGCTCTGGCTCTCGGCGTCTCCAGTGTGCGTATCGCACCGATCCCGAACCGCATCTCCACGGTGGGTATTGAGGTACCGAACCGTCAGAACAGTGCGGTTTATCTCCGGGATATCATCGACACGCCGAAGTTCAGAAATGCCAAGTCAAACCTTACAGTGGCTCTGGGCAAGGACATCGGCGGCGAGGGCATTCTCGGAAACATTTCCAAGCTGCCGCACCTGCTGATCGCCGGTACTACAGGTTCCGGTAAGTCCGTGTGCATGAACTCTCTGATCATCAGTCTTCTGTATAAATCAAGACCGGAGGAACTGAAACTGATCATGATCGACCCGAAGATGGTCGAGCTTGGAATCTATAACGGAATCCCGCAGCTTTACATCCCGGTGGTCACGGATCCGAAGAAAGCAGCCGGCGCGTTGCAGTGGGCCGTTGTGGAGATGCTCAAGCGCTATCGTCTGTTTTCGGAACAGGGAGTCCGGGACCTGGACTCCTACAACGAACACAAGAAAGCAACGGGCGAGGAGATCCTTCCTCGTGTGGTCATCGTGATCGATGAGCTTGCCGACCTGATGATGGCAGCGTCCAAGGACGTGGAAGAGAGCATCTGCCGCGTGGCCCAGATGGGCCGTGCCGCCGGAATGCATCTGATTATTGCGACACAGCGTCCTTCCGCGGACGTTATTACCGGTCTGATGAAGGCGAATATTCCCAGCCGGATCGCTTTTGCGGTTTCCTCCGGACTTGAAAGCCGCATTATTCTGGATCAGCAGGGAGCGGAAAAACTGGTCGGAAACGGCGATATGCTGTACTCTCCTCTCGGAACGAGAAAACCCGTGCGTATCCAGGGCGCATTCGTATCTGATGAAGAACGGGAAGAAGTCATTAATTTCATCAAGCAGGAAGGCACTGCCGAATACAGTGATGAGATCATGGCGACCATCGAAAAGGCCGCGGAAGACAAGAATCAGGACAACGGCAAAAACGGCGGAGCTGCCGCGGAAGCCGACAGTGATTATGATGAACTTCTTCCGCAGGCAGTGGATGTGATCTTTGACACGAAGCAGGCTTCGGTATCCATGCTTCAGCGCCGGCTGAAACTTGGTTATGCCAGAGCCGCCCGTATCGTCGATCAGATGGAAGAACTTGGTATCGTCGGTCCGTTTGAAGGCTCCAAACCCCGTCAGGTGCTGATCACCAAGGAACAGTGGCAGGAGATGCAGATGATCCATGGAACCGCGCCTACGGAGATCATGGAGACACGCATGAACTTTGACGAGGAAGAGGATACGTTCGACGATCCTATGGATGAAGTATAAGCAACCGAAAAATCCGGAACGATGTTTCCGGATTTTTCTTCAAATCATCGGACTAAAGGAATCAAATTATGGATTATTTCAATCCTCAGCTGGATATCAGGGAGATCAACAATCTCAGTATGCTGGGTCTTGCCCACGTGGGTGACGCCGTTTATGAACTGATGACTAGAACGCTGCTTTGCGCAGAAGGACATGCACAGGCCAGCGATCTTCATCACCGTACCGTAGAGTATGTGAATGCATCGTTTCAGGCAGCAGCTGCTGCCAAGATCCTCAGCCTTCTGACAGAAGAGGAACTGGGCGTCTATAAAAGGGCCAGAAATGCAAAGGTCCATTCCGTTCCTCATCACGCACAGGTCTCCGAATATCATGCGGCCACCGGACTGGAGGCTCTGTTCGGATATCTGTTTTTGCAGGGGAAAAAAGACCGGCTCAATGAACTGTTTCATGCGATCCACAGGGAGGAACCGTAAACCATGCCAATGGATGCTGTGATCATACATGCCATAAAGGAAGAACTGGAAAAAGAGCTGATCGGTGCACGGATCGATAAAGTGCAGATGCCGGAACGGGATGTTCTGCTTCTTTCCGTACGGGGCAATACGGGCAACCGTAAGCTTCTTCTTTCCGCAAATACGGGAAGCGCAAGAATCCAGTTTACGGATAACACCTATGAAAATCCGTCGGAACCTCCGATGTTCTGTATGCTTATGCGCAAACACCTGGTAGGAGCCAGGATTCAGAGCATCGATCAGCCGGATTTCGACCGGCTTCTCATCATGGATCTTTCCGTCCGTGATGAAATGGGAGTTCTTACCGGAAAACAGCTGGTCGTGGAACTCATGGGAAGAGCATCCAATATCATTCTGGTGGATGACAAAGGGAATATCATCGACTGCATCCGCCGCGCGGATTTCGGTGAGAACGCCATGAGGAGACTGCTTCCGGGTATGATCTACCGACGCCCCCGGCCGCAGGAAAAAGCGCCGTTTTTCCTTGCGGAAGAGGAACAGCGCATGAAGATTTGCAGACGGTGCTCTTTGTCTGCGAATCCGGAGAAGAGCATCATGGAAAGCTTTTCCGGTCTTTCACCGCTGATTTCCAGAGAACTGGTTTATCGATGCCACGGTCAGACGGAGTATCTTCCGGAAGCGATGTCTGCACTGAAGGAAAGCGTGGATAAAAGCGAGTTTGAGCCTGTCATACTCATGCGTGAGGGAAGCCCGTTTGATTTCAGCTATATGCGGATCTCACAGTACGGAGAGACCATGGAACTTGTGAACTATCCCTCATTTTCCGAGATGCTTGATGCATTCTTTTCTCAGAAGGATCATGCGGAAAGCATGAGAAGAAAAAGCCGCGATCTTCTTCATAAAACCAAGTCGGCCAGAGACCGCACACAGAGAAAGCTGAATGCGCGGAAGCAGGAAATGGAGAAAGCGGATAATCGTGAGGAGATACGAAAGGAAGCCGATCTGATCACTGCAAATATCTATAAACTGAAAAAGGGGATGGCTTCTTTCTCCTGCGAGAATTTTTATGAACCGGATTGCCCGGAACGGGTGATTCTTCTGGATCCGCTAAAGTCTCCGCAGCAGAATGCGGCCCAGAAATACAAAGAGTACAACAAACTCAAGAATGCCAGAGAGCATCTTACAAAACTCATTGATGAAAACACGGTTCAGCTTGATTATCTGAACAGTGTCTTGGATGAGATCGAACGGGCGGAATCGGAACGGGATCTGGCGGAGATTCGCCGGGAACTGATCTCAACCGGTTATCTGCGGACAAAGAAGAGTGCACGAAAAGAAAAAAGCCGGCCACAGGGGCCCCTTACCTTTGAGTCGGATGACGGCTTCCGTATCCTTGTGGGACGCAATAATGCGATGAACGATGATCTCAGCACCAGAAAGGCCCGAAGAACGGACTACTGGCTTCATACCAAGAACGTTCACGGCAGCCATGTGATCATCGTCTGTGACGATCAGATACCTCCCGCAAGAACAATCGAGCAGGCGGCATCCATTGCTGTATATCATTCCCAGGCCCGGGCAGGGGGGAAGACTCCGGTGGACTATACCATGGTCCGTAATCTAAAGAAACCGTCTGGCGCGATGCCGGGTTTCGTCATATATCATGTGTATGAAACCATTCTGGCTGAACCGGATGAACAGCTTGTTATGCGCTTGAAAACCGATCACTGAAAGCGGCAGATTCTATCTGCCGCTATTTTCAGTTTTTGTGACACTAACGGAGGGATTATATAGACAAAAATACGGTATCTGTATATAATTTATTCAGAATAATTCCTCTCATCCGATATGTTCAGTAGCTAGAACAATCGGTATACTTTCATGCATCATATCGTCGTTATACCCTCTGCAGCAATTTACATTGCTGCCTTTTTTACAGTTCGTTTCAGCGGAATGAATAAATTGAACAATATTACTTGGACGATTTATTAAAACTGTCCATACGAAATATTTGATTATTTATTGACAATTCCAAAAAGATTGTCATAATTGATATAAAGACATTACTATATTCTTTTATTTATTACTAATATTGGTCATGTTGCTCAAAAACATGCCAATATTCTGTTAAATAGAAGAGACTGCGCGAAGGGGGGCGCAACACTAATTTTGTATTAACGCACATTTTTTTTGTGCTAATTAGAGGTAATCAATTTGAGGGAGGGAAACTGTATTGAAAGATCTCAAACATCTGATTTATTTTGAAAATCTGCTTCAGCAAGCAAACAATGAGCTGATTGCAGAGGCAAAGAAAAAAGGCGGGATCGCAGTAGCCTACACGTGCGAAAATGTTCCTGAACCGTTGCTGAATCTCGGGAAATGCTTCTCGATTCGGCTTTCTGCACCGCAGACCGGTTCCATGGATATCGCTACGTACTACATGACGAACCTGCTTTGCGAGCCCAGCCGTGCATTGCTGGAACGTGCTATTGAAGGCGGATATAATTTCGCTGACTGTGTGATTACTCCTGACGGATGCACTATGATCAACCGTTGTGTTGAGAATATGGAACTGCTGAAGACCATGGGACAGGGCAATGATAAGTTCTTCCATGAGTACATGGAGATCGCATTTAAGGACAAACCGGCTGACTATGATCTGTCTGTGCTTCAGTGCACGAACCATATCCTGAAACCGCTGCATGAAAACTACGGAGTGGATATTTCCGATAAAGCGATCCGTAAGGCAGTGGAAAAACACAATAAGATGGTGAAGGTGATCCGTGATATCGGTGAGTTCCGTAAGGGCGACAAGCCTCGTATCACCGGCTATGAATTCCATGTGCTCTGCCTTGCAACCTATGTGTGCCCGGCCGATCTCATCATGAAAAAACTTGAGGAGACATTGGAAGAACTCAAGACCCGTGAGCCGGATGAAAAAGACTGGCGCTGCAAGATTCTTCTTGTCGGTTCCGAAGTCGATGACAGCAGCTTTATCAAACTGATCGAGGATAACGGTGCCATGGTCTGCTGTGACCGGTTCTGCTTCGGCTCTTATCCCGGACGCACTGAGATTGTATTGAACGATGAAGAGGATGCGCTGACTCAGGTCTGCCGTCATTACATCCAGAACTGCCAGTGCCCGCGTATGATGAACCAGGAAAAGGTTTATTCCCGCAAGCAGTATGTCGCAGATCTCGCTGATGAGTACAATGTTGACGGCATTATCTATCAGCAGGTTAAATTCTGTGACCCATGGGCATATGAAAGGATGCTTGGTTCTTCCATGCTGATCCATGATTATGGTTATCCGGTCCTGTCCATTGACCGTCCCTATAACGCTTCCTCCTCAGCTGGACAGCTTCGTACCCGTGTACAGGCATTTGTAGAAAGCATTGAGATTAAGAAAATTCAGAGAGGTGGGACGAAATGAGCAATATGAAAACAGTCGAAGTGGTTTATAATACCCGTGAACGCGCCGGCGAGAAATCACCCGGCAAGATTTACAGCGAAAAGCTGAAAGTCCGCCGCCGTCGTGAATGGCGCGGTCTGAAAGATACGCTTTTTGATTATTCCCGCTGGTGTTATCTGATGTTTGGCGTACTGGGCAAGTTCATTCTGCTTCCCCGAAATGTCAAAGGCTTCCTTCGTTATCGTTGGATGATGAGCTATCTATTTGTTCCTCATGGAATGGATAAGTTCACCATCGGCCTTCGTGATGAAGCTCTCCGGAT
>CAJGCI010000014.1 GCA_904501855.1 Oscillospiraceae bacterium | reverse complement strand
GTCAAGCAGGATGTCGATAACGGCATGTCCGCTGTTCTGGCATGGACTCCCTATGTGCTCATCGGCCTTATCCTTGTAGCGACCCGTCTGAACTGGTTCGGACTGAAGGATCTCCTGAAGGGACAGGCATTCACGGTAACCATCGCCAATATCCTTGGTATGGAAGGTGTTACCTGGAGCTGGAACTGGGGTTGGAACCCCGGTGTGATTCCGTTTATCCTTGTATGCATCATTACCTGGTTCCTGCACAGAATGCCCGGTGCAAAAGTGAAGGAAGCACTGCTGGACACTTATCATCAGCTGACCGGCGCTGCCATCGCACTGTTCTTCGGCGTCTCCATGGTTTACCTGTACCGCAACACCGGTATGAACGCATCCATCGACAAATCCATGCTGTATGTCATGGCGGAAGCACTGGCCAAGATCTTCCAGAGCGCTTACATTATCATCGCTCCTATCATTGGCGTGCTCGGATCTTTTATGTCCGGCTCCAATACCGTTTCCAATACACTGTTTGCCGGTCTGCAGTTCCAGACTGCCAGCATTCTTAAGATGAGTCCGGTCCTGATTGTTGCTCTCCAGAACATCGGCGGCGCTGCAGGCAATATGATCTGCGTGAACAACGTTGTTGCAGCATGTGCTACCACCGGCACCATGGGCAACGAAGGAAAAATCATCAAAACAAACGCACTGCCCTGCTTTATCTACTGTCTGATCGCCATCGTGGTACTGGGTGCCCTGATCCTTATGGGGTCGGATCCTCTGGGTCTCGGTGCCGCCATCTCTGGCTGATCCCATCAGTCGTAAATAAGTAAACAAAGGAAAAAATTGGAGGTATCTACTATGATTCATCTTTCCTATGATCAGGAAATAACCCTGATTAAAAAACTGCTTGCCCCGCTGAACGTCGTCGAGTACGATGCCGACTACGTGGCAAAAGTTGTTACTCACTCCGATTTCACAGGTACCTATTCTCATGGCCTGTCCCGTCTCTGCATTTACCTGCGTCAGTATATGGCCGGCGCTTTGAATGCACAGCCCGATTTCAAAATCGTACAGGACAAGGATGCATCTCTTGCATTTGAATGCGACCTTGGCTCCGGTATCGCAGCAGTAAACCGTGTATATGACGCAGTCCTCGAGCGCGCCCGCAAATATGGCGTTGCCGCAGGTGTTGCCCGCAACAGCGCAAACATCGGCTGCGGTGGTTTCTATGGCCACCGTATGGCGGAAGACAACGTGATCGGTTTTGTCGTCAGCAACACTTATCCCTGCCAGGCACCGTACGGCGGTGCTGACCGTCTCATCGGTACCAACCCCATCATCCTTGGCTGCCCCACCACCAATCCGGAGCGTCCCATCGTTATCGACGTTTCCACCAGTGGTGTCGCCATCGGTAAGGTCTTCGCATATCGTCGTGAAGACAAAGAGATGCCGGAAGGCTGGGCCAACGACTATGATGGCAATCCGACCACCGATCCGCACAAGGCTTACTGTGTCCGTCCGATGGGCGACCACAAGGGCTATGGTCTCGCGGTATTCGTCGATATGTTCGGCGGCGTTCTGGCCGATGCTCTCACCAGTGCTGAGATCCCCTTCGTAGAGGATATGGAACCGGAGAAGACCGGCTTTGCAGTCGTCCTTCTGGATATTGCACACTTCCTGGATGTCGACCGCTTCAAAGAGCACGCTTCCCAGTATGCAAGCATGCTGAAGAACAGCCGTACCGCCACCGGCGTAAAAGAGATCTTTATGCCCGGTGAGATCGAGGCTCGTCTGCTTGAGGAACGCAAAGTTTCCGGCGTTGATTTCTCCGATGCTCTCGTTGCTGAGCTGGAGGATCTGGGACGTCAGTGCGGCGCTCTCGGCGAAGGCGGAAAACTCGAAGATCTGCTTGCCTAATCGAAAGTATTTGCTTGACCGAACCGGCAATTTCCGGTTCGGTCAAATTAATATGTATCTGTCCGGATCCGCCATATATATGGAGCATGTCCCGGCATCCTGTCGATAATGACGGATCATCCGGAATATATTAGTATTTTTTGTTAAACAGGAGGATTACATGGCAACTTATAATAAAATCACGCCTGAGATCGCCGCGCAGCTGAAAGCTGTTGTCGGCGAAAGAAGATTCTTCGAGGGTGAGGATATCGATCCCAACTATTCCCACGATGAAATGCCGATCTACGGAAAATATCTTCCCGATGTCGCAGTTGACGTGGAGACCACCGAAGAAGTATCCGAGATCATGAAGATCTGTTCTGCCAACAAGATCCCCGTTACCTGTCGTGGCGCCGGTACCGGACTGGTTGGCGGATGTGTTCCCCTGGCAGGCGGTGTCGTACTGTGTACCCGCCGTATGGACAAGATTCTGGCATATGATATGGAGAACCTCGTAGTCCGTATCCAGCCCGGCGTGCTGCTGAAAGATCTGGCTGCCGATGCCCTGGATCACGGCCTGATGTATCCCCCCGATCCCGGCGAAAAGACCGCGACGGTGGGAGGAAACATCTCCACTAACGCAGGCGGTATGCGTGCCGTCAAATATGGTGTTACCCGTGACTATGTTCTGGCGTTGACGGTCGTTCTGGCAGATGGCCGCATCATTGAGCTTGGCAAATCTGTATGCAAAACCAGTTCTGGCTACAGTCTGCTGCATCTGATGGTAGGCTCTGAAGGCACCTTGGGAATCATCACTGAGATGACCATGAAACTCATTCCGAAACCCATCTGTGATGTATCCTGTCTGGTACCGTTCCGTGATGTGGAATCCTGCATCCACTCCGTCCCGAAGATCAAACTGGCTAACCTCGATCCTCAGTCCATCGAATTCATGGACGCGGATATTGTCACTTCTTCCGCCGCATTCACAGGAAACCCCATTTTCCCGGAGAATGTCAATAATGAAGAAGTAGGCGCCTCCATCCTTGTTACTTTCGTCGGCAATGATGAGGACGAGCTGGATCAGAAGATGATCAAACTGGGTGAAGTGGCAGAAGAGGCCGGCGCCTTGGATGTGCTGGTCGTTGCCACCTCCGCCAATAAGAAGGAAGCATGGGCAGCCCGCTCCAGCTTCCTGACTGCAATCGAAGCAGACACCAAGCTCATCGATGAGATGGACGTGGTGGTTCCCGTGGATAAGATCCCTGACTTTTTGATCTATATCCGTCAACTGGGAGAAGAGAATGGAATCCGGATCCGCAACTTCGGTCATGCCGGAGACGGAAACCTGCATATCTACTGCTGCTCCAATGATCTGGAAGAAGAGGAATTCAAGAAGAAAGTCAAAGTCATCATGGACGCTGCATATACCAAGTGTGCAGAACTGGAGGGACAGGTATCCGGTGAGCATTCCATCGGTCATGCCAAGATGGTCTATCTGGAAGAGTCTGTTGGTGAAGACGTATTCAAGCTTATGGGCGAGATCAAGAAGGTCTTCGATCCGGATTACATTCTGAATCCGGGCAAGGTCTGCGACAGCTCCCTGGTCAGCTGATTCCGACATGTTTCTAGATAATCGATTATTGGAAGGAGTAACCTATGCTTAAAATACTTGTATGTGTCAAGCAGGTTCCGGATGTTGACCTTGTTACGATGGATCCGGAAACCGGCAACCTGGTTCGCGAAGGCGTACCGACTCTGACAAACCCCCTGGATCTGAATGCGTTGGAAGCAGCAGTTCAGGTCAAGGAAAGATACGGTGGCGAGATCACTCTGATCACCATGGGGCCTCCCATGGCAGAGAGCACGCTGCGTGAAGGCCTTGCGGTGGGCGGCGATGATGCGATTCTGATCACCGGACGCCCCTTCGGCGGAGCCGACACTCTGTCTACCAGCTACCCGATCCTGATGGCAGCCAATATGAAGGGCAAATTCGACCTGATCTTCTGCGGAAAAGAATCTCTGGACGGTGCCACCGGACAGATGGCGTCCCAGCTGGCAGAGCGTTTTGATGCATCTCAGATTTCCTGCTGCTACAGCATCGAAGATGTTTCCGACGGAAAGATCAAGGCGACCCGTACACTGGAGACCGGCAAGGAGATCGTTGAAGCAACGCTGCCTTGTCTTATCACGGTGGAAAAGGACAACTTCTACGGAAGACTGCCCAGCCTGAAGGCATATCTGGCTTCCAAGACAGCCGATATCACCACCTATACCGAGAATGATATCGACGGTCTGGATATGAATAAGATCGGTGTACCGGGATCCGGTACCATCGTGCCGAAAATCTATCCGCCTGAACTGCCCGAACCAGGACAGATCATCAGCACCGGCAGTGCAAAGACCGACGTCAGCAAACTGGTTGAGCTGCTGGCGGAAAAAGGCTCGATTTAAGGAGGTCCTACTATGCAGAAATCTGATTACAAAAACATGTGGGTATACATCGAGCATGATGGCGAGACCATTGCACCTGTGAGCCTTGAGCTCTGCTGTGAGATCCGCAAACTCTGCGATGTAACCGGCGATAAACTGTACGCAGTGATCATCAGTGATCTTCCCCACGAAGAAGTGGATAAGATCCGGGAGTGCGGAGTGGACGGAATCATTTATGTCAATGGTACCGGGTATGACTATTTCAATACCGATGCATATGCTAATGTCTTTACGGTCCTGTCCCGCAAATACAATCCATCCGCCATCTTTGTCGGCGGTACAATCTTCGGACGTGATTTTGCACCCCGCTTCGCTGTTCAGCTGGATACCGGCTGCACATCCGATGCCATGGAGCTGGAATACGACCCCGAAACCGGCGATATTCAGTTCATCGAGCCGGCGGTCGGCGGCAAGATCATGGCTGTTATCACTGTACCGGTGATGCGTCCTCAGGTGGGCACTATCCGTCCGGGCACCTTTAAGTATGATCCGGTCGGAGTCAAGGAGAATGTGGAGGCAATCTGCGAAGAGATCAGCTTTGATCCCGAAGCAATCCGCTGCAAACATATCGACTTTATTCCCGATGACATGGATCCGGAACTGGATATTGCCAATGCCGATTGCATCGTCTGTGTCGGCAACGGTCTGAAAGATTCCGAGCATCTGGAGCGCTATCGTGTTCTGGCGAAACTGCTGGGCGGCAAAATCGGCTGTACCAGACCGCTGTTTGACCGCGGTATTCTGCCTTACAAACTGCAGATCGGCCAGTCCGGCGTTATGGTCAAAACCAAGCTCTACATCAGCTTTGGTGTTTCCGGTGCGGTAAACCACACGGCAGGTGTTGACGCCGATGTCTTCGTCGCAGTGGATAAGAATCCGGATGCTCAGATCTTCAACTATTGTGACTATGGTATCGTAGGCGATATGGATGAAGTCTGTGACGAATTGATTGATCAGCTGAAGGCAAGACAGACCTGAGAAAACACGATAAAACAAAAAATGACGGCCAAAGCCGTCATTTTTGTTTTGTCGGAATGTTAAACTGTAATGTCGTGGAGCCTCTGAGTGAGAGCATGCAGGGTACCGTCCTCCAGAGCCTGTGCAATGAGCCCGGCGTTCTTCCGCTCCTCCTTGATATACCAGGTGAGTATCGTGAGGATTTCGTCACGTGACAATGCATCCGGAGACCGGCCCTTTACTTTTTCATAGTGTTCCGCGTACTCCGGGTCTCCAAGATCCCAGCGAAGAAATAGCTTGATCCATTCGTTGACTTCCTGAGAGTAATCAGGAAAACCGCGGGTCACCGTCTTTTTCATAATGGAACGGAGTTCGATCCACTCCGTTATCTGGGTTTCCAGTACCGGAAGATCCGCACATTTTTCGTCCACGGTACGGTCTTCCTCTGAAAGGTCATGAGGGCGTTTCTCAATAAACTCAATATCACCGGGTCCCGGTTCCCGCAGCTGAGAATAATCCAGAATACGCTGCAGTGTTTTGACACACAGCCCGCATCCGGTGCCGGCACCGGTCTTTTCCTGCAGCTGTTCCAGCGTTACAGCACCTTCACGGATTTTTTTTCGGACCTCACCGGCTGTAATGTTATTGCACCGGCACACCAATTCATCATCCGAAATGTTACGGACGTTGGTGCGGCTCTCATGATCCCGGTGGCCTAAGTTTTCCCATTTCATATCTGTAATCCGAAATGAAGATTATTTTTTCCCTACGAACAGAGTCCCGATTTTCTTGCCGGAAATCACATCGTAAAGTGCCTGCGGACGGTTTCCGTTGGTGACGATCACGTCAATACCCTGTGCCGTGGCCAGTTCTGCAGCCTGCAGTTTGGTCTGCATTCCGCCGGTTCCCCGACGTGAACCGACACCGCCAGCCAGAGAGTGCGTTTCCTCCGTGATCTCTTCGATCCGGTCGATGAGCGTAGCATTGGGGAAGAGGCGGGGGTCCTTGTCATAGAATCCATCGATATCCGAGAGGATCACCAGTTTGCTGGCCTGACAAAGAACTGCCACAACGGCAGAGAGTTTGTCGTTATCACCGAAAAGCCGTTCTTCCGACTGGATCTCCGTGTAGCTGACTGAATCGTTCTCATTGACGATGGGGATAACCCCGTTTTCCAGCAGTGCGTTGAATGTGTTAGCCAGATTCTCCTTTTTCTCTTCCTGATGGATGTCATCGGAATTGAACAGGATCTGGGCCACCGTCTTATCGTAATAACCGAAAAACTTGTCATAGAGGAACATGTTGCTGCACTGTCCGACCGCGGCTGCAGCCTGTTTCATGCGCATGTCGGTCGGTTTCTCCTTCAGGTGCATCTTGTTGGCACCGATGGCGATGGCGCCGGAGGAGACCAGTACGACCTCATATCCCATATTCTGTACATCGGAGAGCACCAGAGCAAGATCCTCAAAGGAACGGAGCTTGCTGTTTCCCAGTTCATTGGTCAGGGTGGAGGTACCTACCTTCACGACGATTCGGTTCTTATGTAACATACTATGATCTCCTGTCTGCGTTTATTAACGGTCCGCCTGTTGCGGTTTCTGTCATGATACCATAATGAAGAAAAAAGGTCTATCGGATGACATGAAAATCCCCGGCGAATTGCCGGGGAGACGTTGTTCAGCCTTTCAGACCTCGCTCCTGACGATCCATATCCTCTACAACGATATCAAAGATCTCGCCGAGGGTGGAGCAATACTCCAGTACCTTCCAGGGTTCGTTGGTGTGAAAGTGGATCTTAACAAGATCCTCATCACCGACAGCAAGAAGGCTGTCACCTGCGAAGTTTTCCGTAAAATAATCAAAGATGTCATCCTCATCCAGATCGTGACCTTCGATGAGAAGCTGAGTATCATATCGAAATTCTAACATTGAAATCAATTCCTCCAAAAAGAAAGATTAAATCAATTGTAGCGAAAACACGGTGTCATTGCAACAATCCCGTCGGGCAAAAAAGACGCGCTTCAGGGAAAAAGCCTCGGAATAATCAGAAAAAAGTATCGTAATATTTCACAAAATTTTTTAAGTAAATAGTTGGATATCTTTCTGGGGAAGTATACATTACTTGGAAAAAACCAGACAGATTTTGGAAGTTTGTTGGATTAAAAACAATCCGAAAAGAAATGATGAGTTTATTTCGGAAAATGAGCGCATTTTCGAGGATGGACTTTTTCAGCAAAATGTCCACAGGCTTTTTTGGGGAAAGGAAAAACCATTGGACAACATGTCACAGGAAACTTTATAATGAGTCGGAAGATATGCCGACTCATCGATGCCCCCATCCTGAGCCGGGAGGATCCGTCCCCCACTTCATTATCGGATCCGCAGCAAACATAAGAGAAGGAGTAAGCGAATGAAAAAAAGAACGAAACGTCTGATCAGCATGCTGCTGTCTCTGACACTGATTGTCAGCATCGCCGGAATCAGCGTATTTGCAATGGACGACAGCGGGGTACCCGCTGCGGCTGAGAAGACCTATGATACCTATACGGTCCTGGGTGACAGCATTCCCACAGGTTATGGAATCGTGCAGGGTGCCGATGGCAAGTATTGGTCTCCTCACGGACACTATGTGTACAATTCCTATCCGGCTATCGTTGAACAGACACTGGGCGTGAAGAATTTCAACATTCAGTGCCGTTCCGGATTCCGTACGGTAGAAGCACTTCGAATGATCGACCCCTCCGTGTATGATACCTGGACTGAAGACGAGCAGTTCTTCAGTGATTTCCTGCTTCAGTATCTGGACCAGATGAAACCGGAAGAGATCGCGGCTATGCAGGCAACGGCTTACGACCAGATCAAGAATTCCGATCTGATCACCATCAACCTTGCCAACAATGATATCCTGTCCTATTCTTCCATGAAGTCCACTATAGAGGCCCTGAATGGCACCGGCAACACCGCTCTGTTTACGTCTCTCGGCGTTGTGGCTGCCGCCATCAAGGAGTATGGTTCTCTGGGAGCTCTTACCTCAACTCTTATTTCCAATGGAGTGACGATCGCCTATCTTGGCCAGTATATGCTGGAAGGGTTCCAGCTGTATATGAAGAACTGGAACATCCTGATCAAAAAGATCCGCGAGATCAATCCCGATGCGGAAATCCTGGCCATCGGCATGTACAATCCGTTCAATACCCTGAAACTGACGGATGCATCCTTGATCGAGATCGGCCGTATGATGGATCCCATGATCCAGATGGTCAATGCCTACATTTCCATGGGCAGTGAGATGCGCAGTGAATATAAGTATGTCGATGTGATGGGAACGGAAGCATTCAAATTCCCGTCCTTTATGGATCCCACCGTCTTTTCAAACTTCACCTTGATGGTTCACCCCACAGTGGCAGGTCATGCCTATATGGCGGACAAGATCCTGAACGTGCTGGGCGAGGGAGCACAGGGCTCCCTGAAGGGTGCAGACTTTAAAGTCAATGTTCCCGACAGCGTTCCCGGCGGTACCGTAAAAGCAACCCGTACCACCGCAAAGGCAGGAGAGGCAGTCACCGTATCCGTCAAGCCGGATGCCACCCATGATTTCAAGGAGATCTCCTTCACCACCGGAAACGGAAACAAGATGATGATCGCTCCGGATGCGGAAGGAAATTACAATTTCAATATGCCAAGCTCCGATGTCAATGTTGTTCCCGTATTCGAAGCCTGCCCAAGTGCCAAGTTCAAGGATCTCGACCGCAAGGCCTGGTATCATGAGGAGACGGACTTCGTGCTCGGCAAGGGATACATGGCCGGTATTTCCGACACCGCTTTTGCTCCGGAAGCCAGCCTGACCCGCGGCATGATCGTAACGATGCTTTACGCCATGTCCGGAAAACCGGATGCCGGCAAAGCACCGTTCAGTGATGTCAGTGCCGCTCGGTACTATGCCAAGGCAGTGGCATGGGCAGCAGAAAACGGCATCGTTGCCGGTTTTGAGGACGGAACATTCCATCCCAATGACAACGTGACCCGCGAACAGCTCGCCACCATTCTTTGTGCCTACGCAAAGCATATCAAAGCAGCTGAAGTCACTCCGGGAGACATCTCTGCGTTCCCGGACGCCGATTCTGTACATGAATATGCAAAAGATGCGGTTGCATGGGCTGTCGGTGCCGGATTGATCTCC
This sequence comes from Oscillospiraceae bacterium, assembly GCA_904501855.1. Lineage (GTDB taxonomy): Bacteria > Bacillota > Clostridia > Oscillospirales > Oscillospiraceae > UBA2922. Next base: position 14,100 of record CAJGCI010000014.1, on the reverse strand, counting down.
GGACGTGCCGACGGAAACATCGCTCCCACCTCCAGTGCTACCAGAGCAGAAGTCGCTCAGATGATCACGAATTTCTGTGGCGCATTTATGCCGGCGGCCTGAATCTGATTGTTGATAGAATGCTGCATCCCGTTTTGGGATGCAGCTTTTTTGCCCTGCGCCGAAAAATCGGACGATTTCCTCTCTACTGTGCCTGGAAAGAAAGACTTTGTATTGAAAAAAATGATTTTTGGTACTATAGTTAGAAAAGTCTCTTGCTTTTCCGTAGCAATTCGGGAAAGCAAAATTAACATCAACACCACTGCCTTACGGTGAGGGTGAATACGAAAAGAGGAGGAAATTGGAATGGCAGAGAATAATGAGTACTTCCTGACACTTCCGGCCTTTGAAGAGGCAAGTCAGAAGGTCAAAGAGGTCACGGTTCCTACCGAGCTGATCTACAGCGACTACTTTTCCAGTCAGAGCGGCAACAAAGTCTATCTGAAACCGGAAAACATGCAGAGAACCGGTGCATATAAAGTTCGTGGGGCTTATTACCGAATTAGCAAACTGTCAGACGAAGAGCGTGCACGCGGCGTTGTCACTGCTTCTGCCGGAAACCATGCACAGGGCGTTGCGCTGGCGGCACAGCAGTTTGGCTGCAAGGCCACCATCGTCATGCCGACGACGACTCCTCTGATTAAGGTGAACCGCACCAAGGCACTGGGCGCGGAAGTCGTGCTTTACGGAGATGTGTATGATGAGGCCTGCCAGGAGGCACTTCGTATGGCTAAAGAAGAGGGAAGTACGTTCGTTCATCCATTTGATGATCCCGGCGTAGCTACCGGTCAGGGTTCCATCGCCATGGAAATCCTGCAGGAACTTCCTCTGGTAGATTATGTACTGGTCCCCATCGGCGGCGGCGGACTGGCCACCGGCGTATCAACGCTAGTGAAACTGCTTCGACCCGACGTGAAAGTGATCGGTGTGGAACCGGATGGCGCTGCCTGTCTGAAAGCTTCCCTCAAGGAAGGAAAGCCGGTGACTCTTCCGAACATCAACACCATCGCCGACGGTACTGCCGTGAAAACTCCGGGCAGCAATGTGTTCCCGTATCTGCAGAAAAATCTGGATGAGATCATTACAGTGCCGGATTCGGACTTGATCATGGCATTCCTGGATATGGTGGAGAATCATAAGATCATCGTGGAAAACTCCGGACTTCTTACGGTTGCGGCATTAAAGCAGCTTAACTGCAAGGATAAGAAGATCGTGGCGATCCTCTCCGGCGGAAACATGGATGTCATTACCATGTCTTCGGTGGTACAACAGGGCCTTATCCTTCGTGACCGTGTCTTTACGGTTTCCATTCTTCTGCCGGACCGTCCCGGCGAGCTGGAGCGAGTGGCTGGGATCATCGCACGGGAGAATGCCAACGTTATCAAACTGGAGCACAACCAGTTTGTTACCACCAACCGTTCCGAGGCAGTGGAACTGCGCATCACCATGGAAGCATTCGGTACGGAGCATAAGAAAGCGATTCTGGAAAAACTGGAGGAGACTGCCTACCGGCCGAAGGTCGTCCGTACGACACTGTAAGATACCAGGAATCTGAAACAGCGGTCATAACGAGCCATTCTGTTGGACGGAGACTATGGTTTCGATGAAATTCCATTTTAATAATGCAACTAAGATGTCTTCCCGATATGCCGGGAAGACATCTTTTTTTTAAAAAAGGACAAGTTCGTTCTTTCGAACCGGCTTTAAGTATGATATTCTGTCAATGTGAAAAAATAGACGCAGAATCAGTATACCAAGAGGAAAGATTCGGATACAGAATAAACAGAAATTGCTGAGGTCAATATGCAGGAGAATATGATAAAACTCATTGCCATCGATCTGGATGGAACCTTGCTCAACCGCAAAGGACAGATCGATGAACCCACTGCGAAAGCAGTCCGGAAAGCAGCGAAACAGGGAACGATCATCGTCATCTCTACGGGAAGGCCCATCGAGGAGGTGCCGGAGGAACAGTTGAACGGGATCGGTGTCCGCTATGTCGTCGCATTAAACGGTGCTGCTGTCTATAAGATGCCGGAGGGTAAGTGCATCTGCCAGAGACCCATGCCGGCGGAACTGGCATCCGCCCTGATCGAGGAACTGTCCGATCTGGAAGTCTATCCGGACGTTTTTGCAGCGCAGATGGAATATGGACTGGGAGACCGGGAAGAGATGCTGGACCGCCTGCCGCTGCCTTCCGATATCCGGAATTATATCCGCACACACAGCTTCTTTATCCCCAATCTACCGCACTTCATCCGCCGGCGGAATATGGATATTCTGAAGATCTCCGTCAGCTTCATCCGCACTCGAGACGGCAGTGTTCTGGACTATGAGGAAGCGGAGGAGATTCTGAAAAACTATGACCAGCTGTCTGTTACCAGCGGCGGGGAGCACAATGTGGAGATCACCGGACAGGATGTGACCAAGGGAAGCAGTATGGATCTTCTGCTGGAAGAGGAATCGGTCACATGGGATGAGGTCATGGCTATCGGAGATTCAAAGAACGATCTGGATATGATCACCCGGTCCGGTCTCGGTATCGCCATGTCCAACGGGTCAGAAGTACTGAAACACCACGCGGACTATGTGGTGGCATCCAATGCCGATAACGGTGTGGCCGAAGCCATTACGCTGTTTGCGCTTCGCAATGAGAAAAAATCGAAGGAGGAAGATGATATGTCATTTCTGGAACTGGCAAAAGAACGGTATTCTTGCCGGAAGTTTTCTAACCGCTTGGTAGAGCCGGAGAAACTGGAACAGATTCTTCAGGCCGGTATGGCGGCTCCCACGGCAAAGAATTTTCAGCCGGTACATCTGTGGGTTCTCTCGTCCAAGGAGAGCATCGAGAAAGTCAATCAGGTCACCCGCTGCATATACGGCGCCACTACGGTGATCGCAGTGGGATGCAGAGAAGAAGATGCCTATGTCCGAGACGACGGAAAGAACTACGCGGATGTGGATGCCTCCATCGTGGCAACTCATATTATGATGGAAGCACAGGACTTGGGACTCAACACCACTTGGGTGGGATGGTTCGATGCACCGAAACTTCATGAACTTTTCCCGGAGATGGAGGGATACGATGTGGTAGCCTTGTTCCCGGTGGGATATGCCTCCGATGATACAGCCGGTCAGCCATCTCCCCGGCATACCGAACGGAAGACCAGAGAGGAACTGGTAACAGATCTTTAAGTAACGAAAAGGAACCCGAATCCGGGTTCCTTTTTTCGCTACTTGACGGCAGACAGAGCGAAGTAACCCGATAGAGTTTGAATTCTTTGGAGACATTATCCACTATTGGAAAAAACGAAAAGATCGCATGTGGTCATATTAGACAAATCGTATGATAATTTTTATACAATACTACCAAACAACGAAAAAATGTGGTATATATTAGGTTGTCAAAGAAAAATACTTTGACGTGTGGCTAAGTACAGTGGTTGTGACGTACCCTCCCCCTCTATAAACGATTGTCACATTACCCCTTTTCCTTCTTCGCGCCGCAGCCGTTGTGCTTACCGCATTTTCCTCTCCATCGAGGGCATGATCCCTCGAGCCTCTTTTACTTTTGCTTTTGGAATACAGCAGGCCCGCCAAAAGGCGGGCCTGCTGTATTTTTCATTCCGAGTTCACATTGCTTTTGAAGAGAGACCACAGTATAATTTGGTATGTTGCAGAAAGGGTGGATCACATGGACCGGATCTTGATCGGGAATATGATCTCACTGCTGGCATCGGTTTTTCTGATTCTCAGCTGTTGGGTCAATACGAAGAAAAGTGCATATCTCTTTCAGATTCTGGAAGCTCTGACGCTGTGTGTATCCGCTGTCTTTTTTCAGGCATGGACTCAACTGAGCACACTGACACTTTCAGTACTGCGGAATTACCTTGTGATGATCGAACGTTATGACCGGCGGATGATGTGGCTCTTTTCCGGCCTTGTGGTAGTCTTCGGACTGGCTGTGAACAATCTGGGCGTTATGGGACTTCTTCCCATCGCAGCCACCGTGATCCTTGCCATGTGCAACTACTATCTTCAGGATATGATGGCGATCAAGTGGAGCTTTCTGTTTAACTGTGTCCTATGGGGGATCTTTGGATTTGCCATCCGTGATTATGTGTCCGGTATCACACAGGCAGTGACCTGCGGTATCGGACTGGTCTCCATCGTGAGACTGTATCAGATGCGGAAAAAGGACAAAGAGGGAATTGCTCTTGAAAAGCAATACGGATCATAAGGAGGGAAAAATATGCTGGAAATTGGAATCAAAGCACCGGATTTCACACTGCAGGATCAGCACGGCGCGAATGTGACGCTGAGCAGTTTTCAGGGAAAGAAGGTCGTCCTTTATTTCTATCCAAAGGACAACACATCCGGCTGTACCAAGCAGGCATGCTCTTTCGCCGAGAGGCATCCTCAGTTCATGGAACGGGGAGCAGTCGTTATCGGTGTCAGCAAGGATACGGTGGAGTCCCATAGGAAATTCGCGGAGAAATACGGCTTGCCGTATATCCTTCTTGCGGATCCGGAAAAGGAAGTTCACATGCTCTATGATGTGTGGAAAGAGAAGAATATGTATGGCAAGACCGTCATGGGAACCGTGCGCACCACATATCTTATCGATGAGAACGGAGTCATTGTGAAGGCGCTTGGCAAGGTAAAGCCGGGAGAGAATCCCCAGGACATGCTGAATCTGCTGGATGAAGAATAATAAACGGGTACCGTCTGAGGACGGTACCCGTTTATTATTCCGTATTCTGTGGGAAAAGATGCGTCCGCATTGGAAAGGAGTACACAGTTTTACTGCCACAAAAGGGAGTTATGCAATATGCACAAAATAAATTGTTTACAAATGTTTAATTTGACAAAGCGGAAGAACGTGTTATAATCCGTGATGACCGATGGAAATCGATCTATCGCATGAAAGAGTGCGAAATACGAAACAGGAGGTGCAAACCATATGAACGCAGTGAAGTATTACCGTATCAAGAGCGGAATGAGCCAGCGTGATCTGGACCGCCGCGCCGGGATCCACAGTGTACTGATGATGGAAAACACCGATCCCGACAGTGCTGCCTATCATATTTCGTCAGAGGACTACATCGCTATCAGCAGTGTCCTGGGAGTGTCCGTGGACGAGTTATACCGTACCGACCTTCCCAAGATTGTGGAGACATGATCCGCTGAAGAAAGAATCAAACAGGGCAGACACTGATATCCCATCGATATAGTGCCTGTATTTTTTTGCCCTCTTCCATCTTCTCTGATAGGACGGAAGAGGGTTTTTTGTGATTATTCACACTGTTTCCCTCAGGGGATGTATGGTATGCTTAAAAACACAAATCAATTACGACGAGGAAAAACGGATGATTGTAGATATCAGCGCGGAAGACCGGAAATTCGGACAGGCAGTCCTTCATACGATGAATCCCGAGACCATTGATCGCGGATATGAGGAACTTCAGGAGCTGGAGGACTATGGTTATCCGGAGGCTGCCGTGGTGCTGGGTCAGTATTTCCGCAACAGCGATGTAATCAAGGCGCGGAAACATTTTGAGTTTGCTGCCGAATATGAGATTGGAGAAGCATTCTGGGGCCTGGCACAGACTATCCCCCATTCCAGTATCCTGAGCATGGACAGTCAGCGGGATCTGCGGTGGTTCCGGTGTGTCCGGACTGCAGCGGAGAAAGCGTGCACGGAGGCGCAGGTGGAACTGGCCCGTTCCTATCGCCAGCTGGGATATAATGCACCAGCGGCGTACTGGTATCAGATGGCAAAACTGTACGGGCATGAAGATGCCGGTTTTCAGCTGGATATCCTTTCGGATCTGTGGCAGAGCGGCGGATGCCCGGCGGATCCTGTTGAACTGCCGGAATCCTTCACGGAACTTCAGCGGGACTGCGGCATGCTTGTGCTTCGCCTGACCACCAGAACACGGGATTACGATACCGTCTACCAGCTGACACAGAATGCGCTGAAGGAAGATGCCATGGCAGAGCTGTCACTGGCTGCCATCTATGAAGGAAACGGAAACATGGAGAATGCGGGGAAAGTGTACCGCATTGCGGCGTCTCATGAGGAACCCTACGCCATGAAGCGGTGCGGGGATCTGCATATGGCGGGAACAGGTCTTCCCCCGGACGGCGATCTGGCTGTCAAGATGTATGTCGATGCTGCATCGGCAGGGGAGCGGACTGCCATGTATGAGCTGGGGCGCTGTGCCGATGCTTTCGAACAGGATCGGGAAAAGATGGCCTTCTGGTTTGCCAGAGCACATGTACGTGGACACCGTATGGCGACAGAAGAGATGAGGAAACTGATCTATAGCTAGATTTACGCATAAAAAGGCGTTTCCCCGGTTTTGAAACCGGGGAAACGCCTTTTTATCGGTCCTGGAAGGAAATGGCGTGGGGCCGGCACCGGTCGGCACACAGGGTGCATCCGTCCTCGCATCGATCCTCGTGGATGACGACGGGATTGCTTCGGTGATAGCTCTTGTCAAACACTTCATTCCTGCACAGGTAGACACAGGCTCTGCATACATTGCAGGCATTGACATCTACCACGGGCATCTTGCTGCCGTAAGTCTTCTCCTCGGATTCCGGCTGTGCCGGAACGGAGGGAGTTTCGGAAGGCCGTTTCCTGAAAAGTGCCATGATCGTTCCTCGCTTTTTTGTCTTTCTGACTATGCATTATAGCGTCCGGAAGACGAATTCACAATGAGAAGATGCATGGGTATGGAAAAAAGCTTATGGGATAATTATAATGAAATCAGAAAAATGGAAATCATAAGGAGGGTTCGCCATGGCGACCATTGAAGAATATATGGAGAGTGCTGAGTTCATCAAGGAGAAGATCGGCTCCTTCCAGCTGGAGATCGCACTGGTACTGGGCAGCGGCCTGGGATACGTGGGCGATGAAGTGGAGGAACCGGTAATCGTTCCGTATCATGAGATCCCACATTTTCCCGTTTCCACGGCACCGGGACACAAGGGCCAGCTGGTGTTTGGCAAGCTGGAAGGGAAAAATGTCGCGGCCATGCAGGGACGGTTCCATTATTATGAGGGATACTCCCTGCAGGAAGTTGCCTGGGCCATCCGGGTGCTGCGGCTTCTGGGATGCGAAAAGGTGATTCTCACTAATGCTGCCGGATGCATCAATCGTGACTGGCATGCCGGAGAACTGATGCTCATTACCGATCATATCAAGTTTTTCCTGGATTCTCCGCTTCGGGGAGAGAATATCGATGAGTTCGGTTGCCGCTTCCCGGACTCTTCCCATATCTACACAAAGGAACTTCAGGAGATTGCCTGCCAAACGGCAGAAGAGCTTGGAATCGGACTTCGAAAAGGCGTATACTTTTACTTCCCGGGACCGCAGTATGAAACGCCGGCAGAAATTCGGGCAGCTTCTGTTCTGGGTGGAGATGCAGCCGGGATGAGTACCGTTCCTGAGGCCATCACTGCATCCCACTGCGGGTTGCAGGTGTTGGGATTTACGCTGTTGAGCAACATGGCAGCCGGAATTCTGGATCAGCCGCTCAGCGAGAAAGAAGTATTGGATGCAGCAAAAGCCGCCAGTGGAAAATTCTCCTCACTGCTTAGAGCCTGTATCCGGAAAATGTAACAAAAACAGCAGAAGCCTTCCGAAAATCGGAAGGCTTCTGTTATTCATGCAGATATTGAATGCAGGGACGGAACGCAGTCGGTATGGAGTACCGGTCACGGATTTCTGCAACATCCGCCGTCATGGTTCGGATACCGGAAAACAGTGCTGAAGCGGCAGTATCAAATTCTTTACGGCTATTGCAGAGGATCTCCATCACCTGTATCTCCCACTCTCGGTGGGAAAAGATATGGCGGTAGGATTTCTGAGTGCGGATCTGAAGTCCGGACGCTGCGGAGGGGAGTGCGGTGCGCAGTTTCTCTTCCGTCCAATGACCGTCCAGCATGGGAAAGCCGGGAAGTCCCGAGAGCAGTCCTTCCTCCGGACGATGTTCCAGCAGGACCAGATCGCTGAAGCGGAGAAGAACTGCCGTGTGCTGACTCACCGTACGTGCTTTTTTGGGTGGAGCCACAGGATAACACAGTTCTGTCCCGGCGGAATGCGCCTGACATACACGGTTCCACGGGCACTGTCCACACAGAGGATCCCCGTTGGGAAGACAGACCGTAGCGCCAAGATCCATGACGGCCTGATTATAGTCTCCAGGGCGGTCACGGGAGATCCGTTCGGAATAAAACGCTTCGGCATCTCTTAGTGCCTGAGGTGATTTGATGTTCCCATCGTATTCCGTGCGACGGGCATAGACCCGGAGAAGGTTCCCGTCCACAGAAGGTACCGCTTCTCCGAAGGCAATGGAGGCGATGGCCTCCGATGTATACCGGCCGATCCCTGCCAGATTCTGCAGCTCCTTGGAAGTGTTGGGAATCCGTCCGCCGTAGTCATCCATAACCTGACGGGCTGCCTTGTGCATGTTACGGACCCGGCTGTAGTAGCCCAGCCCTTCCCACAGCTTCAGGCAGACTTCCTCTTCCGCCTCCGCCAGGGCTTTCACGTCCGGCAGTGCGGCCAGAAAACGCTCATAATAGGGGATTACGGCATCTACCCGTGTCTGTTGCAGCATGATCTCCGAGATCCACACGTGATAGGGTGTGGGATCCTCCCGCCAGGGGAGGATGCGCCGTCTGGTGTCGTACCACTGGAGCAGAAGCTCCGTATCCAATTGTAATGGGACTTGATTCATGGAACCATTCTCTTTTCAATGGAATGGAGTCATTATACCGTATTGAAAAGAGGATGGGAAGAGCAGTCCGAGAAACAGACACAGGTCTTTTTTCTTGCTCTGAAGCCAAAATGTTGCCATAATAATAGAGAACATAACGCTTTTGAAAAGGAGGAGAGAATATGGTGGAACCCCACAATGAAAACAAACTTGGGACCATGCCGTGCGGCAGACTGCTGGCATCCATGTCCATCCCCATGATGATCTCCTTCTTCATTCAGGCGATGTACAATATTATCGACTCCATGTTTGTGGCCATGCTGTCGGAAAATGCACTGACCGCAGTGTCGCTGGCTTTTCCTATCCAGCAGATCGTCAATGCCATCGGAGTTGGAATCGCTGCAGGTATTACCGCCCTTGTTCCCCGATATCTGGGGCAGGGAGACAAACGCACCGCCAATCAGGTAGCCAATTCCGGAATCTTCCTGAACGGAGCGGCCGCACTGATCTTTCTGGTCCTTGGAGTAGTTCTTCCATCTGCCTTCTACCGAATGCAGACGGATGTTATGGAGATCGTACAGGGAGGCACGATCTATCTGACTATTGTCATGTGCCTTTCTGCCGGAGTCCTGTTCGGGCAGTATTTCGAAAAGATGCTGGTGGCCTCCGGATATGCCCGTCACGCCATGTATTGTCAGGGCGCCGGAGCGTTGTTCAATATCGTTTTTGATCCTCTCCTGATTTTCGGGCTGGGCCCGTTTCCCCATATGGGCATCGCCGGTGCGGCAACAGCCACCGTTATGGGACAGCTTCTTGCCACGGTGCTGGCTGCCTGGCTGAACCGGAAAATCAATCGATCGATTCATTTTGATATTCACCGGATGCGGCCGGCACTGGAATGCAGGGAGATCCTGAAGACAGGACTTCCAAGCATGATCACCATCGGGCTTCACTCCGCCACCACGTTTGTGGTCAATCAGATTCTGCTGGTGTACAGCACCACTGCCACGGCAGTGTATGGGATCTGGATCCGGCTTCAAAATTTCGCATACATGCCTGTTTTTGGCATGAACAACGGCATGATCCCCATCCTGTCCTATAATCTGGGTAATAAACGGCCGGACCGGATCCACGAGACCGCCCGGCTGGCGTTTCGGTGGGTGCTGATCTTTACGGTAACCGAAATGATCCTTCTGGAACTGTTTCCGAGTGGGGTTCTGCATCTGTTCAGCGCATCGGAAGCGATGCTGTCCATCGGAATCCCGGCAATCCGCATCGTCTGCATCTCTCTGCCGCTGGGAGCATTGAGCATCATCGCATCTGCATCCATGCAGGCGTTGCGCCATCCCATGGATACGCTTCTGCTGAATGTCATTCGCCAGTTTGTAGTGATCGTGGCGGCTTTTGCGATCCTCTCAGTCGTGTTCCATCACCTCAGCGTACTTTGGGTTGCGGTCCCCGTGACGGAAGTAATCAGCGTGATTCTGGCATGGTTTTTATACCGCAGGACCATGCAGGATGTAGAACGATCTATCTAGTATTCGAACAGATAATGAAAAGCCTTCGGTTCCCGGAACCGAAGGCTTTTGTTGTTTCCACTGTTACATAAACAGCGTCTGATACATCCAGATGATAATCGGGATGGTAAGAACGCAGAAGAATAGGCTGAGAATGTTGTAAATGCTGGCTTCCGTAGTCCTCTGATCATAGATCACTGCCATCTGTGCCACATTGGAAGCAGTGGGTGCCGCCAGAGACATGAAGGAGATCAGGAGGATGCCGGTAAGTTCCGGGTGATGCTTCAGAAGACCGCTGCACCAGAGGATCCCCAGAGCGATGAGCGGGAAGACTATGAGCCGTCCCAACAGGATGCCGTATGCTTTTTTGCAGGTGAAAATGTTTTTCACGGAAGTGCCGGCAAGGACGAGACCAACGGACATCATGGAACACGGCGCCACACAGGCGGACAGACCGTTGAGCGTTTTTTTCATAATTTCCGGGACCCGGATCTGAAGAGCCAGCAGAATCAGACCTAAAAACACGGCAATAAGATTGATGTTTTTCAGAAGCTTTTCCCAGTTAACACCTGCCCGTTCCTGAAGGATGGAGTTTCCGTGGGTCCAGAACAGGAGGTTGAAGGGCACCTGGATCGCAGCTGCATAGAAGGTCATCTCTTCGCCCAGTGTCATGCTGACAAGGGGAATGACCAGATTGCCTACGTTGGAGTACACCAGGGAAGTGGTGTCCACGGGATCCAGAGACAGAGGCTTCTTGATCAGCTGAGTGATCAAGATCCATACGAAATAGATCACGAAAACAAACGCCATGGCATAGAGGAAACCGTGCAGACGTTCCGGAGTCAGATCGATCTGAAACGCCATGAGGATCATGCTGGGGCAGAAGACATAGATGGTAAGGCTGGACAGCAGTCGGCTGTCCTCCGTTTTTAAAACGGAGAGCTTTACCGCAAGATAGCCCACCAGCACCCAGATGAGCATGACGGCGATATTGGACATTAAAGCCAGGGATAATTCCATCGTTCAGGCCTCTCTTCACAAATTAGACCCAGTATACAACACTTTCAAGCTTCCGAAAAGGTGCCGCATCCACGCAAGCATCACAAAAGTATTCCTCTTCCAACCGGAAATTTTGGGGATTATTTTTCCCGTTATCTACTACTAAGAAGGGGGGAGAAATGATAAAATTAAAAAAACTGTTGATATTGATTACGAATGGAGGATTTGCAAATGGCTGACAACAAACGTCCCGAAAGCATGGAACGGATCACGACCTCGGAACTGGCACAGCAGTTCATCGACGAACAGATCAAGGCTTTGAAGGAGCAGATCGGTGACGGAAAGGTGCTGCTGGCACTGTCCGGCGGCGTCGATTCTTCTGTCGTGGCTGCCATGTTGATCAAGGCAGTGGGCAAGCAGCTCACCTGTGTGCACGTCAATCACGGATTGCTGCGCAAGGGAGAGCCCGAACAGGTCATTGAGGTGTTCCGTAACCAGATGAACGCCAACCTTGTTTACGTGGATGCTACCGACCGGTTCCTGGACAAGCTGGCCGGAGTGACCGATCCCGAACAGAAGAGAAAAGTCATCGGCGGCGAATTTATCCGCGTGTTCGAGGAAGAGGCAAGAAAGCTGGATGATATCCGATTCCTGGCACAGGGAACCATCTACCCGGACATTCTGGAGAGCGGCGTGGTCAAGGCACACCACAATGTGGGCGGACTGCCGGAAGACCTCACCTTTGAACTTGTCGAGCCTATCAAATTCCTCTTTAAAGATGAAGTCCGTGTCGTAGGCAAGGAACTGGGTTTGCCCGACGGCATGGTTTATCGTCAGCCCTTCCCGGGACCCGGACTGGGCGTCCGCTGTCCCGGCGCCATTACCCGCGACCGTCTGGAAGCTGTCCGTGAATCCGACGCGATCCTCCGCGAAGAGTTTGCCAAGAACGGCCTGGAAGGAAAGGTGTGGCAGTACTTTACCGTCGTTCCCGATTTCAAATCCACCGGTGTCCGGGATGACAAGCGCTCCTTTGAGTGGCCCGTCATCATCCGTGCCGTCAACACAAGAGACGCCATGACCGCGACGGTGGAAGATGTTCCCTTCGCCCTGCTGCAGCATATCACTGCACGAATCACCAGCGAAGTGCCGGGAGTCAACCGTGTCCTCTACGATCTGACCCCGAAGCCCACTGGAACCATTGAGTACGAATAATCCGGTATCGGAAAAAGAAAACCGCGAACTGATGTAATCGTCAGTTCGCGGTCTGTTGTTTTTGATGGCGGTTATTTCTTCCGTTTCAGGGACCAGATCTGATCCATCATCCCGTAGTAGAACAGCCGGACATCGGCTCCTTTTTCATTGAAGATCCCTCCGATAACAGAGAGATGATCGAAGTCCAGCTCAGGCATGACGGTCCACTGACCGGGAAGGATCACCATTCCGTCGGTATAGTCGGTGCTGGGATCGAAGACCTTTTCACCCTTCTCATCCATGTGATAGGGAACACGACCGGAGTACACATTGACCATGCCGTCATTTGCCTGCCATTCCGGACCTATGGTCTGCGGTGCGACGGGTACCGTAACGGCATATTCCCCATACCCGTCGGTGTAGGAGGAGGGCGTCGTTCCCGTGAACCGACCCATGGCAGCGGCCAGATCCCGCAGATAGGTGATCATGTTCTCCGAAGGAACCTGATTGCCGGTGGCAGAATCTTCCTCCGTCCGGCATCCGTAATAGGACAGATAGAAGACGTTCGGCTGCATTTCGATGGATGCATTCATGTCGGTAGCCCGCTCCACGCGCATGTCCGCCAGCGCGTTGTCGTTGTGACTGTAAAAGCCCGAAGCGGTGATGGCCTGCGCCACCGCGGATTCGCTGGTATGTCCGTCGGACTGGATTCCGAAATGCCCCAGATGAGCCTGATAGTTCTTGTTCTCCGCTGCGGAAGAGGTGGCCGAGGAGCCGCCGGAAGACAGATGGGTGGCCGTGCTTCCGTTGCTGGGGGTGGCCAGGATCGTGATAGAAAAGACCCAGTCACCGTGTCCTCCGGCAAACAGAGGGCTGACTTCCGTCCCGTCCGCTTCACATGCCGACACTTCCTCCGGGGCACCGTCAGCCAGAAGATCCTCCATCAGACGGCTGGTGGTCCCGCCGAAGCTGTGGCCGATGAGATTGACCTTGTTTCTGGAAGACCACTCATAGTCTCCCAGCAGAGGTTCGGAGGAAAAGTCCTCCCCGTACCGCTCATGCCCGTACTTTCTGGCATGAGCCGCACCGTAATCCACCCGTGTTCCGGTGAGCTGGGCATACAGCTCGCAGGCCCGGTCCCAGGCGCTGGACAGGGGACCGACCGAAGCCATATGTACATCATACCCCTTCTTGTTCAGGGCATCTTCCAGGCTTCCCGTGGTCAGACCGAAGTAGGCGATGTCCTCATTGTGGATATCATAGTGTCCCCAGCCGGTATAACCGTGTACGAACACCGTGGGGAAATCCGATCCCCGGATAATCTTCGGACCGAAGAGGAGGAAACCTCCCACTGCCATTGCCAGTGCGATCACGGCGGCAATGATCCGTTTGATCCATTTTGTCATTTGGACGCGATCTCTCTTTCTTTTAGTTTTCTCTTTATAGCTTACCGCAGAACCTGTTTTCCGCGCAAACGAAAAACGCATGAAAAAAGGCGGTCATGAGACCGCCTGGAATCGCTGCGCCGTCTCAGCGGATGAACAGCAGACTGCTGGCAATGATGAACTGAGCCGGGTAGTAGGTCAGATAATTTGCGATGATGACGCCCTTGCTCTCATTGCCGG
>CAJGCI010000013.1 GCA_904501855.1 Oscillospiraceae bacterium | reverse complement strand
TCCATCGCCTATGCCAGTGCCATCTATGGTGTCGTGGTCAACTGGGTCCGGGAAGGAATGACTACATCTCCGGAATGGCTCGCACGCTTTCTCACCGATCTTTATCAGGATAAGATTAAACGCTACTGATCCCTGTTTCAGACAAAAATGACAGAGCAATCGTATTGCTCTGTCATTTTTTCTTTGTTCTATTCGAATCTAACTCTGAAGGATCTTTCTTCGCAGCATTCCAATCTGATCCGATTTCAAAATCAGTTCCAGCTGCAGCAGCAGCTGATTGCCTGCCGATGCGAAAATTCCGAATATGATATCAAAAATCATGGCATCGATCAGCGCCTGTCCCGGAATCCCAAGCTGGGCAAAGATTGCTGTATATGCCAACAGATTTGCTCCCGGCACCGGTGGAGTCGCAACAAACAGGACCACCGCCAACACCACTGCCGTGACATACCATACCATAGATGTTGAAATGTTGTATTTCATAGCTGTATAGACCGTAAATACGATCGTTCCGATTGCACTTACGGGCATATACAATACCAGTCCGTTGGGAAGACTGAGCGTCGTAAACTCGCGACTGATTCCCAGGTCCTGTACACAGCATTTTTCCGTTTGACCAAAAGCCGCATCCAACGATCCTGTACGCATAGTCAGAAGGAAAGGATCTCTCAGCTTATGAAACAGTTTGCGGATTCCCACTTCTTTTTTTCGGCTGACAACTGTCATCGCAAATAGGATGCAGATGCCCGAGACCACCAGTGCAATCAGCAGACATCCCCACATCCCTTTCAAGGTAAGGGTCTTATGCTGCCATATCTCCAATCCTACCAGTACAGCAGCAAAATACGGAACCAGTTTGCTGATCCACTCTGCCAGCTGAAGACCAACCATGTTGATCTGTCGGACAATTCTGGAAAGATTGCGTGCCTGAGAACCAATCAAATTCAAAGCACTTCCCAGGACGAAAGCCATGACCAGAAGCTGGGGAGTATTGGATTCCACAAAGGGAGTAAAGAAATCCCGCGGAATGATCTGGAAGATCTGATCTATCAATTCAGTTGCCCAGTTTTCGCTGATACTGTCCATCACTTCGGACAGAGGATAAAACCATTCCGCGACCACCATTGCGATGATCACCATGATAAAACTGAACAGAAAGTAGCGGGCTACCGTAAACCTGCTGTCTCCGCCCCGTTCCGAGATTTTGTCGGCATCCAGCATCGTGGTTATCACCATAAAGAAGATTACAGGACCGGACATGATATTCAAAATACGAATCCACACATCATAAATTGGATTCATTACCATGTTTACGGCTCTCTCCATGGATGCTCCGGAGATCATCGTCGTACCGATCAGCCCGATCAGAATCCCTCCCAAGATCGTCAGCACGATCTTCAGCACCGGGTTAATTCCGGCAATGGGAAGAGAAATGCGCAGCGTATTCCGATGGCCGGAATAACTGTATTGCGGACTGAGACCCACCGCAGTCAGAAGGGAACTGCAGAGATCCTCCAGCTCGTTCTCTTCGCTGCTCAGAGGATTAAACGGTTCTCCTTCCTTCTCCACCTGGATATTGAGCCTTCCCAGGCGTTTCTTGATAGAGGCAGTGACCTCCGAATCTTCTCCAAAATGGTCACGCATCCGAAGGAGCGCCTCTTCCAGAGACAACCGGATCCTCAGCCGGTTCTGCCGTTCCATATCAAGTTGACGGAGGGTTTCTTCCACCAGCTCGGAAAACTCATCGATCGCAGGCCCATTCAATATGAACTTATTCCGATATTCTTTGACCTTCAATATGATCGCCTTTCCCGATTTTTCCTCAGAAGTTCTTGCGGATCTTCAGCACATTCTGCGCATCTTTGTATTCGTAGGTCATCTCATCCATTGTCTTCTTGACAAGGAAGATTCCCAGCCCACCGATTTCCCGCTCTTCTGCCGGAAGAGCAACATCGGGATCCGGTTTCTTCAAAGGATCATATGGAACTCCCTGATCCATGAAAGTAATCAGTGCTGCCCCCGGATCCCGCTTCACTTCAACACGTACAACAGCCATCCCCGTCCCCGGAGCATAGGCATAATTTGCAATATTAACAAAGATCTCTTCCACTGCCATCAGGATCTGCATCTGGATTTTTGCGGGACAGTCTGCCTCCTCCAAATTTCTTTCCACGAAGTCCATCACCGTCGGGAGGTTTTCTTTCGTCGCTTCCAACTGAAGTTCATTCTTTGCAAAAATCAGCGAGTCCGTGCGATCCAACAATTCCAGAAGCTTGTTCGTCCAGAATTCGATCTGAGTTCTGCCCTCTTCCGTCTCCAATCCTTGGCGGCGGATCAATCGGCGAATCAGTCTCGTGTATCCTACGATACGTGCCTTATCCTCGACCTGCCGGATCGTTTCTTCATCATCCGTACCGAGATACGAGGAAAGGACTTTATTCCAAAATAACTGTGAGGTTTCAAAATCAAATCCCTGAAACTTTTTGATGATCTCATGATCCATTTCGGAAAATCCGATAAACGCATTGTACATGGATGCCAGTTCAAACACAGGATGACCCACTGCAAGCGTATCCATATCGATCAGAAGAACTTCATCGCCTACCAATTCCACATTTTTTGTATGATAGTCCCCGTGGATCATATGATCATCATAGGGAACTGCCTGTACCATGGATAACAGTTTTTCTCCTGCTTTTTCCGGAAGATGATCTTTCATGAATTCTGCCCACTTCAGAACAGTCTCTTTCATATCCGGAAGCTCTCCTTCCGGAACTACTGTTCCATGGATCTTTTTGAGAAGCTCCACATACTCCCGGACACACCAGTCCATTTTTTCCGGCTCTGTCTCGAGCAGTTTTGAGAAGGATTTTGCATTCAGCAGTTCGAAAACGGATCCGTAGCTTTCTCCCACACGTACCACATCATAAGAGATTGCCGTGGGGATTCCAAGGACAAGTGCTGTCCGTGCAACTTCCCGTTCGTGCTGGATCTCCGACAAGGCGTCAGCATTGTTATAGACTTTAACGACATTATCCTGGTCGATGCGGTAAATGGTGCCGTTGGCACCACGTCCAATCTCTTCACAACCTTCCACAGACACGACCCGATATGCTTTTTCAATGGTCATCATCTGTGTAAAACCGGTCATTTCAAATATCTCATATACATCCGGTTTCACATTGCTGATCACAAGTTCCGGGTGCGATTTTCTGAGATGGAGGATCACGCGCAGACCTGCACTGGAAATATAGTCTAACTGTTCTGCATCAATGTGGATGGCCCGTCCGGGTTCTTTTCCAATCAGTTCCAGTACTGCTTTTTCTACGGCAGGCGCATTTCCGGAATCGATATGGCCGGAAAGCAGGATAACATATTGTTCACCCACGAGTTTTCCCTGAACTTCATTCAATTTCAGCACCTCCAATCTCATGTGATAAAGGCCAAGCCCAAAGTGTTCGAGCGCCTAAAGGACAACGGTTTTGTTCCCGAGCGCTCATCGCTTTTGTAGATCTTTTTGGCATAGAGTTCCTCTGGATGATTACTCGATGGTAAGAATATCTGAAAAACCTGTTACTTCAAAAACATCCATAACCATGCTGGATACGTTGATCAGTTTCATCGTTCCCTGCTGATTCATCGTCTTCTGAGTTGACAGCAGGATGCGCAGCCCGGCAGATGAGATGTATTCCAGTCCTTCCAGATCCATCGTCAGTTCACGGATCCCATCCAGTGATTTCTTCAGTTCCTCGTCCAGTTGCGGCGAAGTTGTAGTATCCAGCCGTCCCGTAAGAGATACGGTAAGGACATCATCCTTTTTTGTAGTCTGAATCTCCATTTTCATGTTCCTTCCTATATTCGTCCCTGTATTATCGCCTGAAAATATGTTGTTTGATCGGAACGTTAGTTTTTCTCATAGATAAGTTTATTTTACTCGATATTGACCTTGCAGACAACCAAAAACTGTAATTTGAATTAAGTTCGTTTTTACTCAAAAATAAAAAAGGCTGCCTGAGGCAGCCTGAAGAGAAAAATAGCAAACAGAGTCACCGGCGTACATCCGCCTGATTATTCTGTTTCACACCAACTAAAGCGACAATCCCGATGCTGAATGCGATTGCGGATAGGCAAAGCAGAAAGACTGCGGTCGCGCCGTTAGTCATACCAAAAAGTCCATTCAGCAGCATACTGGCAATAATGCAGATATAGCAGAACAATCCCTGCATGGAAGAATCAATTATTTTCATAGCTTTCATCTCCTGTATCATCATTTCTGTAGTGAATCTATTGTGGAGAAAAAACTGGCCAGCTCTCACTTTCTGTCTTGATTATATTCAAGGTTTATAGTAAAGTAAAGCTATAGATTTTAAACTTTGTTTTAAGTATTACTTAAGGATAAATACCATGGAAAGTGCTCGTTGCAAAGCGTTTCTCGCGGCCGTGGAGACCGGCAGTTTTACAAGAGCTGCGGAAAAGCTCAATTATACGACTTCCGGAGTCAGCCAGCTGGTGGCCGCACTGGAAAAAGAACTTGGAATCACTCTGTTTATCCGAAAGAAACAGGGGGTCGCTCTTTCCGTTGATGGAGAGCATATTCTGCCTCTGATCCGAAGTTTTGTGCAGCAAGAAGAACGGATCTACCAGTCGGCATCCGAGATTCGGGGACTTTCTGTAGGAGAGATTACCGTTGCGGCATATCCCAGCATGTCTGCTCACTGGTTACCGCTGATCATTCGGCAATTCCAGAATGACTACCCTCAAATTCAAGTCAATCTGATGGAAGGAATTCGGCAGGAGATCATAACATGGCTGGAGGATGGCGTGGCAGATATCGGCTTCCTCAGCATGAATGAAGATTCCCAGTTCGACTGGTTTCCAGTCTACAAAGACCGCATGATCGCCGTTCTGCCGAAAGATCATCCATTGGCACATGCTGACCGGTATCCCATCGCTCTTTGTGAAAAGGAAAAATTTATTATGCCTGCCCTTGGAAGGGATGATGACGTAGTGGATATGTTTGCCCGTTACAACGTACATCCCAACATCCAGTTTTCCACGATGGAAAACTATTCTGCGATCTCCATGATTGAAAAAGGACTTGGCATGAGCATTATGAATGAGCGCAGCACATTCAACTGGGTAAGCGATGTCGTCAAACTGCCACTGGAGCCGCCGGAAGATATCACACTGGGCATGGCGGTTCCCTCTTTGGAACACGCCTCTTCCGCAGCTCGGAAATTCGTGGAATATGCAAGGAAAGAATCAAAACTGCGCATTAATGATGAAAAAGGATGAAAAGAACTCTGCAACGATTGATTCCTTTGTTTCGTTTTGATAGAATAACTTAATTAAAATTTTTGATATATTATTGTTGAAGAAGGGTTTTTATGCAGGACAAGAAGACTTCCATTCTTTACAAAATCATACGCTGGATCGTTTCTGTTGTATATCCGAATACTCGCATTGTTGGCGCAGAAAATATACCAGAAGAAGCATCCATCGCCGTTGGTAATCACAGCCAGATTCACGGTCCGATTGCGGGAGAGCTGTATTTTCCCGGAAAACATTATATATGGACGATCGGCCAGATGATGACGCTGAAAGAAGTACCGGCATATGCATTTCAGGACTTCTGGTCCGAGAAGCCGAAATGGATCCGGTGGTTTTTCAAAATTGCTTCCTATGTTATTGCTCCTGTGGCTGTATTCATTTTCCGCAATGCACATTGTATTCCGGTGTATCGTGATTCCAGGATCCTCTCCACCTTCCGTGAGACAGTACAGAAGATGAGCGAGGGAAATCACATCGTCATTTACCCGGAATGCTATGATGAACACAATCAGATCGTTCACGAGTTTCAGCATGGCTTTGTGGATGTGGCGCGGATCTATTATAAGAAGACCGGGAAAAAAGTCTCCTTTGTACCGATGTATCTGGCTCCCACTCTGAGAACCATTTATTTCGGAAAACCGACTCAGTTTGATCCGGACCAACCTATCGAAGAAGAGCGTGTCCGCATCTGCAATTATCTGATGGATTCCATTACAGAGATTGCAGTTCATCTGCCCCGGCACAGAGTCGTCCCCTATCCGAACATCCCCAAAAAGGACCATGGCTATAACATTCCGGCTGAGGAGGCGACGGAAAAATGAAAACCCCGGTAGTTGATTACCGTGAATTCCGTTTTTCGAAAATCAACGATCCCTCCTTTTCCCATTTGAAGCTGCTGCTGGGATGGGTCGTCTACTTCATCCTGTATTTTCTGACGGAAAATCTGATTCCCGTTGGAAAATGCCATGTGATCCATTGCCGACTGGATGATCTCATACCTTTTAATGAGTTCTTCCTGATTTTTTATGTGTCCTGGTATTTTCTGATTGTTGGCTCCCTGCTGTATTTCTTGCTGTATGATATCGACAGTTTCCGGAAGCTTTCCATTTTCATCATGATCACTCAGGCCGTGGCAATGGCAGTCTATATTCTGTATCCAAGCCGCCAGGATCTGCGTCCTCTGTTCTTTGAACGGGACAATATTCTGACACAGCTGATGGCCTTCATTTATGCCTTTGATACCAACACCGGTGTCTTTCCGTCTCTGCATGTCGCCTACTCTCTCGGGATCGCATCGGTCTGGTGGAAGAAAAAAGATGTCTCCGTCCTATGGCGCATTTTTGTTGCAGTACTGGCTGTCGTCATCTCCATTGCCACCACATTCGTCAAACAGCATTCCGCGCTGGATGTCCTCGGTGCCATCCCGGTCGCTCTTCTGGCAGAATATCTCATATATCGAAAAAAACTGTTTGAGAAAAAAACTCCATAAAAACGATTCAAGGAGGACCTGTCGGCCCTCCTTTTTTATTCAGTATTCCACGTCCCTTGTCAGCTGATACATCCGGGCAAGCGCCGCAGTCAGCCATGTCTCTGCCTGATCAAAATGCGCCTGCGGCTCCTCTGCGTGGTAGATATAGTAGTATACCTGAGAATAGATGACAGATCCAAGAATCTCCACGTTGTGGATCTTCGGGATCTTTTCCCTCAGCATCGTCAAATCACCACGGTCTCCCTCGCCCTGATATACCAGTTCATATGCCCGTCCGAAATCCAGTTCGAAATACAGTTCCGCAAGTTCATCCATCATTTTCGCTTTCATCAGATAGAGCCATGTGGGGCTATGATTGATGATATCGATCCATTTCTTTGAAAACTCATAAACGGCTCTGGTACGATCCGGAAGGATCCTGTGAAACGGGACACCGTCAAACAGGAACATCCGTGGAATCCGCACCCGTTCACGGATGTAGTCCGACAGTTTCATTTCACGCGGGTTGCTCCCAAAAAGCACCGAACCTTTCAGGGTTTTGTTCTCCTGACTTGCCCGAGTCACCACAATGCTCCAGCTTCCCATGTCCGGGATTCTGGGCCGGTCTCCCGCCGCGATGAACTGTTTTATGGAAAAGAAGATCTCATTCACTTCTTCCTCCGGGATGGTACGAAGCACGGTCTCCAGGTTCTTGCCAGAGTATAGGAACCTGTCAAACTGAATCTCGCCATTATCACAGATCGTCAGCTTCTGCCGGATCTCACTGTCCGGAAAGACCGTCTGTCCCCGGGACACCAGATTCGAACTTATACTGATCTCCTTGATGTCCGTATACTTTCTCATAGAAACTCCAAAAGCGTCAGACGCCCTAGAAAGGCGCCTGACGCCAGCTGCATGTCCAAATCTCGATTTATTATTTATATGCCTGCCAGAGGAACGTCACAACCTGTGCACGGGTGCAGGGTTCATCCGGGCTGAACGTCGTATCCGAGGTTCCTGCGGTGATTCCTTCCTTCACTGCCCAACAGACAGGATCATAGTAGTACTGATCCGCTTTCACGTCCGTAAAGCTCATAACACGGCGTCCCACATCAGGGGAATTCTTTGCGCGCCACAGGAATGTCATGACCTGTGCACGGGTGCAGTTCAAATCGGGTGAGAACGTATCCGTCGCAGTGCCGGTGGTAATTCCGTTTCTTACAGCCCAGAGAACAGCATCATAAAAGTAGTCCCCTTCTTTAACATCTTTGAACGGGTTGTTTCGCAATATGATCCTGGGAGATCCGTTTGCCCGCCACAGGAACATCATAACCTGTGCCCGGCTGCATCCTATGTTCGGGGAAAACCGGGTAGGCTCCGTTCCCGCGGTAACCGTATGTTCCACTGCCCAGACCACCGGTTCATAGAAGTAGTCCTTTGTTGACACGTCAGTAAAGGGAAGTTTGCTCGGCTCCTCAGAGGGTGTTGGCTTCACGGACTCACTGGGAGACGGTGCTGTTGTTTCGGTCACATCCGGAGATTCCGAAGGCGCAGGAGAATCCGAGGGTTTCTCGCTATCAGCCGGCGGAGTCTCCGATTCCTGGGGATCGTCCGAGGTATCAGTTGTATCCGTTGTAAACAATTTGCTGAGCGGGTTTTCGTAACGCTGAGCTGCCATAACGGAAAACGTGCTCAAAGGAATCAGCGCAATGATCATGCAGAGACTGATAAGAATTGCAATACGTCTATTCCGTCTACGCATACATATTCCTCCTTAAGAAAGAACAGAATCAACTCTGAAATTATCTTCATTATAGCATTATAATTATTTTTTTCCACTTTTTATCACCGCTCTGGAAAATAAGTTAAAGAAATATAAAACTTTTTTCTCCTTATTGTTGATTATTTAACAAACAATGCTATAATGAAGGTGCCTAAAAGAAAAAGACGAAAGAAGGATTCATCATGGAGATCGCAAAAGAGCAGAAAGAGTTATTACTGAAGTGCATGGATACCATTGATGCCGTGCGTGTTTTTCGAAAACTGTTCTGGAAATGGTACGAGGGACCGGTTCGCCTGCTGGGTGAAACCACAAGGGATCAGCTTCGCCAGCTTCGCGAATTCATGTGTGCGGAAGACAAAGTCGGACTGGATAAAATGCCGTATGTCATGGCGCTGCTATACTACGGAAGAGATTTGGCTGCCAGGAAAATCGCTCTGCAGAAACCGAACGGAGACTATTACGTGCTGAGTGTCTGTGAACAGCTGCAGTCGGAACTGGATCGTTACTTTGAAGCCGATGATCCTTACTTCCCCGTTTTCGAATGCAGACCCGATGATCTTTGCGACTGGCTGAAACATGCCGTGGAGATCGTCGATGAAGCCAATACGATTGCCTGCTATGGCATCTGATTGATGATAACTGAAATGCCGCTGCTGAATGCAGCGGCATTTTTTTATTCGGATTCAACGTTTTGCCCCAGTGTCCAGACCTGGGCAATCTGACTGAGCAGCGTCTCATAGGGCCATACCCTGCTGCTTCGCTCGATGCTGTTTGGATCGTAAAGCCAGAACCCTTCTTCATCACAACTGTGGATCACCACGAAATGTCCCACACGAGTGAAATCTCCCGGTCGCAGCGAAACAACCAGATAGTTTCCATTCCACAGTTCCTGCTTCATGATACTCTCATCGGGATAGATCATTTTCCCGTGGAAACCGAGCTCCCTCGCTCCTTCTGTGAACAGTCTCCAGTCTGTTCCGCTTCCGGAAACATAAAATCCCCGATCAATGGCATAATCCGCCACGCGGTCCGGTGTAATATCCTGATTTCCGGTCACAGCAGCGGATACCATGGCAAAACATGTCGGCCCACAGCCGGTATACCCCATTACCCCATTGCCGTAGGGGTGGAGTGCCCAGCGATGATCATACTGGATATAATACGGAAGCGAGAGTCCCTCCAAAGAGAAGTTCCACTCCCCTGTTTCAGTCTGGGTAGCGAAGCGTTCCGCCAGTACGAAATCGATCTTCTCCGGCGCCACAATTACATTGTTGACAGCAGTCTGGTGATATGCTCCGATATGATCAATAAAAAACTGGATCTTTTCTGCGTATTCCGGATACTGCTCTTCCAGCGACTGAAGGATCGTCAGGTCATCTTCCGTTGGAATAAACGTGTAATCCTCCGGCTGAAGCAGTGCATCCATCCCGTCCATATCCAGCACATATTCATTGTTGATCACATATGGGATCCGTTCTGTGTCCGTGTCCGTTTCCTCCTGCGGTGCAAAAGGAGCAGATGCATTCTCCTGATTGCCTGCACATGCAGTAAGCGAAACCAGCATCGCTGCAGCAGCGATTCCGGCGGCCACGGTCTTTTTCCAGGAAATGGAGATCCCGTTCATTCGTTTCATCATAGTCTCTCCTCCGCACCCTGCATATCCTCAGAACCTACAGCTGTGCGGTCTTCGTTTTCGACACCCGTTCGAAAAGAGCGCAGCAAATCCCCGTCTTAACGGACGAATGTCAGGCATATTAGGTTGATATTATCATATGCTCCGTGTTTTTTCCACCGGAAAGACCATAACGCTTATCTGCAGCAATCGGACTGATTCTGCAGATAAAAATAGATCCGTTATACCGGTCACCCGGTAAACGGATCCATTTTTGCTGGTATTTTAAATCAAAGGATTCAGATTACTCTTTGTAAGTATCGGGTTTCTTAGCTCTCAGATCAGCCAGTTCCTCTCTCAGGCGTGCAATCTCTGCATCCTTGGAGTGATCGGAAACTGCGCTTGCATAGATCTGGTCAGCAGACTTGGAAGCACCTTTGACTTTTTTCGGTGCGCTCTTGCGTGCAATAGCAGAAACAAGAGTGAACAGAGCCAGTACGCAAGCCAGAATGATGATGGCTTTGACCTGTGCGTCATAGGTGTAGGTGTAGTTGCCAGCTGCATCGCGAATCTGGTAAGCCTGATCTCTCCATTTGGTGAGCAGACCAACAATGATGCCTGCGCAGGAGATGATGGTGCCCCAAAGACCGAAGCCGAAGCCGTTCTTTCTCTTGTTGGAGAACGCAGCAATCAGGCCGAGGATGCCGGCAATCAGGCCGAGAACGGAAGCAATGCCCATGCATGCCATGGTAGCAATTCTCTTCATCATCTCAGCAGTGATGTTGGCTTCAGATTCCTCAAGGAATTTCTCGCCTTCGTCGCACAGTTTCACGCAGTTCTCGAAGTTCACGAAATCAACGCCACGGTACTGTTTTCTGGAGCCGTCCTCGTTGAGAACGTAGAGCTGCCAGTCAGGACCCAGTCTCTCAGCAAGGCTCTTGGTGATGACTTCACCGCTGCGGTAGCGGGTGTCAGCAGCCATGCCTTCGATGAGCTGATTCATACCGTCTGCAATCTGAGCTTCGCCGTCTTCGAAGACCTTCAGCTGAGCATCGCCGTCGGCGAGCTGTTTCTCACCGTCTGCAAGCTGTGCTCTGCCGTCTGCAAGCTGAACTTCGCCTTCTGCGATCTGTACAAGACCGTCTTCATACTCTTTCAGCTGAGCATGTCCGTCTTCCACATATGCATTGAACCAGCCGGGGAAATCGGAAACATCGGAAGGAATCTCCAGACCGACGCTGCTGATAACCGGAGCGACAACGCTTACAAACCATTGCTGGAAGGTGGAGAAGCCGGGTGCGGATGCAAGACCGGAGTCACGCCACTGAATGTACTGCTGTACATAAGGCATGATCGGATCAATCTGCTCCAGCAGAGCTTTTCCTTCATTGTATCTGTCGGTGTTATCTGCGATCTGCTGTTTGCCGTCGGCGAGCTGAGCTTCACCCTCAGCAAGCTGACGTCTGCCGTCTGCCAGCTGAACAAGACCATCGTTGTAGGTTGCAACACCTTCAGTGTATGTGGTCTCATTCTCCATGAGCTGAGCCAGACCGTCACGGGCCATTTCGATGCCTTCTTTGGCCTGATCACCATCTGCCGTCTTGTAGTCCTGAATATTCAGAACGTCCTGGAATCCGCCGTAGACGGACAGCAGGCCGAATATGCAGGCTGCGATGAGGCAGAGACTAAGGATAGCACGAAGTAATTTCTTCAAAACTAAATCCCCTCTCCCATATAGATTTTATTTAGGTGAACGATATGCACAATCACGCAGTTTGCAAATCCTTCTCTTACAGGATCCCAGCATCTCCTGCCGTAAAAAGAACGTTATCCGCTCTTTTTGCACAGAAAAAAACATACGCCCCGCGTTATTATACAGATTGATTGATTTATAACATCATAAGCTCAATTTTACCTCAACTTATTATTAATTTTTCGAAATAAATTCATATTTTAGACATATTTTTCCCATGGAGTCTGTTTTTCCATACTATTGGCTGTTTTCTTGTCCAGATTTTTCCTTTGGAACCACCTTATAGCCTACTCCACGGACCGTTTCAATCGCAAAATCCGGATTTTCCTCGAACTTTTCCCGAAGCCTGCCGATATGAACTTCCACGGTATGCATATCCGAATTGGATTCAAATCCCCAGATATCATCCTTCAGCTGCTGCTTGGTGAATGCCCGCCCCGGGAAAGAGAACAGCTGATACAGCAGGAGAAATTCCTTCTGCGGAAGGATCACTGAGCCTTCCGGTGTCTCAACTCTCATAGAGGAATAATTGACCGTCGTCTTTCCAAGTGAATGCCGGTCTCCGTTTAACTGACCGGCACGTCTCATGACCGCGCGACTGCGCAGAATCAGCTCCTCCATCCGAACCGGCTTGGTCATGTAGTCATCCGCCCCGGCTTCAAATGCTTTTTTCATATCATTGAAGTCATCCCGGTCAGTCACCACGATGACGGGGATATAAAAGTCGGATTGTCGGAGCGTCTTAATGATCTCAAGCCCGGTATCACCGGGTTCCAGTTCTGTGATCAGAAGATCTCCCCCGTCTGCAGTCAGAATCTCGCCGATCTCAGACCCACTGCCGGCGCTTCTCACCGTGAAACCGGCGGATGTAAGCGCTCTCCGATAGTCCTGATTGATCTGTCGGTCCAACTCGTAAAGTAAGATGCGGAGCATCATTCCGCCTCCTTTCCGTTGAGCTTCTGTTGATATTTTAATCGGTAAGAGAAGAAGATGCAACGAAAAACAACAGCGGACGAAACATCTCTGTCTCGTCCGTTTTCTTCTTCCCTGTTTGTACTTAAACCATATACTCCGGGATGCATAAGTGGATCACTCTGCCGCAATCTAGAAGGAACTGCCGCAAAGTCTCGGCATCCGGTGTCAATCTGCCGTAACGCATATCCGTATAAACACCGATGATACGATCCTCCAAATCTCCCGGAACGATCAACCCCAGCTGTGCCAGGTGTTCAAACTGCTCTTCTCTGGCATCACCGAGCATCAGGTCCTGAACGAGAGGACTCATTTTCTCGGAATGAACTGCGATGAATTCCGCTCCCGCCAGTTCGGCGGCGGTTCCGCCCAGAACTCCGGCGCTGTAATAATCTCCACGGAGCAGCGCCCGACATGCATTCAGAAAAACAGTATACGGCTGGCGGATCACTGCTGGTGATGCTGCTGCGTCCAGAAGGCTCTGCAGTTTTCCCCGGTCCAGCAGAATACCAGGCGCGTTTCTGGTTTTCTCAACATCTTCGGGCTCTTTGTAAAGGAGCGACAGTTTCCCTTCCTGTGTCATGCAGTACATGGTCTTCCCTATGACACGGTTTTCGCTGTTTATCTGAAGCGGTTCTGTGACTGCCGTCATTAGCAGATTCAGATTCTCCAGTTTTCGGACCCAGTTTATACTGTGGCGATGAATCTGTTCCATTTCTTCCAGGGAAACCTGGCTTCCGTAAAACATGGATTGAACACAGGCCGCACCGTCTTCGATCTGACCCCAGTCGGCATCGATCCCGTAGCGTGACGCAATGGCAGGAGCCTGCAGCAATTTAGATCCTTCATGCAGCTCCGGAAACCCCAGTTTCACAGCGATTTCCCCGATCTCCGTGTGAAAACCCTCTCCCAGCACGTCCAAAGGGCATCGAATGGGGATATTCAGTGTAATGGTCCCAAGAATCACCTGTCTGTTATCCATCTCTTTTTCCTCTTTCTTCCTTCTTTTTTTCATCTTACCCCTGTCTCATCGAACAATTCAACTGGACAACTTGACGTGTTTTTTTATTGTTTTTTGCTGTCAAATCACAGTGAGATGTATAAAAAGCCTGTCCGGGATCATCCCGAACAGGCTTTCGATGTCTTTCAGTCTTCGATTCTCTTCTTTGTTTTCAGGATCCTTTCCATCAGAGGTGTCAACACCGCAGCACCTGCAATGCCTGCCAGACCCTGAATAATATTGGGGATAGCCCCGGCTGCCGCCGCCACTGCATTTTCCAGGATGGCATACTCATAGCCATAGTATCCTGCAATCATGACCAGCTCACCGCAGATTCCGGCAACAATCATGGCTGGAACCAGTTTCATATGCTTCTTCGCCCAGCGGATCATCAGTCCCGCAGTCAGAGCTGCCAGTGCCTTGATCACCAGTGTCCCTGGAACATACATGGAGTACCCCAGTATGATATCTGCCACTGCTGCACCGAATCCCGATGCCACTGCTGCAAGCCCAGGGCTTAACACAAATGCGGTAACCAGCAGAACGATATCGCCTGCATTGGCATATCCGCCGCCGGGAATAGGAATAGGGATCACCAGAGTGGCGATACAGACCAGCGCAGACATCATAGCCGCATTGGTCAGTTTGCGCAGATCCTGTTTGTCTTTACCCATAATCACTTTCCTCACATTTCGAACAGATTCATCTGACTGCTCTCCGGCAGGTCTCCAAACGCCCCGAGGGATTTCAGCATTTCAAGGTGAGTCTGAGACACTTTCGGGCAGGCAAGACCCAACTCTTCCACGGACAGGAATTCCATATGCTGCTGCTGACAGCGGAGAAGATCTTCCGCAGCCGTGCTGCCCAGTCCGGAGATGGCCACAAAAGGCGGTCGGAGCTGCTTTTCTCCGACAGGAAGGAATTTATACGCGTCCGATTCGTAGAGATCGATCGGCGCGAAAGAAAAACCTCTCATGTAGAACTCATACACCGACTCCATCGTTGCCAGCAGGGCATCCTCTTTGGCGGATAGATTCGGATTTTTCTTATAGGCCATGATAGTCCGTCGCAGTTCGTCCACACCGCTGCACATAAGCTGGGCATCGAAGGAGTCTTTCTGGCTTCTGCGATAGAAATAGGCGGAATAGTATGCCAGAGG
The DNA here is from genome assembly GCA_904501855.1 of Oscillospiraceae bacterium. Classification (GTDB taxonomy): domain Bacteria; phylum Bacillota; class Clostridia; order Oscillospirales; family Oscillospiraceae; genus UBA2922. The sequence goes on along the minus strand of CAJGCI010000013.1, from coordinate 8,874 downwards.
TCTATGGACTTTAAACCAGGCGATCCGGAACGCCATCATGACGTATGCGACCGCATGGGCTTTGGGGAACAGGTACTGAATCTTGCGGCAGGATTCGATGTACCATTCCGGAACACCCAGACTGTGCATCTGTTCCTCGGAATCTCCGGGGAACTGCCCGGTCCTGCTGACCTTACCCTTTCGAACGGCCTCCATGGTCTTAAACGCCAGTGAGCCGCTCATTCCCTTGCTCATCAGATAGATCATGATGTCATCGCGGCAGCCAACACATTCATCGACATTGGCGATCCCATTGACCACCAGATCCCGGATGTTTCCAGCCCATACATCGGTACCATGGGAAAATCCGGACAGACGGATCAGCGTATTGTACTTTGTGGGTTTGGTATCCACCAGCATCTGACGCGTAAAACCGGTGCCGAACTCGGGAATACCGAGAGTACCGGTCTTCCCGATGATGGGATCATCCTCCGGCAGTCCCAGGACCTTCGGAGAAAGGAATATCTTCATTGTTTCCTTTTCTCCCAGTTCGATCTTCTGGGCATCCACTCCGGTCATATCCTCCAGCATGCGGATCATCGTCGGATCATCATGTCCCAGTTCATCCAGCTTCAGCAGATTGGACTCCATACAGTGATATTCAAAATGGGTCGTGATGATATCGCTGTCCTTGTCGTCTGCCGGATGCTGTACCGGACAGAAATCCGTTACATCCAGATCCTGCGGAATGATGACCAGACCGCCGGGATGCTGGGAGGTAGTGCGTTTGATACCGACCAGCCCGGAAGCCAGACGGTTCTCTTCCGCCTTGGTGACCTTCATTTCCCTCTCTTCAAGATAGTTGAGCACGTATCCGTAGGCCGTCTTTTCGGCGATAGTGCCGATGGTCCCTGCCCGGAAAACATGATCGGTTCCGAACAGGATTTCCGTGTATTTATGGGATTTTCCCTGATACTCTCCGGAGAAATTCAGATCGATATCCGGTGTTTTTTCGTTTCCGGGAAATCCGAGGAACGTTTCGAAGGGGATATTGAATCCTTCCTTGCGAAGGGGTGTCCCGCACTTCGGGCAGATCTTGTCCGGCATATCTGCGCCGCAGTCATAGCTGCCGTCAGTGACGAACTCAGAGTGCTGGCAGTTTGGGCACAGATAATGGGGCGGCAGAGAGTTTACTTCCGTAATATCCGACATATATGCCACGATGGACGACCCGACACTTCCCCGGGATCCCACCAGATATCCGTGTTCCAGAGAGTTCTTTACCAGCTCCTGCGCCGACATGTAGATCACATCATAATGATGATCCAGAATCGTATTGAGTTCCTGATTGACCCGGTCTGTCACGATCTTCGGCGGATTCTCCCCGTACATGCTGTGCATCTTCCCCAGCACAAGTTCTTTCAGACGGTTGGCCGAATCCTTAATCTCCGGCGGGAACAGGCCTTGCGGAAGCAGTTCGAATTCCTCTACCAGATCCGCGATGGCACGGGTGTTGGTCACGACCACTTCCTTTGCAGTCTCTTCCCCGAGATATTCGAACTCCTTCAGCATTTCTTCCGTCGTACGGAAATAGATGGGGCAGTTGCGGTCTGCATCGGAAAAGCCCTTGGCTGCCTGCATGATATGACGGTACTGTTCGTCCTCCGGATCCAGAAAATGGACATCGGAAGCGGCAATGACCGGCTTGTTCATACGTTTTCCCAGTTCGACAATGCGGCGGTTATAGTCCTCCAGAACGTGGTAATCCTTCACGATCGCATTATCCACAAGGAATCCGTTGTTCACCAGCGGCTGGATCTCAAGATAATCGTAGAACTCTGCGATCTTTTCCAGGGCATCCCAGTCCTCTCCCCGCATTACAGCTCCGTACAGCTCTCCCATTCCGCAGGCAGAACCGATGAGCAGACCTTCCCGGTGCTGGATCAGCAGGGAACGGGGAACTGTCGGCGTCTTGTGAAAATATTTCAAATAGGACTGAGAGACCAGTTCATACAGGTTCTTCAGGCCCTGCTTGTTTCTTGCCAGCACGATCATATGGCGGGAGCGAGCCAGGTCCGTACGTTTCAGCCGGTGATAGACCGCCTCGATATCATCCACGGTCCTTGCTCCCTGCTGCCGGAGCAAAGGAAGGAACTTTGCCATGATCTGCGCCACCACCATGGCATCGTCCGATGCACGGTGATGGTTGAACTTCGGCAGCTTCAGATGATTGGCCACCATGTCCAGTTTGAAGCGCTTCATATCCGGCAGCAGTGCCTGGGACAGCGCCAGCGTATCCAGATAGACCGGGGAAAAACGCAGCCCTGAGCGGCGACATGCCGCGTGCATGAAACCGGTATCGAAATCCGCATTATGCGCGATCAGAGGCCGGTCTCCGGCGAACTCCAGAAACATCTGCATCGCTTCTTTTTCCGACGGAGCGCCCTTGACATCCTCATCCCGGATTCCGGTAAGACGGGTAATCTCCTCAGGGATGGGAATCCCCGGGTTTACAAAAGTATTGAACTCCCGGATGATCTCCCCTTCTTTGAAGATCTGAGCCCCGATCTCCGTCATGCGGTCATTGACCGCGTTGAGTCCTGTAGTCTCGATATCAAAAGACACGAACTCCGTATCTAGCGGAAGACTGCAGTTGCCGTGCACTGCACGGTTCCCTTCCATATCATTGACGTAATAGATCTCACAGCCGTAGATGACTTTGATCTTATGTTTTTTCCCGGCTTTCCAGATATCCGGAAAGGCCTGACATACCCCATGATCCGTAACAGCGATGGCGGGCATCCCCCACCGGGCTGCCCGGGCTACGATGGCCTCCGGATCCGTCAGCGCATCCAGTGCGGAAAAACGGGTATGCACGTGCAGTTCCACGCGTTTTTCCGGTGCATCATCCGGACGGATATACCGTTTGCCCTTCATGATGTTTTTGGGCTCCAGGATCATGTCCTCGTCATAACGGCTGTAGGTGATATCTCCCTGAACGATCAGATGGTCCCCTTTCTGGATCTTATCCAGGATGTTCTGATCATCCGTGTTTCTCAGATAACGAGAGACCCGGACCGAACCGGTCAGATCGGTGATATCAAAGATCAGCACTGCCGCACCGCGCTTCTGAAGTTTACGGGATTCCACGGATATGACATCGCCTTCCACGATGACTGATCCGGAATCCATGGCCAGATCGGACATGGGCAGGATGGTCCCCCGGATGTTTCTTCCCATCAGCACGGTTCCCTCCGGACGTCCTTTCTGGGACTCCGGGCTCTTGGGCTGAACATTGATCTTCGGTTTGGGATAATCCGGGATCAGCTGAACTTTTCTCAGGTTATACACCGCACGGATGGTCTCGCTGATGAGGTTGACCTCCGCCGGTGCCGGTCGTTTATTGAAATGAGCCTGAACCGCCATCGTCTGCTCGTCAATATTCACATCTGCCCGGGTGATGTATGCCTCGGATAATCCTCCGCACATGGCGGAATAATCCAGACATTCCGGAAACATTGTTAAAAACGGAGTGTTCTCCACGGTTCATTCCTCGCTTGCTATCATGTTCATCAGCTCATCACAGAGCTTTTCGTAGGGAACGGTCCCTACCACTTCTCCTTTTCGGATCAGTAGTCCACAGTCTTTTCCTCCCGCGATTCCGAAATCGGCTTCTCTGGCCTCTCCCGGCCCGTTGACGACACATCCCATGACTGCCACTGTGATGTCCCGGTCAAGACCGGCAATGCGGGATTCCACTTCTTCCGCCAGTCCGATAAGATCGATCTCCGTACGTCCGCAGGTGGGACAGGAGACCAGACGCACTCCCCCGGTTCGAAGCCCGGCGGCTTTCAGGATTGCCACACCGGTACGGACTTCCTGCACCGGATCTGCCGTCAAAGAGACACGGATCGTATTGCCGATCCCCTCATTGAGGAGCGTCCCGATACCGACTGCTGATACGATGGTCCCCTGAAACGCCGTTCCGGTCTCCGTGACGCCTACATGCAGCGGATACGAAAAAGTCTCTGCCGCCAGACGATAGGCTTCCACGGTAAGCGGAGCGGAGGATGCCTTAAGAGAGATGGCGATATCATCGAAGTCAAATTTGTTAAGAAGTGCAATATGCGTTCTGGCACTTTCCACCATGGCTTCCGCGGTGGGATGTCCGTACTTTTCCAGAAGTCTTTTTTCCAGGCTGCCACCATTGACACCGATACGGATGGGGATATTTCTGCTGCGGCACTTCTCCGCCACGGCACGGACATTCTCCTCGCCTCCGATGTTTCCGGGATTGATACGGATGGCATCCGCTCCCCGGTCAGCACATTCCAGTGCCAGCCGATAATCAAAATGAATATCACAGACGATGGGAATGGGCGAGCGTTCCTTCAGTGAAGAGATGGCTTCCGCCGCCTTCATATCCGGCACCGCGACACGGACAATATCACATCCGGCGGCATGGAAATCCATGATCTGGGCAATTGATGCATCCACATCCCAGGTCTTGGTATTGCACATAGACTGTACCGTAACAGCTGCGTCGCCGCCAACTGCCACATTACCTACCATCAGTTTTTTTGTCTGTTCCCGTTTCGTCATATCAGTTTCCTCATTGTACGATCAGTTTCGTAATATCATTGAACATCACCACGGCCATCAGACCGAGCAGCAGAATCATTCCCACTGCGTTGATGTAGTTTTCATATCTCGGGTCCGGCTTTCTCCGGAACAGCAGTGTGAACAGTGCCGTCACCAGCATGAGAAAGATCCTGCCACCGTCCAGTGCAGGTATCGGCAGCATGTTCATCACGGCCAGGTTCACTGCGATGAACGCACAGAAATACAGGATGTTTCGAGCTGCATCCGAATGAGTTTCGGAGCTCTCGCCCACTTCCGATAGGACACTGACGATGCCTACCGGTCCGGACATGTCCTTGATTCCCACGGCGCCGGATACCAGCTGCCTCAGGCCGTCCCAGACCATGCGGACGAACTCCGCGGACCATCGCACGGAGTAGGACAGGACACTCCAGGGTGTCGCTTTGACTGTCTGGAACAGCAGTCCGTACTGCAGTCCGTGTCCCTCATATTCGATGGGAGTCATGCGGTAATCCTGCAGCGTGAGTTTCTCTCCATTTCGTTTCACGACGATGTCATGGGTCTGTTTGACGGAGCCGTCACCGAGCCAGTCGGAGACATCCCCGGCAAAACGGATCTTATGCCCGTCAATGGAAACAAACCGGTCCCCTGCCTGCAGGCCTTCGCTGCTCTCATAGGGACAGCCCTCGAGAAATCCCTGAATCTGTGTAGTGGAAAAGCCGGAGGCAGATGCAAATACGATCACCAGCAGAACGATCCCCATAAGATAGTTCATGGCGGAACCTGCACAAAGGATCAGAAGTTTCTGAAAGAAATTGCGGTTCCCGAATGCTCTCGGATTCTCCGAAGATTCATCCTCGCCCTCCATGGCGCAGAATCCTCCGATGGGAAGAAGGCGCCAAGAGTATAGGGTCTCGCCCTTCTGCTTATGCAGAAGAAGCGGACCCATGCCAATGGAAAACTCATTGACCTGCACATCGCAGGCTTTTGCCGTGATAAAATGTCCGAACTCATGGACCGCGATCAGTATTCCGAACAGAAGGATCGCTATAATGACATACATGAATCAGAAATTCTCCCTTACATACTGTCTTGCCAGTGTATCATATTCTAGGATCGTATCAAGATCCGGGTCTTCAACCGGCTTAAAATGATCCACTGCTGCCTGTACCGCATCATAAATGCGGTTATACCCCAGCTCGCCGCCCAGGAATTTATGGACCGCAATCTCATTGGCTGCGGACATGACACAGGGGGCAATACCTCTTTCCTTGGCACATTCCATGGCCAGACGGAGACAAGGTACGTTTTCCAGATCCGGCTCCTCGAACGTAAGATCAGACATTTTCCAGAAATCCAGTCCTTCAAACGGTGAGGCACATCTCTGCGGATAGGTCATCGCCAGCTGGATCGGAAGTCCCATATCCGTGATTCCTAGCTGCGCGATCACCGTGCCGTCCACCAGTTCCACCATGGAGTGGATGACACTCTGGGGATGCACCACCACCTGGATCTGTTCCGGATCGACCTGGAACAGATGCATGGCCTCAATGAATTCCAGTCCCTTATTCATCATTGTAGAAGAATCCACCGAGATTTTTGCACCCATGCTCCAGTTCGGGTGGGCAACGGCCTGCTGCGGGGTGATCTCTTCCAGTTCCTCCCGTTTTCTTCCGCGGAACGGACCGCCGGAACCAGTGAGAAGGATTTTTTTCAGTTCTCCCTCTTTCCGTCCCATCAGGCACTGAAAGATCGCGGAATGCTCCGAATCCACCGGTACGATCTCCGCTCCTTCCTTTTTGGACGCAGCCATGACCACATCTCCGGCACACACCAGCGTTTCCTTATTGGCTAGCGCGATCCTTTTCTTTTCCCGGATCGCAGCCATGGTCGGGCGCAGCCCGATGGCACCGGAGACTGCGGTAACAACACAGTCCACGGAGGAGAGCGTTGCCGCTTCCATAAGACCTTCCAGACCGGAACCGATACGGATAGACGTATCTCCCAGCCGCACTTTCAGATCTTTTGCTGCTTTCTCATCAAATACCGCCACATACTCCGGCTGCACCAGTCTTGCCTGCTCCTCCAGGAGATCCACTTTCCGCTGTGCTGTCAATGCGCGCACAGGGATCCCGAGATGGCGGGCAGCCGCTATGCTCTGTTTTCCGATGGAACCGGTGCTGCCAAGTATCGACAATGACTTAACCATGTTTGCTGTCCTCTTTTACTCCGCCAAAACGGCGGTCACGTTTCTGATAAGCGATTATCGCCTTATCCAGTTCTGCCGGCGTAAACTCCGGCCACAGGGTATCGGTGTAATAAAACTCCGAATACGCGCACTGCCAAAGCAGGAAGTTTGACAAACGCTTTTCTCCACCCGGCCGGATCAGAAGCTCAGGATCCGGAATCCCGGCAGAATACAAATATCCGGAGAACTCCTCTTCCGAAAGATCATTTTCACGAGTGCCGTTTTTGACTTCCTCCGCATAGCGTCTGGCAGCGCGGACGATCTCATCGCGGCCTCCGTAATTGATGCAGAGGTTGGCCTGAAAACCGTCTTCGATCTGAATCTGATCATCCAGTTCATTGGTCTTCTGCACCAGTGCCTGCAGATCTTTCGATAAAACGGACACATCGCCGAATATCCGCATTTTGATCTGGTCCTCGATCATCTCATCGATACCGATCTGCAGATACTGGCCAAGAATCTTCATAATGGTGTTCACTTCCAGTTTCGACCGTTTCCAGTTTTCCGTGGAGAAAGCGTAAACCGTCAGATAGTTGATCCCGAGAGACTGGCAGTAATAGGAAAGGGTGCGGAAAGCCTCTGCTCCTTTCGCATGCCCAAACGTGCGGGGTTTCCCCTGCTCCTTGGCCCAGCGTCCGTTGCCATCCAGAATAATGGCAATATGGCGGGGGATGTTATTGCGATCGATCTCCCCCGCCGTAATATGTTCTGATCTTTTAAACTCTGCCATCAGACTGCCATCAGTTCCTTTTCTTTCTTTCCGATCACATCATCGACTTTCTTCGTGAAGTCATCGGTGAGCTTCTGGATGTCTTTTTCGGCAATCTTGTAATCATCTTCCGTGATTTCCGATGCCTTCTGCTGTTTCTTCATCTTGTCGACCGCATCGCGGCGGACGTTGCGCACAGAGACCTTGGCTTCTTCGCCGTACTTCTTGACCTGCTTGGTAAGTTCCTTACGGCGTTCCTCCGTCAGCTGCGGGAAGATCAGACGAATGCTGCGGCCATCATTCTGGGGGTTGATGCCGATATCCGAGCTCAGGATCGCCTTTTCGATATCCTTTACCGCTTTGGTATCCCAAGGCTGGATCAGCAGTGTACGGGGATCGGGAGAAGACACCGATGCGATCTGCTGGATGGGAGTGGGGGTTCCGTAGTATTCCACCATCACCTTGGAGAGCACGGCAGGATTGGCTCTTCCTGCACGGATGCCGTCCAGCGCGTCTTCCAGCGTATCCAGGACCTTTTGCATTTTCTGTTCAAATACCTGATATTCCGACATGTTTCTTTCCTCCTTCTATGGTTATATTCCGAATTTAAAATTACAACGTTACCGTAGTGCCCACGTTCTCACCGAGAACCGCGCGCACGATGTTTTCCGGATCTGCCAGCGGGAACACCACCGCGGGGATCTTGTTGTCCATGGCAAGACTGGTCGCCGTCATATCCATGACATTGAGATGCTTTTCCAGCACTTCCGCATAAGGGACGGAATCATACTTCACCGCAGTGGGATCCGTACGGGGATCTCCCGTGTACACACCGTCGACATTCTTAGCCAGAAGGATAGCGTCGGCATCGATCTCACAGGCGCGCAGTGCCGCGGCGGTATCCGTGGAGAAGTAGGGATTGCCGGTGCCGCCGCCGAAGATCACGACGGTACCGTTCTCCAGTGCCTTTACTGCGTCTCTTCTGGTATAAACATCTGCAAAGGTAGTCATTGCCACGCTGGTCATGACCTTGACGTTCATCCCCTGCTGTTCCATCCGGTCGGAGACCGCCAGTGCGTTCATCACGGTAGCCAGCATTCCCATATGGTCGGCTCTGGAGCGTTCCATATGTCCTTCCCCGTTTTTCAGGCCGCGCCAGAAGTTGCCGCCGCCGACGACGATGGCGATCTGGGCACCCATGTCCACGCACTGTTTAACTGCCTTGCATACTTCATCGATGAATGCAAAATCCAGTCCGGTGGACTTTCCTCCTGCCAGCGCTTCTCCGCTGACTTTGATCAGGACTCTTTTATAAGCAGGTGTTTTCATAGTAGTC
>CAJGCI010000012.1 GCA_904501855.1 Oscillospiraceae bacterium | reverse complement strand
GATCAGACTTCTTGCATTGTTGTAATTGGTAATGTAAGTGGGATCCTCGGAAAGAATATAACCTACCAGCTGATTGATTGGATTATAACCCTTTTCCTTCAAGGAATTGTATACGGAACTGAGGATCTCCCGCATTTCGGTTTTGCTGTCAATCGTAGAAAACTTTCTGGTTGCATCTTCCAACCAAGTCACCCCCTTAAGGTTGCATATTTGAGATTATTATAACGAAATGCTTGAATGAAGTCAAATCCTATCAGCTGCGGATCACCGCACCGTGTTTTTCCTTCAGCGCCTGAAGGACAGACTGGAAAACTTCATCCGCTTCGCTGTCGGTGAGGGTCTGCGTATCGGAACGCATCACCAGTGAGAAAGCGACAGATTTCTTGCCGGTGTCCATATGGGATCCGGTGTAGACATCGAAGAGATTGCACTCTTTCAGATACTCTCCGCCCGCTGCCAGGATGGTCTCCTTCAGATCGCCCACCGGAATGGTCTTATCGCAGACAACTGCAATATCACGGGTCGTGGACGGGAAACGGGGAAGAGGAGCATACACGGGAAGTCCACCCTGATGATCGAACAGCACCTTGAAGCTCAGCTCTGCACAGAAGAACTCGCTGTCAATGCCGTAATTTGCCATGACACGGGGATCAATCTGACCGAAGGTGCCAAGACAGTCCTCGCCGAGATACACCTTGGCGCAGCGTCCGGGATGGTAGGACGGGTTTCCGGAGTCTTTTACGAATCTGGCTTTGCTGATTCCAAAGCTGTCCAGCAGAGTTTCGACCCAGCCCTTAATGACGAAGAAGTCCATCTCATCGCCGTAGGTCCCCATGCAGAGAATCTCCGGCTCGTTGGCAAGTCCATCCTCGCGCTTGAAATACGTTCTGCCCAGCTCGTAAAGACGAACATCTTTATTGCGGTAATTGTAGTTTCTGGCAAGGATCTCCAGCATGGAGGGAAGAACCGTGGTACGCATGATGGAGGTATCTTCACCCAGCGGATTCAGGATCTTGATACTGTCACGCAGAGGAGAATCTGCCGGCAGGCCGATCTTATCGTAATATGAAGGGCTTATAAAGGAGTAGGTAATGATCTCATTCATGCCCAGATTACGGCAGACAGCGCCGGCCAGACGGCGGGCCTGCTGAATGTCCGTATAACGACCGCAGCGGGTATTGCCCGTAGAGAACTTGGTCGGGATCTCGTTGTATCCATAGAATCTGGCAACTTCTTCCGCAATGTCCGAATAATGCCCGACATCACTTCTCCAGGACGGAACATGGATGGTATTGCCGTCCAGTTTGAAATCCAGAGATTCCAGGATCTTTCGCATGGTTCCTTCATCAATATCGGTACCCAGGAGCTGGTTGATCTTGTCCGGCTCCAGAGGCAGTGTCGTTTCTTCCTGCGGATTGGGATAGACATCGATGATGCCGTCCATGACTTCACCGCAGCCGAGAAGTTCGACAAGCTCACAGGCGCGCTGTACGCCTTTCAGGGTGTTTTCCGGATCCAGGCCCTTTTCGTAGCGTGCCGATGCATCCGTGCGCATGCCCAGTGCAGTGGCGGTACGGCGAACGGAAGTTCCGTCAAAGTTTGCCGATTCAAACAGCACCATGGCGGTATCGCCTACGATCTCGGAGTTGGCACCGCCCATGACACCGGCTACGGCTACCGGCTTCTCGGTGTCGCAGATACAGAGCATGTTGGTGGTCAGTTCACGGTCATTGCCGTCCAGTGTCGTAACGGTCTCGCCCTCTCTGGCAAGTCGGATATGGATCTCGCCATCCTTCACGCAGGAGAAATCAAAGGCGTGCATGGGCTGACCGTATTCCATCATGACATAGTTCGTGATATCAACGATGTTGTTGATGGGACGCATACCGCAGGCACGGATCCGCTCTCTCAGCCATTTGGGGGAGGGACCGATCTTGACATTGCGAACCATTCTTCCGGTATAGCGTTTGCACAGATCCGGTTCGTCGATGATGATGGAGGCATAGTCGTCAATCTTTCCTTCCGCCTGCGCCTTGATCTCCGGCGTATGGAGTTTCAGTTCGCGGTTGAAGGTTGCGGAAGCCTCTCTTGCCAGACCGATCATGCAGAGACAGTCCGGACGGTTGGGAGTGATCTCAAATTCCACAACATGATCATCTTTGCCGATGACCGGGCGGATATCCTTGCCGACCTCGGCGTCTTCTTCATGAATGATGAAGATGCCGTCAGGGATGCAGTTGGGAAATTCACGCTGCTCGGCACGGAGGTCTTCCAAACCGAGGATCGCATCTTTTGCCGTGTCGTAAGCGACCAGATCTCCTTTGTGGAGGTTCTGGTAATCGCAGGTAAGTTCCTTCTGAGAGGACCCGAGATCCAGATTGACGGTCCAGCAGTTGATGCCTGCGTTGGCGACCGACAGAACGGAAGCGCAGATTACTTTTCCGAAGACCTTGTCTCCCGCTTTGATATCCGGGGAGATGGAGGGCTTTTCCGGATCGATGGGTTTATAGTTGTTGAGAAGAGCCGCCGGCCTGATCTCCGCGTAGGGGAAATCATGAGTGTCGATATTGAGCTCTGCAAGAGAGCACAGCATGCCGTCGGATTCCACGCCGCGCAGTTTGCTGCGTTCGATCTTTTTGTCACCGGGGAGCATGCAGCCGGGAAGTGCCACAGGCACCAGATCGCCCACATGTACGTTCCATGCACCCGTAACAACGGTGGCGGGAGCTTCTTCACCCACATCGATGGCGGTGATATACATGTGGTCGGAGTTGGGGTGTTTTTCCATGGTCAGGACACGTCCGATCACCACTTTGGTGATCTCCGCACCCAGGTCTTCGGTGATTTCCACTTTGGAACCGGAGATCGTCATGCCTTCCGCAAAATCACGATCCGAGATATCGGATACGTCTACATATTCATTTAACCAGTTTCTAGAGAGTATCATTACTGTCCGGCTCCTTTCTTAGAATTGTTCGAGGAAGCGTACATCATTTTCAAAAATGAGACGCAGGTCGTTGATCTTGTATTCGCCCAGAGCCAAACGCTCAAGGCCCATGCCGAATGCCCAGCCGGAATACACGTCGGGGTCGATACCGCCGTTTTTCAGTACTTCGGGATGGACCATACCGGCACCGAGGATCTCGATCCAGCCTTCGCCCTTGCAGGTGGGGCAGCCTTTGCCGCCGCACTTGTGGCACTGGATATCCATCTCACAGGAAGGTTCCGTGAAGGGGAAGTGGTGGGGACGGAAGCGGGTGACCGTTCCTTCTCCGTAGATCTGCTGCACGACGAGGTTCAGTGTCGCTTTAAGATCGCCCATGGTCACGCCCTTGTCGATGACCATGCCTTCAATCTGATGGAACATGGGGGAGTGCGTGGCATCCACTTCATCCTTGCGGTACACACGGCCGGGGGCCAGGATACGGATTGGCAGTTCCTTTTCTTCCATGGCACGGATCTGCATGTTGGAAGTCTGTGTGCGGAGAAGGATGCTGCTGTCTTCCGTCAGATAGAAGGTATCGGACCATTCCCGGGCGGGATGACCGTCGGGGGTGTTCAGCTTGGTAAAGTTATAATCGGAGAATTCGATCTCCTGATCGTCCAGGATATCAAAGCCCATCCCTATAAAGATGTCTTTGATCTGGTCAAGTACGTTGTACATGGGGTGCTTGTGGCCGATGGCAACTTTTTTGCCGGGGATGGTCACGTCCACGGATTCCTCCTGCAGCTTCATCTCCAGAAGTGCCTTGGAGAGTTCTTCATTCTTCTCTTCCAGAAGCTTCTCCAGAGAGGAGCGGAGCTGGTTGGCAAGCTGGCCCATCTGCGGACGTTCCTCGGCAGACAGTTTTCCCATCTGCTTCAGGATCGCGGTCAGTTCACCCTTCTTGCCCAAATACTGGATCCGCAGCGCTTCCAGTTCATCGATGCTGGAGGCGGAGCAAATGATCTTGGTTGCAGTTTCCTGCAGGTTTTTTAACTGCTCTTTCATTTCGATTCCTTCCTGTATTATCAATAATAAATCACAAAAAAATAATCGCCCCAAATACTGGGACGAAACAAATCGCGGTACCACCCGGTTTTAACCTTACGGTTACACTTTCATTCGGATAACGGTCGACCCGCCGGGGATTAGCCGGAGCTCCTGGGCGAACAGATGAATCATCATGCAGAAAGATCACAGCCAAGTCTTTCATTCTCTGAGCAGATGAGAGGTTCATCATTTTCCCAATCAACGCAATATATACTTTATAACACGTTCAATTGGGATTCGCAACATTTAAATGTAAAAAACACAGGGGGAAATGATATTTTTTTACAGGATTTTTCCATCATTATATTGCCGAAACAGGGGGATGGTTTTGTTGACTATTGGATAAGGTGAGAATATAATTTAGTGGAAAGAAATACCGTTATTTTACGGATTTTAACGGGTGAAAACGATGGAATCTGTCATTCATACAATCGAAGAACAGGATATCCATCTTCCTGTGCGCAGATCGGATACGCATAAGACGGATTACGGCAGGGTCCTGATCGTCGGAGGATGCGTGGGCTATGCCGGAGCGGTGAAAATGGCTGCTTCCGCGTGCCTACGTGCCGGTTCCGGTCTGGTCTATGTGGCTGTTCCGGATTCCATCTATGCTCCCGTGGCTTCTTCTATGACCGAGTCCATGGTCCTGCCGTTTCCCTCGGATCCGGAAAACGGAGGATTTGCATCTGGAGCGGTGGAGAGGATCCGGAAAAAAGCGGAGATCTGTGATGTACTGATCCTGGGACCCGGACTGGGACGGAGCGATTCCTGTCAGGAACTGGTGGAGGATCTTCTGAAGACCTTTCCGGGAAAGATTATTCTGGATGCGGACGGACTCTATGCCTTTTCTCGCATGGATCGTTCATCCGGGGATTTTGCCAGCAGGGAGATCGTCGTCACGCCGCATCACGGTGAATTCATGCGCATATCCCGCTCCAACGGGATCACAGATCCGGCAAAGGATGCGAAGAACTTTGCTGACGGAACCGGGCTGATCACCGTGCTGAAGGGACCGGATACTGTGATCGCATTTCCGGACGGGAGAGTGTATCTGTCCAGAAAGGGCAACCCGGGAATGGCAACCGGCGGAAGCGGTGACGTTCTGGCCGGACTGATCGGGGGATTTGCCGCTCAGTTTTCACTGGAGCAGGCAGTCATCAACGGAGTGTTTATTCATGGAACCGCAGGGGATCTTGCGGCAGAGGAGCTGAGCGAGTACAGCATGCTGCCGACGGACATCATTTCCAAAGTTCCATTGGTAATAAAACAAATACTCAATAACAAGAGAGAAGGAAAAAACAATGAGTGATATTCAAAAAAGAACCTGGGCAGAAATCAATCTTGATAATATCGTTCATAATTACCGAGCTATCAAAGACCGTTTGCCGGAGGGCTGCAGGTATCTTGGAGTCGTGAAAGCCAACGCATACGGACATGGAGCCAATGCTGTTGCACATACGCTGGAAAAAGCCGGTGCGGATTATCTGGCAGTGGCGTGTCTGGATGAGGCTGTTGCACTTCGCCGTGACGGTATCCTGCTTCCCATCCTGATTCTTGGACATACTTCCCCGCAGTACGTTCCGGAACTGATCGCCAACAACATCACGCAGGCGGTTACAAATGAGGAGACCGCAATCGCGTTCAATGAACAGGCAAAGAAAGTCGGAAAGAAACTTAAGGTCCATATCAAGGTGGATACCGGAATGTCCCGGCTCGGATTCCAGTGTGCCGGGGATCTGTTTGAATCCGGAACACAGGCCATCATCCGCTCCTGCAAACTGGAGTGTCTGGATGTGGAAGGCATCTTTACACACTTTGCCGTTTCCGATGATCCCGGAGTGGAGTCCAGCGTTGCCTATACCGAAGCGCAGCATGATCTGTTTCTGAATGTGATCAAGACCTGCGAAGAAGCAGGCGTTCATTTTGAGATCCGTCACTGCGCCAATACCGGCGCTTCCGTGAATTATCTGGATCCTGAATATGCACTGGACATGGTACGTCCCGGCATCTCTCTGTACGGTTACGGTGACGACGGCAAATACGGACTGAAACCGGTCATGTCCCTGAAGACGAGAGTGCTGACCGTGAAAGAGTATGAACCGGGAACCACCATCAGTTACGGACGTCTCTATAAGGTGGAGAAACCCACCCGTATCGGTGTTCTGGGTATCGGATATGCAGACGGTCTGTTCCGTGCTCTTTCCAATAAGGCATCCTTCCTGACGGAAGAGGGTCTTGCTCCGCAGCGTGGACGCATCTGCATGGATATGTGCATGATCGATCTTACTGGAAAAGACAGCGTCAAAGAAGGCAGTGTTGTTGAAATATTCGGAGAGAATTGCGATATCACACCATTGTGTGATATTCTAGATACGATCACATACGAACTTGTCTGCGCAGTCAGCCAGCGAGTGCCTCGTGAGTTTATCTATACCAAGACGAAATACTAATTAAAGGAACAGTCACTATGAATATGAAGAAAAAGCAGACCCAGATCCTGGCGATCATCGTTGCGGCGGTCATTCTGGTCGCGGCACTGGTGTTTCATCTGGTCCGGATCAATTCCGATCCGCTGGTTTCTCTGAGCTATCTGAACAATACGGTTCAGCCGGAACTGGAAAAAGAGTTTTCCAATCAGCTGGATGTAAAGGCGGATGAGCTGCAGAAAAGCTTCGCTGCTGCGGTCAATAATAATAACGGTTCCTACAAGTCGGTAAAGATCGAGAAGGAACAGAAGGTCACCTTTGGTTCCGATTCGGAATTTGTGTTTGTTTCCGGCAATGCGACGGCGTCCAAAGACAGGAGCATCTGTGATGTTACGGACGGAAAGACGCTGGGCAAAGGGGATACGCTGGCGGCGAATCATCTGTTTATCGCACTGGCGGATGGGGCTTCCATCAAGTCCTCCACGGAGACTGTATTCATGGTGCGCGGTGTCTGTACCGTTTCTTAAATCCAATAGGTATTAAACTGCCACGCCGGATGAATCTCCGGCGTGGCTTTTGCAAAGGAGTGGATGGATCATGGTAATGACGGATCTGATCGCGAAAAAAAGAGATCGTCTGGAACTGACCAGGGAAGAAATCGAATACATGATTCGGGAGTATACCGGCGGCGGCATCCCGGATTATCAGATGAGTGCCATGTGCATGGCCATTCTGCTGAACGGTATGACCAGGGAAGAGACACTGTTTCTCACCACTGCCATGACAAACTCGGGAGATGTGATCGATCTGAGCGGTCTCGAGGGGATCAAAGCAGATAAACATTCCACCGGCGGCGTAGGAGACAAGACCTCGCTGATCCTGTGCCCGATGCTTGCTTCCTGCGGCATCAAG
The DNA here is from genome assembly GCA_904501855.1 of Oscillospiraceae bacterium. Lineage (GTDB taxonomy): Bacteria > Bacillota > Clostridia > Oscillospirales > Oscillospiraceae > UBA2922. The sequence goes on along the minus strand of CAJGCI010000012.1, from coordinate 17,857 downwards.
ATGGCAAAGATGTCCGGACGCGGCCTGGGGCACACCGGAGGCACGCTGGACAAACTGGAGAGCTTCCAGGGGTACTCCACTTCCATCTCCGAAGAAAAGTTCCGGGATAATGTAGCGGAGATCGGACTTGCCATCACAGGACAGACCAAGGATATCGATCCGGCAGACAAAAAACTGTATGCCCTGCGGGATGTGACGGGGACCGTCCCCAGTATCCCGCTGATCGTCAGTTCCATCATGTCCAAGAAGCTGGCCGCGGGCGCGGATATCATCGTGCTGGATGTGAAGACCGGATCCGGTGCGTTTATGAAAACACTGGAAGATGCCAGAATACTGGCTACGGAGATGGTCCATGTGGGAACTCTGGCCGGCAAGAAGACGGCAGCGGTCCTGACGGACATGGATGAACCTCTGGGATATATGGTAGGAAATGCCCTGGAAGTAAAAGAAGCGATCCGGGTCCTGCAGGGAGAAGAGGCGGGACATGTCCGGCAGTTGTGCCTGGAACTCGGCGCCTGCGTCCTGCAGCTGAGCGGGATCGCGGATTCTCCCGAACAGGCAAAAGAGATGCTGGCATCTCATATCGCGGATGGAAGCGCCCTGGATAAGCTTGCCGATCTTGTGGAAGCGCAGGGCGGTAACAGGGAAGATGTCTATCATCCGGAACGGCTTCCCCTGGCGGCAGTACAGAGAACGGTTATCTGCAGAGAAAACGGATATATCGCTCATATGACTGCCGATCAGATCGGACTGGTATCCATGCATCTTGGCGGAGGCCGGGAGACAAAAGAGGATGTTATCGATCTTTCCGTGGGCATCGAACTGAAGAAAAAAGTTGGGGATCCGGTGAAGAAGGGAGAGGAACTGGCTGTGATCCATGCCAGAAACGAAAAGGATGCGGCCAGAGCAGAAGAGGAACTTCTGGCCTGCTATCAGTTTTCCGAAACTCCGGTAACACCCGGTCCGTTTATTAAAGAGATTATCATGGGATAAAGAAAAGGCCTGTCTCAGCTGAGACAGGCCTTCGTTAACGGATCAGTTCGTTGTTTCGGTATAATAATAGGTCGGTGCTTCGGAAGAAGTCTGAACTTTCGGGTTGTTGTTCTGATACGTATAATCCTTGGTTATGGCCGCGAAGATGATGCCGACCATGGTGGCAATGACACAAAGCCAGATCAGAACAGCCCAGATCAGATTAAATTGTTTTCTTTTCTTATTCATATACGATCACCGAAATACAGCGGGGCGGACGGAAGTCCGCCCTGATTATTATTACTCTTCCTCTTCCAGTTTCTTGGCTTCTTCAATAACCTTCTGCTGAACGTTGCCGGGAGCTTCTTCATAGCGGGTGAACTCCAGCGTGAAGGAGCCGCGGCCCTGAGTCATGGAACGAAGGTCGATGGTGTAGGAAGACATCTCAGCCATGGGAACTTCAGCTTCCACGATCTGCATGCCGTCTTCTGCGTTCATGCCAAGAACGGTTCCTCTGCGTTTGGAGGAGATATCGGACATGATATCACCGAGGTTGGCATCGGGAATGGTGACCTTCAGAGTGCCGATGGGCTCAAGGATGGTCGGCTTGGCATTGGGGATGCCCTCTTTATATGCCAGCTGAGCAGCGGTCTTGAATGCCATTTCGTTGGAGTCAACGGGGTGGTAGGAACCGTCATACAGGGTAGCTTTCAGACCAACCAGAGGATAACCGGCGAGAACGCCCTTGTTGACTGCATCGCGCAGACCTTTTTCAACGGCCGGGAAGAAGTTCTTGGGAACGCTTCCGCCGAACACTTCCTCAGCGAATACCATCTCATCGGATTCATCCTGCGGCTCGAAGCGGATCCACACATCACCGAACTGGCCGGAACCGCCGGTCTGTTTCTTGTGGCGGCCGTGTGCTTCGACCTTGGATTTGATCTTTTCACGGTAGGCAACACGTGCCGGTTTCAGTTCTGCATCCACACCGAAACGGCTCTTCAGCTTGGAGATCAGAACATCCAGCTGCATATCACCGCATCCGGAGAGGACCATCTGCTTGGTCTCGGCGTTGTTGACGAGCGTGAAGGAGCAGTCTTCCTCGTTGAGCTTGTTCAGGCCGCTGGCGACTTTGTCGTCCTGTCCCTTGGTCTTCGGCGTGATAGCCATGGAGTAGAAGGGAGCGGGAAGATCCAGAGCGGGAAGTTCCACTTCATTCTTCGGATCGGAAACGGTATCGCCGGTCTTCCAGTCCATCTTGCCGACGGCAACGATGTCACCGCAGGAAGCGTCTTTGACTTCGGCATTCTTTTTGCCGGTCATGACATACAGTCTGCCGAGCTTATCGGTGGAATTGGATCTGGAGTTGTGCAGAGACATGTCGGAAGTGATGTTGCCGGACATGATCTTTACGAAGTTGTATTTGCCAAACTGATCGGACAGAGTCTTGAAAACAAAACCGACGGTGGAGCCGTTGGGATCAATACCCTCGACTTCATCGGGTGCGGGGACATAGTCGATAATGGACTGAAGTAGGACTTCGGTGCCGATGTTGGCAGTAGCGCATCCGCAGACAACGGGAACAACGGAGCCGTCTTTAATGCCGGCCTTGATTCCGGTGATGATATCTTCTTCGGACAGTTCCATGGTGTCGAAGAATTTTTCCATCAGCTCTTCGGTTGCACCTGCAGCGGCTTCCATCAGTTCTGCACGAAGATCTTCTGCTTTGGAAGCGTCAGCATCGGGAACAGCAACCTTGGAAGTCTTGTTGCCGGAAGTGGTGTAAGCTGCGTTATGAACGAGATCGATAACGCCGGTACCGTCGGACATCGGAGCAACGACCGGGCAGATAACGCTGCCGTATTTTGCCTTTAGGGAATCGAGAACGGCATAGAAGTCACCGTGCTCTTCATCCAGCTTGGAAACGTAGAACATAACCGGCTTGTTTGCGGCTTTCAGATATTTCCAGCTGCGTTCTGCACCAACGGACAGACCGTCTTTGGCGCTGCACAGGATGATGCCTGTTTCGACTGCACGGATGGAGCAGATTACTTCACCCACGAAATCCTGGTAGCCGGGGCAGTCCAGGACATTAATTTTATAATTGTTGAAGCTTACGGGAGCAAGAGAAGCAGAAATGGTGATCTGTCTTTTGATCTCTTCTGCATCATAGTCACATACGGTGTTGCCGTCATTGATCTTTCCAAGACGGTCAGTTGCACCGGTGACATACAGCATGCTCTCAGCAAGGCTGGTTTTGCCGCTGTTGCCGTGTCCCAGCAAGGCGACGTTTCTGATTTTTTTGGTTTCAATGCTCATGTCCGGTTTTCATCTCCTATATTTTTGTTTCTAAATTATTTTATAATTTAAAAGGTCCAAAACCTTATTAATTATACACTAAGCAAGTAGTGGAATCAATATTTTGTTAGTGGCCGTCTGCCTTGATTCCGGAGCCGTTTTTCAGCGGTTCTGAAGAATCACGATCAGCAGTTCGATCACCAGCCAGATCAGCATATACATCAGTAGAGTGGATGCGGAAATCGATTCCATTGCGGAAGACAGGCACATCAGGAATACCATGATCATGCCGATTCCTACACACAGCAGACTGAGCAGTACGGAAAGACGAACCGTATTGTAAAGACGGTGCCCCTCATCCTGCAACTGTACCATGGAAGCAAGTCCGCTTCTGGCGACCACGGCAGCGATCTTGGAATCTTTGCCTCTCTTGGCGCCTGCAATGGCGTACCGGTCGGCAAAGCTGGGGAAGTCAAACCGATCGGAGGGCATCCGGAACTTCTTGCGGATCATCTCAGGTGTAATATTGAAGTCCTTGATGGCGAAAATGGATGTCCGTTTGGAACGGAGCAGGGTGATCAGGGCCTTCTGAACCGAGACGACAGGGGTGTATTTGATGGCATAAATGGCAGAAATCACGCCATTGACGGCTACGAATACACTGCTCTTGGAAGCCAGTTTCTGGGGAATGTGGATCCCCATGAGATGCATGAATCCGGAATTGCCGACCAGGACTTCATCACCGCTGATCATGGCGGTCAGGCCGCCTCCTTCATGGCATTTGAAATCATACACCTGTTCGATGACACAGGAATTCTTGTTCATCAGTTCCGAGAACGCAGGAGAAAGAGCCGAGCCGGAAGCGATGATCACACTGCCGGTATAGGTAATGATCTTCTGCGGATCGACACCCTCCAGGATACGGATGCTGTCGATGGAGATGGTGTTCTTGGGGAACACATCATGATCGGTAACGATGATATGTTTGCTCTCTCCGATGTCCACAAGTCCGGACCAGCCGGCGATGGCATTCCCGTTATGGAAAAGGCTTCGTGCCGTGTAGAGGAACGGAAGCGGATAGGCGAGCAGAGCAATAAAGGGAGCCGTAGGCACCATGATGGCGGACCAGATGTGCATAAACCCGCGCCAGTTTCTGCTGATTGCAGCGGCAAGGAGCGTCAGGACCAGACCGGCACCGATGAGCCATGGGGCAATGAGAGTGAATGCCTCATCGTCCAGTGCCATCTCTTCCGTACGGCGCACAAAGCTTTCCGTAGAAGTCTTGGTCTTAAGCAGCGTGATATCCGGATATCCGCCGATGTCGGTCTCTGCGGTGATCACATAAGGATCTTTGGACAGTGCCAGCGTACGCAGCGTAATCCGATTTCCGCGGCAGTAGAGCAGAGAGCCCCACAGTGCACAGGTGATGGCAATGGCGGAGATCCCGCAGTAGGGAAGTCCCATGCCGGTCTTTCCGGACATGGAGATCACAATGGCGTCAATGGCACTGAGAATGCAGGACAGACTGATCAGGGTGTTGGCATTGGGCCGTTTGCGGATCAGATCCATGATGCCGGCTGTGAAGATGTCCAGGCAGCACATGACAACGGAGATCTCCAGGGCCAGACAGGCGCTTGTCAGAACGACGGAGTTGTGAAGCCGTCCGGGGACAGGCAGACCGAAGGATATATACGCCAGAAGCAGGCAGAGCACTGCAGCGATACGAAGGCGCAGCTTGGTAAACTTGATCTGAGAACCGTAGTAGCGGGATGCTTTGTCCGCTGTCAGTTCCGGTCCCAGTTCTTCCGCATCTCTGGCGGGTGCGGATTTGGCGTTGGTCTGATGCTGCTGGATCTTCAAAGACAGGGTGGCGAGGAACTGAACGAAGCGGGACGGCTTTTTGCTGCTGTCCTCAGACCCCTGGAACCTGCCTTGAAATACGGCAACGATGGTGCCGAAAAAGGCAACAAAGAAGTTGCGGATCTTATGCCAGTAGTAGGCGAACATGGAACCGGCATCTTCCGGATCCTCTTCAAATTCATCTTCCGGCGTCACATCACTGGCATAGGCCTCTTCCGCTTCCTCCACGGAATGGATGTCCGGCGTAAAGGACTCTTCGGCTGCATCTTCCATCTCCGGTTCAGCAGCCTCTTCCGTGGATTTCGGAGCGGGAGCCGCTTCCACCGGTTCTTTGATAATGGGATATGCCATGGTGGGTTCCAGTTCCTCTTCCTCGTCATCCAGATCATCATCCGATCCTTCAAACAGGGAAGCGTAGTAATCACCGGAAGCTTCTGACGGTTCCCCGTATTCCTGATTCTCATCCGTTTCGCCGGATACATTCTGAGACTCGTCGTATTCTTCCTCGTTTGAACGGAAACGACGACGCAGCAGGGCGGCGAATCCGGTGGGGACACCGCCGGCGGAAATGCGGATGGAATCCTTCAGATTCTCCCATCCTTCCTGGAAGGACATGAATCGGCGCTCTTCCTCATATTCTTCCTGCGGAGCCGGTTCTGTTTCATGTTCCTCTGAAGCGTATTCCTCTGCGGGAACGGATTCTTCCTCTGCAGGTTCTTCATAGTCAGCTTCGTCCAATGTGGGGGCATTGCCATTCAGCTCGCTGATAATCTGATCCAGATCGGGATCATCCCGGGACACAAAGGAGTATACACTCTGATAATCATAGGGATTGGACCCTTCATAGGCCTCCGTTTCCGGTGCACCGGAAACATCCGCGGTGGTCAAATCCGATTCGTTTATGACGGAATCCTCAAATTCATTCGTATTAATGGTAGAAGCCCCCTCGATACCCGGTCCGTAGACCGGATTATTATTCTGCTGGGAAAAATCCGCATGAGTATCTGACACAGCGACCGGCTGTGCCTCATCCAATGCAGAAGATGTCCCTCCGGAGTGAAATTCATTCAGAATATCATCCAGAGTGAAATCAAAATCTGCATCCGTTATTGAACTTTCAAAATCATAATGATCCATGTCAATCCTATTTGTTCTTATCGTTTTTCTGTCTGACAACCTCATACATCAGGATCGATGCCGCAACGGAAGCGTTCAGCGAGTCGATCTGACCGAACATGGGGATCTCGACGATGAAATCACAATTGTCCCGCACCAGTCTGCCGATGCCGTCTCCCTCGGAACCGACCACCAGAGCCATGGGTCCGGTGAGATCGGTCTGCCACATGTTGCTGCTGCCGCCGGGAGCCGCACCGTAGATCCAGAGACCGCGGTCTTTCAGTTCTTTGATGGCGGAAGTGATGTTGGGAACACGGGCTATGAGCATATGCTCTGCGGCACCAGCAGAGGACTTGTCCACGATTGTTGTGGCGCCGGCGCTTCTGCGCTTGGGGATGATAACGCCATGGGCTCCGGCACATTCCGCCGTACGGATGATCGCACCCATGTTGTGGGGATCGCTGATCTCGTCACAGATGATGACGAACGGATCTTCGTTTCGTTCCTTCGCAAGATTCAGGATGTCCTCCAGGGAACAGTAGCTCTTCACGGAACACACGGCAATCACACCCTGATGCGCTTTGGTCACGCTCATGAAATCCAGCTTCCGCTTGTCGCAGTTGACGACGACGATGCCGGCTTTTCTTGCGGTGGAAGCGATAAACCCCAGCGTATTGTCCGTGTCGCCCTTGGCACAGTAGATCTTGTCGATGGCACGTCCTGCGCGGATCGCTTCAATGACCGCATTGCGTCCCTCAATCAATTCATTTCTGTATTCATCCTGCTGATTCATTTACGTCGGTCCTTCTGTGTTGCTCAGATTCCAGTTTACAATATAAATAAACATAGATAGATTCATATTATCATAATGGCCGTAAAACTGAAAGAAAAAAATGTAAATCTATGGGATGGTTTCTTTAAAAATGATGAAGACCGGAAACATTAAAAAAGTGTTGATGCTTTTTCCAGAAACTCAATGTATAATAAAATCATCAAAAAACTCGCAACTGAGGGATTAGAATGAATTGGATTTCTCGTAAAATTGAAATGTTCTGTTACAAGCATCCGCGGTTCGGTATTACGAACCTGATGCTGTATGTTGTCATCGGAAATGTCATCATCTGGCTGTTTTCCATGATGGACACAACGAACCTTCTCGTCAGTGCGCTCCAGTTCTCGCCGGCAATGATCCTGAAAGGTCAGATCTGGAGGCTGATCACCTTCGCCTTTATTCCCACCAGCGGAGGGATCCTGGCACTGATCATGTTTTATTTTTACTATTTCATCGGAAGTACACTGGAACAGTACTGGGGAAAGACAAAGTTCACGCTGTTCTTCTTTTCCGGCATCCTGTTTACCGTGATCTACGGGTTCGTGATCTATTTCATCACAGGTGCAGATATCCGGGTCTCAGCATCCTATATCTATCTCTCCATGTTCTTTTCCTTTGCCACTCTGTTTCCGGAAACACAGGTCCTTCTGTTCTTCATAATCCCAATGAAGATCAAATGGCTTGCGTATATCGATGCTGCGTTCTTCCTGTATGAGATCATCGTTTCACCGTTCCCGTATAATCTGCTCCCCGTGGTTGCAGTGCTGAACTATCTGCTGTTCTGCGGAGGATGGCTGTATCAGCTGCTGGGAAAGAAGACCGGACATAACAATCCGAAGATCATCAACTATAAGAAAGCGGCAAAGCAGGTAAACCGGAACCAGAACAACGCACCTTATTCCAGGAAGTGTGAAGTATGCGGAATTACTGATGTGGACGATCCCAACATGGAGTTTCGTTACTGTTCCCGGTGCATCGGATATCATTGCTATTGTTCCAGACATATCAATGATCATATTCATTTTACAGAGTGAATCGGAAGTGCCATCCTGCCGTTCCGGTATGGCTGGAAAAATTTTAAATATTTGTTGATTTTATGATTTCTCTATGCTATTATATCTAACGCTATCCGGGTGTAGCGCAGATGGTAGCGCGCATGACTGGGGGTCATGAAGCCGCTGGTTCAAGTCCAGTCACTCGGACCAAAAGCACGGTGTTGAGAGATCAACCGCCGTGCTTTTTTTATTTTTGTGTAAAGGAAGATGGGAATATGAAAATCAAGGGTATCGTCCTGATTCTTGTCGTTGCCATGCTGCTGGTGTGCTTTGCCGGATGCGGAAAGGAATCCGCTTCCGAGCCGGTATCTTCTGTTCCGAGCGCAGCGGCAAATGAGGAAGACGGACAGAATCCGGTCATGAATATCATCGGAAGCTATATGGACCGTGCCAGCCAGAGAGCCATCATGGATATTCAGTGTGAAGGAAACGATGGCGGAAGCGTTGTCATCAGCTGGGCAGGCAGTGCATTCGAACAGGCTGTCTGGGAGTTCTCCGGCACATGGGATGAGGAAACACATTCCATCCGTTATTCCAACTGCAGGAAAGCCATTCGTACTTACGATGAATCCGGAACCATGACCGAATCCGTGGAGTATGAAAACGGCACCGGTGCGATCTTCGTGCAGGATGATTACACCATTACCTGGCAGGATGATCAGGAAAATGCCGGTGAGAATTGCGTTTTTGAGTTCAATGTCATCGATGCAGACGCCGCGGAAGGATAAGAAAGGGCATGTGGTTTCATCACTGTGTTTTTTACCAGATCTATCCGCTGAATTTCTGCGGTGCTCCGGAAACAAACAGCGGGGTACAGGAACATCGGCTGGATCGAATCACAGAATATATGGATCGGTATCTGTCAGCATACGGGATAGGCGGGGTTTATTTAAATCCCGTCTTTTCCAGTGATACTCACGGATACGATACGAGAGATTACCGTCGGATCGATGAGCGTCTGGGAACGAATGAAGAGTTCCGGGATCTGGTGGATACGGCGCACGGGCATGGGATCCGGGTCGTTCTGGACGGCGTGTTTCACCATGTCGGACGGGGTTTCTTTGCATTTCAGGACCTGATTCGAAACGGCTCCGGTAGCCGGTATAAGGACTGGTTCCGCGTGGATTTCAGCGGAAATTCTCCCTATGATGACGGATTCTGGTATGAGGGCTGGGAAGGCCATTATGAACTGGTAAAGCTTAATCTTCACAATCCGGAAGTTCAGAACTATCTGCTGGACAGTATCGGATTCTGGATGGAAGAATTTCAAATTGACGGAATCCGGCTGGATGTAGCCTATCTGCTGCCGGACTGGTTCATGGCTATGATCCGTGACTATGTTTCTTCCCGCAGAGAAGACTTTTTCCTGTTGGGTGAGACGCTCTCGGATAATCAGGGACATCTGTTTACCGAAGGGAAACTGGATTCCATTACGGATTATCCTCTTTACAAAAGTATCTGGTCCGGTTTTAATTCCAGGAACATGTTCGAGATCGCCCATACACTGAAGAGAAATCTGTTTGAAATGTATCGGGGCAGGGCATTGTGGTCCTTTCTCGACAATCATGATGTGGATCGTATCGCAAGCAAGCTTACGGATCCGGACCTTCTCGCTGTGGCCTTTGGACTGCAGCTGGCCCTTCCCGGGATTCCCTGCATCTATTACGGCTCGGAATGGGGGATCGAGGGACGGAAAAGACCGGGACAGTCAGACCGTGACCTGAGACCGGAAGTCTCCTCGCCGGTATACAATGATCTGAATGGACAGGTGAAGGAGATGATTTGTCTCCGCAGCTGTACACCTGCGCTGATGACCGGTACCTTCCGAGAGATTCTGCTGACAAATCAGCAGTACGTGTTCCAGCGGGAAACGGATGGATCCACAGTGCTGACAGCGGTAAATATAGCGGATGAGCCCTGGGAGTTTCGGTTTGATCTGCCGGATGGGAACTGGCGGCAGGCCGGGTCTTCCGCTGCACAGGTGTTTGACGGAACACTTCGGCTGGGACCGAAAAGCATTGTCTGGTGGATATTCTGATGTTGCGGAATGGATAATTCTTGCTTGTTTTATCAGGGATGTAATATAATATGAGAAAATAGACAGAAAAGAAGGTTGTGACGTTGGTCTTTGTCATTGCATTCGCAGTTTTCAGCATTTGCTGCACCTGCTGGATAACGATCTCGCAGCATCTGCTGGCACACTGGTACTGGTTCTGGGTGCCTATCGTGCTGCTGTTCGTCTTTTTCGCGGTAGCACTGTTCCTTTTTCTGCTCATTGCTTATCTCAGCACATTGCATATCAACGTTGACGAGGTGAAGGAACGTCCCAGTCCCTTTGGAGTGTTCATCTGCCAGGAATTTGCAGCATTTGTTCTGTACATTTCCGGAATCCGTGTGATTACCACCGGACGGGAGAAAATACCTACGGACAAAAGGTTTTTGTTCGTATCCAACCATCGATCCAATCTTGACCCCATCGTGGTCATGGATAAGCTGCGCGACTATAATATTGCATTCATCTCCAAAATCAGCAACTTGAAGATCCCGGCCATAGGGAAGATGATCCATGAATGGTGCTTCATGTCCATCGACCGTGAGAATGCCCGGAATGCCATCAAGACCATTCAGCAGGCGACCAGCTATATCAAAAATGATATCGTTTCCATTGGCATCTATCCGGAAGGAACCCGAAGCAAATCCCAGCAGATGGGAGAATTCCATGCGGGCTCCTTTAAGATCGCCCAGAAGGCAGGCTGTCCGCTGGTGATCGCGGCTGTACGGGGCACAGAGACCGTAAAATACCATTTCTGGAGCATCTCCAAAGTTTATATTGATATTCTGGAAGTTGTGGATGGTGAAAAGGTAAAATCCATGAAATCTGTTGAGCTTTCGGATTATACCAAAGAGGTCATTGCAGATTTTATCCGATCCAAGGGTGAAGATCCCGGAATGTAATGAATAAAAGCCGAGGAACGAAGTGTGTTCTGCGTTCGTCGGCTTTTTGATTGAAAGGTTTTTGCGAGATATGAAAACAGCGATAATAACCGGTGCATCCAGAGGAATCGGCCGGGCAGAGGCGGAGCGTCTTGCCCGGGACGGTTTTTCTGTCTGCATCAACTGTGTGGAACGGATGGACCTTGCAGAGGAACTTTCCGCAAAGCTGAATGCGGAGGGCTTCCGCGCAATGGCATACCGGGCGGATGTCTCCGTGAAAAGTGAAGTGGATGCCATGGTGGAAGCAGTTCGGGCAAAGTTCGGACCGGTGGACGTGCTTGTTAACAACGCGGGGATCGCCGAGCAGTGTCAGATCCAGGATATCCGGGATGAACTGTGGGACCGTATCTTTGCGGTGAATGTGAAAGGGATCCTTCACACCGTCCAGGCAGTACTTCCGGATATGCTTCACCGCAAGAGCGGATGCATCATCAACACTTCCTCCATCTGGGGAATGCACGGAGCAAGCTGTGAATCGGTTTATGCGTCATCCAAACATGCGGTGATCGGCCTGACTAAATCCATGGCTGCAGAACTGGCATTGTCCGGGATCCGAGTCAACTGCGTGGCACCGGGCGTCATCGATACGGACATGGTGAAAGTCCTGGGAGATGAGACGCTGAAGGAACTGGCAGACGATACGCCTCTTGGACGACTGGGTCGGCCGGAAGATATCGCCGCTGCAGTTTCATATCTGGCATCCGATGGTGCTGCGTTTGTCACAGGACAGGTCCTGACCTGTGACGGAGGTTTTATTCATCTGTAAACGGTGTTTTTAAAAGAAATGTCTGAGAATAGGGCAGTGGTGACCCGGCATGAGACCGGTTCCACGCAAGGAACTCATCCGTTTTCGTTAATACCATCCCGTGGATCTGATCGACGCTGGTGAAATCGGGAAGGAAGGGGACCGAGGGACCGGTAAAGATATGAACGGCATCTCCGGACCACTGAAGGATTTCTCCGATCGTGTGATTGATCAGCGTGGTACCGGTGATGACCACAGCCGCACATTCGGGAAGCAGTTCCGGCTCTTTTTCCACCGGAAGATCTCCCCGTGCCGGGTCCATATCAAACATATAGACCTGTTCCGGGTGTAATTCCTTGAGGATCTGATCACGCGTCCGGCTCATGTGGCCGATGACGGCAACCTTTTTCCCGGCAACATCAAATCCCCGCATACAGCAGGTATCCTGGTCGGCTGCAGCATGGAAATCCGAAACACGCCCTGTGGTATTCAGACATGCATTTACGGCCGATAGAGACAGCACGGCAAGAAACGGATCATCCCGCACAAGTTCCTTGCCGAGAAGATGTGCTTTGCGCTTTTTGCCGAGGAGATCCTCTAACGACGCGGTGGGGCGTTCGTACAGTTTTGCGGCGATCCCGCAGCTGCCGTCTTCCAGCACCGTGGCGACCCAGGAGGCTCCGATGCGGATTTCCCGGATCTCAAGATCGTGGTCCAGCGACTCCAGTATTTCATCATATATCGGATGATAGTTCATAGATTTGCTCCTGACAGTTGTTATCTTATTATATCGTGACGGAAGAGGAAGTTCCATGATTTTTGATACACATGCTCATTATGACGATGAAAGCTTCAAGGATGACCTTGACGTGATATTTCAGGATCTGAAGAACCACGACGTGTCTCTGGTCCTGGACCCCGGCTGCGATTTCCAGTCCAGTCTCAACTCTCTGAAACTCAGCGAGAAATATGATTTTGTATATACTGCAGTCGGTCTTCACCCGGAGGAAGTAGGGGACAGTTCTCTGGATGAGCTGGAACAGCTGTTCATGCTGCTGGGACACCAGAAATGTGTTGCCATCGGCGAGATCGGTCTGGACTACTACTGGGACAAATCCCAGAGAGAACTGCAGAAGATGGTATTCCGTATGCAGATGGAGTGGGCCGTGGAGACCGGAAAACCGGTGATCATCCATGACAGGGAAGCGCACGGAGACTGTCTGAACATGGTCCGGAACTATCCGGAAGTAACCGGTGTCTTTCACTGTTACAGCGGCAGTGCAGAGATGGCGGAGGAACTGCTGAACCGAGGCTGGTACCTTGGATTTGACGGGCCGATCACATATAAGAACAACAAGAAGGCCATCTCGGTCCTGGAGATCTGTCCGCTGGAGCGTATCCTGGTGGAAACGGACAGCCCGTATCTGTCTCCGGTGCCCATGCGGGGAAGAAGAAATGATTCCAGAAACCTGCCTTATATCATAGATAAGATCGCCGAGATAAAGGGCTGTTCTCCCGAGACGATCCGGGATATTACTACTGAAAACGGGAAAAGACTCTTCCATATTCCGGATTAATGGTAATAATCCACAATAAAAAGTGAAAAAAAGACAAAACAACGAGCTTTTTTTGTAAGGGGTCTTTATTGTTTTATCTTGCTTTTTGTGATACACTGAATCTGCAGATAGTTAAAAAAATAATTATATACTAATGGAGGAACAAACATGAGTATTAAAGTTGGTATTAACGGTTTTGGCCGCATTGGCTCTCTGGCTTTTCGCGCCGCCATCAAGTCCGACGATATCGAGGTCGTTGCCATCAACGCCCCCGGTCATCCCGCTACCCACATCGCTTACTGCGTGAAGTATGATTCCGTCCACGGCCGCTTCGACGGCGAAGTCGTCGGAAATGATGAGGACAGCACTGTCACCGTCAACGGCAAGGTCGTCAAGATTCTCTCTGACAAGTCCTATCGTGACGCTTCTCTCATCCCCTGGGGCGAGCTGGGCGTAGAATATGTCCTGGAGTGCACTGGCGTGTATCTGACCAAGGAACAGGCTCAGGCACACGTTGACGCCGGCGCCAAGGTCGTCATCATGTCCGGCCCCGCAAAGGACGACACCCCGATGTTCGTCTGCGGCGTAAACCTTGACAAGTACACCCCCGATATGCAGTTCGTCTCCAACGCTTCCTGCACCACGAACTGCCTGGCTCCTCTGGCCAAGGTTGTCCACGACAACTTCGGCATCATCGAGGGCCTCATGACCACCGTGCACGCTTCCACCGCCACTCAGGCCATCGTGGACGGCTTCCCGAAGAAGAAGGATCTGCGCGGCGCTCGTTCCATCTACAACAACATCATCCCCTCCAGCACCGGCGCAGCCAAGGCTGTCGGCAAGGTAATCCCGTCCCTGAACGGCAAACTCACCGGCATGTCCATGCGTATCCCGGCTCCGGACGTCTCCGTCGTTGACCTGACCGTCCGTCTCGAGAAGGCCGCCACCTACGAAGAGATCTGCGCTGCCGTCAAGGCTGCTTCCGAAGGACCGATGAAGGGTGTTCTGGAGTATGTCGATGATCAGGTCGTCTCCTGCGACTTCCGCACCGATCCGCACACCTCCATCTTCGATGCACAGGCCGGTATCGCCCTGAACGGCAACTTCGTCAAGCTCGTCGCATGGTACGACAACGAGTGGGGCTTCTCCAACAAGATGCTCGATCTCACCCGTCACATCGACAGCGTAAGAAAAGCCTGATTTGTATTCACAATTAAAGAGTGCTCATTGCAGATTCTGCAATGAGCACTTTTTTGTCGCTATAGCACAAATTTCGAGATAAGAATTGAAATATTCATACTTTTAGTGTAAATTGAATAAGCTTAGATCATTAATTTATGTATTTTAACAATATGTCGGAGGTAGAAGACATTGGCAAAACCAAAGGAACAAAACTTCCTTCACGGAGCAGTAATCCTTACTGCCGGTGTTATTATCACCAAGATACTCGGTGCCATATACAAGATCCCCCTTGGCAATATCCTTGGGGATGACGGATACGCTTATTTCTATTCCGCGTATTCGGTCTACAATGTGTTTCTGACCATGACGACAGCGGGCCTGCCGGTGGCTATGTCCCGCATGGTGGCGGAAGCGCATGAACAGGGGCATTATATGCAGGTTCGACGAACGTTCTCCGTTTCCTGGTGGACATTCCTAGTGATCGGCTTCATATCTGCGTGCATCATGTTCCTGTTCCCGCAGAATCTGGCGAACCTTCTGGATCGCCCGGAAGCGGCTGCGAGTATCTATACCATCGCACCGGGCATCCTGTTTGTCTGTGTCGTCAGTGCCTACCGCGGCTACTGCCAGGGCCATAAGAATATGACTCCCACCACCATCGGGCAGGTAATTGAAGTGCTCGTGAAGGTCATCGTGGGACTTGCACTGGCTATTTTCTTCGTGCGGCAGGGAAGGACCGTGGAAATTGCTTGTTCCGGCGCCACTTTCGGCGTGACGGCAGGCGGTTTTGCGGTGCTGATCTATATGTATCTGTATAAACGCCGCAATTATCATGATCCGGATAGGGAAGAGTGTACGGATACGCCGATGTCTAGCTCGGATACGCTCAAACGTCTTCTGAGCATCGGAATTCCCATTACCATCGGATCTTCCGGCATGAGCCTGATCAGCCTTATCGATACGAAATTTATCAACAACCGACTTCAGATGGCCGCCGGTTTCAGCCCTCATGACTCCGCGGTCCTGTTCGGTGTGTTCAGCAAGGCGCAGACGCTGTATAATCTTCCTGCTGCATTCGTGACACCGCTGGTCATCTCCATTGTTCCGTCCATTGCGGCGTACATGGTGGTCAAAGACTATAAAAACGCGGGCAAGACATCCGAGGATGCACTGCGCATCACACTGGATATCTGCATGCCCATGGGCATCGGTCTTGCGGTTCTGGCAGCACCCATTATGGATACGCTGTATCACGGAAGCCATTCTTCCGGTCCGAGACTTCTTGCCATCATGGGACTGGCATCGTTTTTCGTATGTTTTTCTCTGGTCCAGAATGCCATCCTTCAGGCACACGGCAATGAGAAGCTGACCATCGTGTCTCTCTTTACCGGAGGTCTTATCAAGATCACGGTGGACTGGTTCCTGGTGGCGATTCCTTCCATCAATATCTATGGAGCCCCCATCGGAACGATCCTTTGCTATGCCGTGATCTGCATCATGAACCATATCTTTATCCGGAAACACTATGAGTACAAGCCCAGTCTTGCACGCATTGTTCCGAAGCCTCTTGTCAGCAGCCTGATCATGGGCGCCTTTGCACTGGGATCCTATTACCTGATCCGTCTTGTGATCCGCGGAGAATCCCGGCTGGAGACGCTCATCTGCATGCTGTTCTGCGTGGCAGTTGCTGTCGTGGTGTATGTGATCGCCGTGGTTCAGACCCGGGCCATCACCAAGGAGGATATGAGCCTGATTCCCAAGGGAGACAAGATCGCCCGCTATCTGCACCTGAAGAGTGCCGAATAAAGGAGAATGAATTCATGAATGAGACACTTGATCTCAACCGTTTCCATGATATCGATGACCTCCGCCGCGTGATGAAGGCGCTTCGTGATAAAGAGACCGGCTGTCCATGGGACAGTGTTCAGACTCACGAGAGCATTCGTCAGGACTGCCTGGAAGAAGCCTATGAGGTGTGCGATGCCATTGACCGGAATGATATGGCGGACCTCAAAGAGGAGCTGGGAGACCTGCTTCTGCAGGTCGTGTTCCATTCCGCAATGGAAGAGGAGAAGGGAAACTTCACCTTTGATGATGTCTGTAATACCGTGGCCACCAAGATGATCCAGAGGCATCCCCATGTGTTCAAAGACCGCGAGGAATATACCGGAGCGGAAAAATATGATCTTTGGGAAACTGCCAAACGGGAGGAGCACGGCCAGCATTCCACGGCAGATGCGGTGGATGGTGTGGCACATACACTGCCTTCGATCTGGAGACTGAGCAAGATGGTAAAGAAGGCCGGAAAGGCCGGATATGAAGCTTTTCCCGATCTTGAAAGAAGTGCCGATCGGCTGGTAAAACAGATCGAAAACGGAGAACTGGAAGATATCGGAGAAGTGTATTCCGAATTCATGCTTTCTCTGGTATCCCGGCTGTATGGAAAAATCGATATGGAAAAGACTCTGCAGGATGCCTGTGACCGTTTCTCCGGCCAGGTGAGAGACTGGGAGGAAAAGAAATGAGGATCGATAAATACCTGAAGGTATCGCGCCTGATCAAGCGCCGTACTGTGGCCAATGAGGCGTGCGACGGGGACCGCATCGTAGTGAACGGACGGCAGGTCAAAGCCAGCTATCAGGTCAAAGTCGGTGATATCATCGAGATCCACTTCGGTCAGCGTGTGCTGAAGGTGGAAGTGCTGAAAGTGGCAGATAACGTGGGCAAAGCGGAAGCTCCAGCCATGTACCGTGAAATAGAGTAAAAAAATTACCGGCAGTTCAGTGATTGAACTGCCGGTATGATCATTTTCAGATGATATAGCTTTTTATCTTTTCGCTAGCTGCTTCAGGATCAGCAGAGATCGACATGATAAACTCAATGCTTTCTTTATTTGAAAACTCCTCAAGCCAGACCAGGAATTCTTCCAGGCCTTCCATGGAAGTGTCTTTAACTATTTTCAGAAAATTATCGACATAGAAATGCGTGATATCGTAGTTTCCGGAATGAAGACCCAGAATAAATCCTTTGAACAGGTCATAGGATTTGATACCGCATTCATTCGTATCGATCAGACGTGCCTGATAGGGGATATCATAAGTAAGATTTTTGTTGTTTTCAATGACGACTACATCGCCGTTGTCTTCTGCGACGGTCTCACGAACAAGATCTACCAGACGTTTTGTTTTGCCGGATCCTTTCAGACCCATGATGATCTTAACCATGTTGACCACACTCCTTTTTAAAG
>CAJGCI010000011.1 GCA_904501855.1 Oscillospiraceae bacterium | reverse complement strand
GCCGTCTTTACCTCTGATGGTAACGGTCTTGTCGCCGATGTTGCTGATGCTGGAGTTCAGGTAGGTCGGAACCTGCTTGTAGGCCAGCATGTCACGCAGGAAGGAAGCGTTTGCAAGGCAGACGTTCTGTGCGGGAACAAGGTCAGCAGCGTATTCAACAATGATCGGGTGTTTGCCCTGGAGGATCATTTCGTATGCAGCTTCGCAGGAGGACTGACCGCCGCCGAAGAAGACAACTTTGTCACCTACGGGAACTTTCTCACGCAGCAGCTGAGTGAAGGTCAGGCACTTCTCGAATCCGGGGATAGCCATCTGTCTCGGAGTTGCACCAGTTGCAACAACGATGTCGTCGAATCCACCCAGAACGCCAAGGTCGTTGATCTCGGTGTTGAAGCGGAACTCGATGCCGGCTTTCTCTACTTCTCTCTTGTACCACTCAATGAGCTTCTTGTCGTTCTCTTTGAAGGACATTGCGGAAGCAGTCAGGAACAGACCACCGATCTTATCGGTCTTCTCGAAGACTACCGGGTTGTGGCCGCGCTGTTTCAGAACCAGAGCTGCTTCACATCCGCCGATACCAGCGCCGATAACGGCAACTTTCTTCGGGCTGTGGGTCGGAACGATTTTATATCTGTTGTGCTGCATGGTGGGCGGGTTCAGTGCGCAACGGCCCAGGTGCAGGGAGTCTTCCAGAGACTGGATGTTTGCGGTGCCTCTGTACTTAGCAAAGTTGAAGCAACCATTGTGGCAGCGGATGCAGGGACGGATGTCCTCTTCTCTGCCTTCCTCGATCTTGATGATCCACTCAGGATCGACGAGGTTCTGACGTGCGATGGAAACTGCGTCCAGACGGCCAGCTGCGATTTCTTCAGCTGCTTTTTCCGGAGTCATACGGCCAGCGCAGGAAACCGGCATATTGGTGAACTTCTTGATGTGCTCAACGTCTTTCAGGTTGCAGTTATCCGGCATGTACTGAGGCGGATGTGCCCAATACCAAGCATCGTAAGTACCGTTGTCGCAGTTGAAGAACTGATATCCGCCAACTTCTTCCAGATGTTTGACTGCCTTCTCGGATTCGGGCAGATCACGGAAGAACTCTTCGAATTTTTCGCCGGGAACAGCGCCCTGGCACCAGCCCTTGGTGTAGGACTTTGCGGAGTAACGCAGGGATACCGGGAAGTCGTCGCCAGCCTGTTTGTGGATTTCCTGAGCGATTTCGCACGGGAAACGATATCTGTTCTCGAAGGAGCCACCGTACTGGTCGGTACGACGGTTGCAGGCTTCGAAGGTGAACTGGTCGAGGTTGTAGCCTTCGTGTACAGCGTGGATTTCTACGCCGTCCATGCCAGCTTCACGAAGCAGTCTTGCGCAGCGGCCGAAGTGGAAGACCATTTCCTGAATCTCTTCCGTGGTGAACGGACGGGAAACCAGATCTTCTGCCCAGCGGTTGGGAACTTCGGATGCAGATGCACAGGAGTACTGTACGTCAACGATGGGGCTTGCCAGCTTGTTGAGCAGCGGATTTCTGTGGAGGAATGCCATCCACGGAGTAACTGCCATGGAACGGCCGAAGCCGCCAGCCAGCTGAATAAACAGTTTACCACCGGTCTTATGGTACTCTTCCATATACGGTTTCAGCTGTTTGTACATTCTCTTGTTGTTGTCGAGCCAGCCTCTGCCCATGGTATCACGGATAACCTGCATACCAGGAAGTACCAGACCGACATCATTCTTTGCTCTGTTCAGCAGGAAGTTTGCTGCTTCTTTGTCGAAGTGGCCCGGCTCCAGCCAGCCAAACAGAGAGGTACCACCCATAGAACACTGGACGATACGGTTTTTGATCTCTACGTCACCGATTTTAAATGGCGTAAATAAGGCTTCATACTGTTCGTGCATAATATACCTTTCCTCCCCAAATTAATTTGTTTTTAATTTGATTACTTAATTAAACGTTACACAAAGATCATGTGAAACGTACAGTATGCATTTTTTGAACATACTATAATGAAATCACCGGATCTTGTGCATATTTCGTGACAATAAATATTCTAAACAGGATCCTTGGATTTCCAATGAACCGGTCTGCTGATTAAAGACCGATTGCTTCGCGAACCATGTTGACAGGATACTGTGCGAAATCGTATACCAGTCTCAGTTTGCTCTTGATGAACAGCTCAGTATCTTCGTTCAGGGAGATACCATTCTTTTTGATATCAAGAATCTTCTTAATGCCTCTCTCTGCCTTGTCACCAACGAAACCAAGGATCTTGCCGCTATCCAGATACTTAATATCAGTGATCAAAGAACTGATAGAATCTTTTGCATCTGCGACAAACACATCGGGTTCATTGATAAGCTTTTTCAAACACATGATAGTTCCTCCTCCATATCATTGTTATAAATACACAAAAATCCCTTGTATATTTACCTTTAGAATATAATTCCTACAAAAAAATTACAACACACCTAGACAAAACGCTACATTGTAGGTCATAATTGTAGCGTTAGTAAAGTCATTATGTATACCTGTTTCGGCATTTTGTAAAATGTTGCAGAAATTTATGATCCGGCGTGCGAGGACTGTCACGCGGTCCTCCCATCCTTCTTCACATCATTAGTAATAACTATACAATAAAAAGCACAAAAAATAAATCATTTTTTCGCAAAAAATTACCCTATTTTGGATTTTTGTACGGATTACACGGAGGAAGACAATGTATCATGTAGGAACCAACAAACGAAGCCATGACAGCGCAGAACTAATCTATTACGGGGTCGCAATCTGCAGCCAGGACAAGCCTCTGGAATCTGTCACGATCTCGGATGTACAGCGTGTTACCGGCATTGCCCGCACGACGTTTTACCGCTCCTTCGATAATGTCCTGGACGTGCTGGAATGGAAGTGCGACCAGTATTACCAGAGCTTTCTTGCCTCCTGTCCTGCCAGTGTCATTGAAGCGTTCTCTCTCCGTCAGCTGACACAAAGTATCCTGTCCTATATGAATGACAATCCAGAACTGCCCATTTTCCTGATTGCACAGGATCGGATCCCCATGCTTTTCGAGCGTTACCATCATCTCATAGATGATCTGGAGATGGATCCCTCCAATTATTCACCTTATTCCATTCTGCTCAGCTGGGCAGTTCCAATACTCCTGCTCCTTTGCAAATCCATCAATCAGCTCCCGGATACCCCTGAGGAAATCTGGAATCAGCTCCGAAGAGATGAGTTTTTCCCGATGATATACTGAAAAACCCGGAACCGTGGTTCCGGGTTTTATTTCAAACATTCTTATCAGTCCTGAAGAAGTTCTGCGGCGATCTGAAGATAATCGATTTCCTCCAGCGCATGACGGAGCGTATTGGAATACATATTTCCATAATACTCATCTTCAATATCCGGGATATCATCCTCGACGATGGTGCGGATACTTTGTGCCAGGGCTTTTACCCCCTCTTCCTTATCGATGGTATAACTCTCGTAGATCTTGCTTGCAATATTGCCGAAAAACTCCGTAGACTCCTGCTCACTGTGGATCCACTGTGCCAGTGCCCAAGTGGGATAATTGGTATATTCCTCGTACATGGCTTTCTCCTCTGTATATTATTCACCGGATGTCCGGATTGTTTACTCCGTTGCTTTTTCCACGGTCTCCTTGGCAGCTTCCACTGCTTCCCTTACCGTCTGCTCCGCTTTTTCAATGGCCGCTTCAGCCTGATCAGCATCGGTCTGCGCCATTACATCTGATGCCTTATCTTTCAGATCTCCGACAACTTTCGCTGCTTTCTTCATCAGGCCGGATTCTTCGCCGTTATCCTCCATCAGCTGATCTTTGATGTTTCCGACGAACTCCTTTGCGTCCGAGACAAAATCGCCGACTCTTCCCTTCACTTCCTGATGCGTCTCCTGCAGTTTCTGCTCCGGATTGATCACAATATTGCGGCTGACGATGTCTCCGGTCTCCTGAAGCTGTTTGAGAATCGCTTCATTCTGTGCGCGTACATTGAGGTCCGGAAGTGCACATACGTAGATGCATCCGAAGATCCCCAGCCAGAATACCATTGCCCATGCGTGGCATTTATCATCGAAGCCCTTTGCATATGCAACCTGCTTAAAAAACCGTGCAAGGATGCAGTTGATCACGAAATACAAAACTACGGCTCCGCTTAACATATAAAGATTATACATAATCATTCATTCCTCCTGCAGTTTATTTCTTATCTTTCCTCAGTACCCCTCGTACCATGTCTCCGTGGGAGTTCCCGTGACCATGGACGGATCCGCTTTCATGGTATGGTTGAAGATATCAAGCTTGATCGTTGTATCACCCATCTCAATTGTGCGGAACGAGGCGACCTTATAAGGTGCCGATCCTACCTGCTGAGCGCCAAACATGCTGTACAGATAGAGATCTGCATATTCTTCTCCGAACTGAAGGATCAGAACCGAACCGCTTTGGGGGTCCTGCTGTACCCAGTATCTTCGTGTAAGATCACGGGTCAGCCGGGCCGGACTCAGTACGGAGAATCCGAACATGGCTAGGGCAAGCAGGGCTGCGACCACTCCGGCAACAAAGGTGCTTCGTCCGGAACTGATATTTCCATTCCATGGTTTTATCTCACAAGGAAGGATGGAGGGAGTTTTCTCTGCATCCGGCAGAATCTTGCTGCTGATAACGTTGTCTTCCGGCAGAATCTTGCTGGTCCCGCTCTCACCGGTTGGCAGAATATCTGTATTCACCGTTTTGCCTCCTCTCCGAAAGAATGTCTCAATTATAGACGTTTCTTCTCCATACCGCAAGAAAAAGGAATCTCAGAAAAGAGATTCCTTTTTCCTGTACTGTTATGATAATGCTGTGCGGAACTGATCCATTACCGCATCGGCTTCCCCCCGGCTCACGATCCAGCACTGAGTATCATTCACCGAGACGATACAGTTCCCATCCGCGCTCTCATAAATCGCAAGTATGATCTGAGGATAATTTGCGGTATTCCGTTCCATCGTCAGGGAGAACAGCATCTCTTTGGATGGAGCTTCCGTACTGACTTCGCCCTGCAGTTCCGTAAGCGCTTTCATAGCCTCTGTGATGTCTGCCGTTCCCGTTCCGTCGGCGATCTTCCAGATCTGTTTCCCTGCCTGGGCATCTTCGATCTTGTCTCCGCCTTCATTTCTGTTCAGGGAAAAGAATTTTCCATCCATGGCTATAGATATGGATTTTACCGAATCCCAGTCCATCGAAAGCACTTTTTTCGGCATAAGATCCTTTGCGGTAACGGAAAGGATCTCCTCGCGCAGGGTCGCACCGGTCCGATAGATCCGATCCGATCCGGGAATCATCACATAGCATTCTCCGGATTCCGTTTCCGATCCGATATTGATTGAAAACGTTCCGGGTTTTCCGTCCTTGTCCCGGTATTGGGCAGTCACCTTCGCGCTTGGTTCCTGAAGTCCGAATTCGGACAGCATTTCGCTGTCGGCAGGATACGCTGCTGTCCCTGTCCATCGCAGAGTCTTCAGATCACTTAGAAACGCTTCCGTCGACTCCGAATCCAGAGGCACCGTGTTTCCGCCATATGACCCGAGCCAGACATACTCTCTGCTGTAGGTACGCTCTCCGCTTTCATCATACTCCAGATACAGGGATTCTCCCTCCCTGCGGATTTCTACGGACTGTATGGAATCCATACCAGGAACCTGCTCCTGCAGCACGAGATCCAGTGCCTGTTTGGAAAACTGTGCCCGCAGCATACTGTCTGTCAGGAACACCTTTCCGTTCCATTCGACATAGACCTGTCCGTCCAGTTCATTTTCATTGCCAAAGCGCAAGGTATAATCTCGGTCCGCAGAGACCGAAAGGGTTAACACCGCAGGGTTCAGTCCGTAATCCGAAAGTTTATCATTGCCGGAAATCTCCTTGTAGGACCGTATGCTCTCCAGTTGCTCCATCATCGTTTCCAGCAGAGCGGAATCCACCGGAAACGAGTCCTGCTCGGGCCACACCCAGGTATTTCCGTGTTTCGCAAAATGAAGCTTTTCTCCCTCATACTCCCATGAAACAGAAGTAATCTTATCGATTGGGATCTTCAGGATCTCTGTTCCTGACGCTTCTTTGTCTCCCTGACCGATCAGCCTCGAGACCAGCACCAGCGCCAGAATCACTACAGCAAGGATTCCACACAGAATTCCAAGTTTCTTTCCCCGATTCATCTACGTTTCCTCCGGCTGCGAACCACAACCCCGGCAAGGATACATCCCAGCGGAATCACCAGAATCATCAGCACAGCAAGAGCCGAACCGGTAGCACTGCTCATAGTCAGATGCCCGTAATCGAAGGCCTTGGCATGAATCGTGGTTGCCGGTCCGCCTTCCTCATCACTGCTGTACAGCCACGCTACGGCATTGAGGAAAAAGTCCTGATTGCCGCCGGAGACCTGTTCATTGACTGTTTCATCCAGAATTGCACCGGAGGAGATCCAGACAATGTCCGTCTCCCCGTTCTCTACCGGTTCCGAAACAGCTACTGCCAGCGCAAAGGGTCCGTCCGTATCTCCTTCTTCTTTTTCATAGGTCGTCATTTCCAGCCAGGAGACCTTGGAAAAAGCGGAATTGGAAGTCGTCATCAGACTTGATACGGAAACGGATTCGCGCGGTGCATCTCCCACTGTCAATCCCTGAGCGATGGGAAGAAGGACCCGGTATCCCCCGTTTGCAAGAGGCGCTGATACCGCGTGGGCGGCATCCAGATCCGGAAGCAGGAAATAAGGCATATTGGATGCGTAGTTCGCAGGACTCTGTTCCAGAACGATCCCCTTCTGGCTTGTCACGCCGTAATAGGCCATCACTTCATTGATGTTATTAAACTCCGAACCGTCCTGAGCCACATCCGTGACCAGCAGCAGTTTGCCGCCCTTCTTCAGATAGTCCAGAATCATCTCCTTTTCCTCCGCAGAGATGTCAGTGGAAGGTGTATTGATAAAGAGAAACGCTCCGTCATGCGGCACGGCACCTTCGGACAGCAGCGAAAGGTTTGTCACGGTGAAATTCTGGCCCTCCACGGAACTGCGGAATGTGCCTTCCAGCACCGCCTCGCCGTGTCCGGTAAGATTATAGATTGCCGGGTGTTCTCCGCTTGAAACATACCGCAGGGCAGCCGTGATCTCACTTTCCCCCGCAAAGGTCATGCTGGAACTGTTTGAGGAAGAACTGTACATATCCTGATACGGAATATACCGGGATGCATTTCCTTTCTCTATCACAAGACTGTTGTTATATACCGTTCCGCTGACACTGTACTGTTCCGCGAAATTGGGATAAACATCCGGATCGATCCGCTTTACGGTAATGTGTTTCCCGGCGGATTCATAACGATTCAGAATATTCTTCACTGGGACATCTTCCTTGCCGTTCTGAACGAGCCAGTAGATGGTCACATCCTCATCCAGTCCCTTCACCAGGTCTCTGCTCTCATCAGAAAGCGAATAAACTTTATTGGAAGACAGATCGATTGTGGACACAGATGTGGGAAGCTTGTCCGCAAGGATATTCACTGCCACGCAGATCGCCAGAACGATCAGGCAAGCCAGAACACTGTAGCCTCCCACCCGGAGAGTCTTTTTCCCTCTGGAGCCGGTCGATGACATCTTTTCTTTTCTCGGTTCCGTTTGAATACGGTCTTCCAAAACTTTGCCGTTCTGTTGAGTAATATTGTCAAATTCGTTTCGTTCTGCCATCATGACCACCTCCTTTTATCCATAGACTGGATGCTCAGGAAGACGAACAGGACACATACGGTCAGATAGAAGATCAGCGCCTTGACATCAAACACTCCGTCTACGAAGGAATTAAACCTCTCAAATAAAGACAGTCCCGACATGATTTTCGGAAAAAGTCCTGCAAACCAGGTCGCATTGACCAGATACAGGATCACAAGGATCGACACCCCGGCCGCGGCAAAGATCCCGGCCGCAATGACGCTTCTTGTCATCAGCCAGATGATCAGTGCCGTGATCAGCACCAATGCCGTCAATGCGATAAGAGACGGAGTGGCGGTGGCCGGAAGATATCCGGAGAGACTGGACATGAAATAGTTGAGCAGAAGCAGCAGAAAGCAGATTCCTGCCGCCACCGCCGGGCTCTCCGTAAGAGATGAAACAAACATGCCGACTGCAATCAAAGCTGCACCCAGGAAGAAGAAGCCGATGATTGCACCGAAGGTTTTCATCAGATAGACATTGCCAAATAGATTCAGGATCAGCGGATAGATGCAGATAATTACCGTTGGGATCAGCAAAACCGTCAGCATCGCAAAATACTTTCCCAATACGACTTCCGTCATGGAAAGGGGCAGCGAGTAGAGAAGCTGATCGGTATTTCTTCTCTTTTCATCGGCAATGACGCCCATGGTCAGAACCGGAATGATAAGAAGGAAAACAAATGACATGCCGCTCAGAACATATTCAAAATTAGACAGGCTGTTCTGGATATTGTATACATAGGAATAAACTCCCACGAACAAAAGGAGAAAGCCTATGAAAAGATAGCCTGTCATGTTACGGAAATAGGAGGACAGTTCATGTCGAAATACTGCTTTCACGATAGCTCCTCCTCTTCAGTCTCAGAATTCGAGTTTGAAGTTTTCGTCTCATCCAATGATTCTTGATCCGTCAGTTCCACAAAAACATCCTCCAGATCCACATGATCCATCGTCATCTGCAGGACCGGAGTTCCGGCCTGACTGAACGCAAAGAAGACATTTTTGGAAATCTCATCGGAATCCCTGCTGTCGGAATCGATCCGTACGGCAGTTCTTCCTTCTTTTTCCGGAGCTGTTTCAATTCCGGTAAGTCCATCGACCCCTTCCAGGATCTTCTGTACAGTTTCTCCGTCTCCGTCCACAATGAGACGGATCGTAGTGGTACCCCGGAACATTTCTGCCAGATTGGCCGGTGAATCGCATGCCATCAGCCGCCCGCGGGAAATGATCATTACGTTATCGCAGAGGTTTTCCACCTCGGAAAGGATATGGCTGGAAAGAATAATGGTGTGATCAGTACCAAGATCCCGGATCAGATCCCGGATCTCAATGATCTGCTGGGGATCCAGACCGGAAGTGGGTTCATCCAGAATGATGATCTCCGGGTCTCCTACCAGCGCCTGTGCGATTCCGACCCGCTGCTTGTAGCCTTTGGAAAGGTTTTTCATCAGCCGGTCAGCCACATCTTCCACGCCGGTCTTTTCCATGATATCCAGTATGTGCATCGAAATCTCACGTTCCGGTACTTTCTTTGCCCTTGCCACAAATGTCAGATACTCTCTTGGAGTACAGTCCAGATACAGCGGCGGCTGTTCCGGAAGATATCCGATACGGCTTTTGGCCTTCTCAGCATCCTCAAAAATATCATATCCGTCGATATGTACTTCTCCTTCTGTTGCGGCAAGACAGCCGGTAAGTATATTCATCGTCGTGCTTTTTCCTGCTCCGTTCGGTCCCAGCAGACCGTAGATCTGCCCGTTAGGGATCGTGAATGACAGGTCCTCCACAGCGATCTGATTTCCATATGCTTTCGTAAGGTGCTGGACTTCGATCAAAGAAACCCCTTCCTTCTTCTCTAGATTAAATAATTGTTTCAATTATAGACCGCAACATTTTAAAGAACTGTGAATCTTCATGAGTATTCACAGTTTTTTAAAAAAGCGGCCCGGAAATCCGGGCCGGAAATTGTCGGTGGTGCTCACTCCGTTTGTTGTGTCAGATATTCTTTCAGGCGTTTTGCCATTTCCCGGAACGCTGCATAGGAAACAACCCCTGAAGCAAGCATCTTCCCATACGGGATGACGGATCGTTCCGCTCCTGTGATCAGTTTTGTTACCGGCACTTTCTGATTGAGATATTCCGTTGCACTCTGAATGGGTGCTGCAGACATGATCTTCTTTCTCACTTTGCTGTTGGTCTTGGATTCAAACTTGGTGGAAATAGACGTGGAAATGGTACCGATGGTTTCTCGTGTATCAGTATTCCCGTACATGGCTCCCATCAGCTCCAGCAGCCGCTCTTTTGTCTGATCCGTTGCCTTTCCGCCTTCAAACTCCAGTTCCTCTCCGCCGTACAGGTAGTGCATTTTCTGCACCAGCCTCAGCATGCGGGCATAATACTGAGCAATATCTGCCGGAAGGGACATGAGAATAAACCATCCTTTTGGGATTCCGCTGAGAGCAGAAAAAGCAGTCAGACCCATAGTCTCTTCCCGGATCACGCGATTGGCGATGGCATCGATGTCTTCTCTGGCAAATCCCGCCTGCTGCGGCGTTGACGCAACGGCTTCCCAGACATTTCTAGTCGGACACTGTTTCTTCAGCGCTTCCGACAGAAAACGGATACGGTCTACACGGATGCCGGGAAATGCCGCTGCATGGATCAGCGCAGAGGCGACACGCCGCCGCTGCTCCTGGGACCATTCATCCTGCATCTCAAGAATCTTTCCCATTTCCGGATCGGATTCCATACGTTCTCTCATTTTTCGTTCCAGTATGTTTTCCATAACACTCCGTTAATTATGCATCTCCAGAATCGTCCGTGCCCAATGTGCTGCCTCCTCGCAGTCTTTTTTATTGGGTCTTCCGTTGTGCATCGGCCCGAACTTTCCCTTGCAGTGATATTCCGCCTCCAGAAGAGGGATCCCAAGCTGCAGGCAAATTCTTTGCAACTGCCGGTATGTCCCGGAGATCAGGGCCGCCGTGCTGAAGGCTGCGATAGCTCCGATCTGTTCACGGTTTTCCTCCAGATATTTCTTTACCTTCTCATCGATTCCGGCGGCATAAACGGCCGACCCCAGAAACAGAATGTCGACCGGTTCACGGATTGGCGACAGAAGATCTTCCTCCTGCGCTCCCACGGCTTCTCCGATGGCTTTCGCCAGTTTCTTAGTGTTGCCCGTCTTCGACAGGTATCTTACAGCAACCGTCATGGTATTTTTCTATCCTCCAATCAATCGCTGACATCCAGGTCCATGGTAGGGATGACCTCATAGTCCGGAAATGCATTCTTCGCTTTCTGCGAGAGGTCCTCGAATTCCTTCTCCATGTCCGGTGCGGCAAAATCCATCACCGCATCAAACCGGACGGATTTGTTTTCAGTGTCCACATACAGGCCATGTACCTGAAGACAGTACTGGTTCTCCGAAGCGATCTCATAAATGCCGCTCTGAACACGAACAGCTTCCGGATTCTGTGTATTTACCGCATAAACACCGATGCCGGTTAGGATCACACCGGTCTCCTCCAATACTTTATCATAGATATCACGGCTCATATTATCGATCTCAACTGCAGAAACGCTATCGTCTACGCCGACGTGGATCGACGCAACAATCTGATCCGGTCCATAATTATGCATCAGGAGATCATAGGCGCCGTGCACAGGAAAGTTTTCCTGGATGGTCGACCGCACCTTTCTGGAAAGGTCCGGATCCGGTCGTCGGCCCATGATATCTGCCAATGCGTCCATCAGCATTTCAATACCGGATTTGATGATGATCACGGAAATGATTACGCCGAGATAGGCCTCCAGACGGATCCCGGAGAAAACAAAGACCAGGGCACCGACTAAAGTTGCAAGGGAAACGATAGCGTCCTGTGTGGCATCCACGCCGGAATTCACCAGAGAATCGGAATTTAGTTTCTTACCCTGAGACTGGAAGTATTTGCCGATCAGTACTTTTACCACAACAGCCACTGCCACTACGATGAGTACCGGCGTCGTATAGTTCGGTGTTTCGGGATGGATGATCTTCTTCACGGATTCCACCAATGCCGTCACACCGGCATACATGACCAGCACAGCGATAAGCGTACTGGACAGGTACTCCGTACGTCCGTAT
This sequence comes from Oscillospiraceae bacterium, assembly GCA_904501855.1. Taxonomy (GTDB): domain Bacteria; phylum Bacillota; class Clostridia; order Oscillospirales; family Oscillospiraceae; genus UBA2922. The sequence continues at coordinate 13,797 of CAJGCI010000011.1, read as the reverse complement.
CCCAGAGGGTGCTTGGCATCCGGCCGTTTTCCGGCGATCAAGGTTCCCAGAATCGTGATTACAGAGCTCAGTGCATCCGTAAGGTTATTCACTGCGTCCAGTGTGATGGCGATAGAATTGGATAATACACCTACAAATGCCTTGAATCCGGCCAGCAGAACATTGGCGATGATGCCGATGATACTGGTCTGAATGATCTGCTTATGACGGGTTACGATCGGGTTATTCTTGTTCATCGCTTGCATCTTCTTCTCCCGTTCCTTTTATCACTTTGTATAACAGTGTGTAAAGCTGACTGACCTCCTCATCGGTCAGGCCTGCCCCACACATGATATTTCTTCCCAGACGGTGCGGAATGTCCTTCACCTGTTCCCGAAGCGCCATTCCCTCCTCTGTAACGCGGATCTCCACCACGCGTTCATCTTCCTCGCTGCGCTCCCGTACCAGATAGCCGGCAGCTTCCAGTTTGCGAAGGAGTGGAGTCAGCGTGCCGGAATCCAGATACAGCCGGTGTCCCAGTTCACCTACGGTGATCCGCTTCTCCTCCCACAGCACCATCATGGTGATGTACTGCGTATAAGTCAGACCCACAGGCTTCAGATATGGTGTGTATCCGCGGACGATCTCCTTGGAGCACACATACAGCGGAAAACACAGCTGATTTTTCAGTTTTAAAGCTTCATAGCTGTCCTGATTTTCGATCATTGTTCTTACCTCAAAAGACACATCATATTCTTTCTCCCAATTATATTGTATAAAATATTTTTGTCAACACATAGAATCATCTTGACAAGGAAAAGAATGGTGCTATCCTGTAATTAATGGCATATGCCATTAATTACAGGGGGGGAGTGTCATGTCTCGACCTTTTAAAAAGCGCAAAATCTGCTGTGAGCCGTTGTGTATGACGTTTCGTCCGGAAGGAAATTCCGATGAAATGGGCTGTATCGTTTTGATGCTGGACGAATACGAAACGATCCGACTCATTGATTTTGAGGGCTTGTCTCAGGATCAGTGCGCTCAGCAGATGCAGGTGGCCAGGTCTACCATACAAAACATTTATGACGGCGCCAGAAAAAAACTTGCGATGGCCATCGTTCTTGGCCTTCCCCTCCATATCGAGGGAGGAAACGTTACGATATGCGATGGCAACAGCGCAGGTTATGGTTGCCGGCGGTGCGGCATATGGGAAGATGTCAGGGACATGATGCAGAACAGATCGGAAAGGAACGATAGTAAAATGATTGTAGCAATACCTTATGATGTGGAGACCGGCGAAATATTTCAGCATTTCGGAAAGAGCCAGCATTTCAAAGTATATGCGCTGGCTGACGGCAAAGTTCTGGACAGTGCTGTTTACAGTACCAACGGACAGGGCCACGGCGCACTGGCAGGAGTTCTGGCTGAACTGGAAGCGGATGCTCTGATATGCGGAGGTATCGGCGGAGGGGCACAGAGCGCTCTTGCCATGATGGGGATCCGCCTGTTCAATGGTGTCTCCGGCAGTGCCGACGCGGCGGTGGATTCCTTCCTCGCCGGACAGCTGTCCTTCAATCCGGATGCTTCCTGTCATCATCATGATCATGATCACGATCATGAGGAAGGATGCTGCGGCCACCACGATCACGATCATGACCACGGTGAAGGGTGCTGTCACTAATTTAAATTGGTGAGACACCTTGCAATTCCCGAAAACGTGCTATAATAGGCGCATATAAAAATAGAGAAGAAGTGAGCTCCATGACAACTGAAGCAGTAGTTACCAGAATCATCAATCCTGAAATGGCGGAAGTGGTCGTCACACGCGGTACCGCCTGCGGCGGTTCCTGCGGAAGCTGTGAGGCCTGTGTGTTTGAGAACGAAATCAAGACCGAGGCCCGCAATACCATCTCTGCATTTCCAGGGCAGAAAGTTCTTTTAGAGACCGAATCCCGCAAGTTTTATAAAGCTGCCTTTATGGTATATATCCTTCCCTTCATCTTTTTCTTTATCGGTTACGCGGTGGCTGCCGCTTTAGGCGCCTCCGAAGGGATCTGCATGCTGGTGAGTGCTCTTGCTTTCATCGCCGGTATCGCTTATATGGTATATCGGGGACGTCGGCAGAAAGAAGAGGAACGGATCCAATTCAGCATCATCTCTCTTTTGGATGATTAATCTGAGCAGCAAAAAAGCAGACGGAATCAACGTATGATTCCGTCTGCTTTTTCATTCTTTCTAATCGGAACTCTCATCAATAATGAGTCCGCCTTTTGCCTTCCGATATTTATTGGTCAGGCGGTAATAGCTCCACCTCTGAAGCTTCTCTACCAGCTCCTGCTGTGCTTCGCTGAGCTTCGTGATGACATTGCCGTCCGCGTCTTTGTATCTGCCGCCGGATACCACAGGAAGCTCCCGACGCATCTCATTAAGGTACTGGAAAAACGAATCTTCCTCTCCCCGTCCTGTCAGTTCCAGAATCACCGCACCCAGATAGTTTGCACTGATGGTACCGTCTTCCGGAAGATCCAGGGATTCCACTGTTTCTTCAAAATCCAGTTCCTCTGCTGCGGCGTCATTCGCCCAGACGATATACGGAGGTTCATAGGCACAGAACGGGTCATCTGAGGAATTGCCGGTCTCATCCGCCATGGGAAGCCCAAGTTCCTTGTACACTTCACGATCCGCACCCAATGCAGGAAAATGATCTCCGAAAAACACCAACACAACAGGCTCTTCACGCTGGGAGAAATAATCTGTCATCTTTTTCAGAGATGCGTCCGCATCGTAGATACCTTCCATATAAACCGGAAGATATGCCCGGTTATCATAGGAGACTTCTTTATCCGTATATACCTTTTTGAAAGTATATCCATCCCCATATTTGCCATAATCATAACTCATATGGTTCTGAATGGTAGTCACATAGGCGAACAGGTTGCCACCGTTATCCACAGTATCCTCATATTCCTGGAAAATATAGTCTGCCAGAGAGTCATCCGTGACCCACTCGCCTTTCATCTCAAGACCTTTCATGTCCTCTGTGAACAAGATGTCCTGAGCACCCAGGCGTGGATAAACATTTTCGCGATTGTAGAACCACGCATCTCCGGGATGGATAAACATCGTCCGATAACCGTCTCCATTAAACACCCGGAAGATGGAGGCGGTATCATTTTTTACATATCGAAATGCGGAGGCGGATGAGGAATCCAGCATCTCCGTCTGCATTCCGGTGGTAACATCATACTCCGTATTGGCTGTTCCTCCGCCGATCCAGTGGACAACGACATGGCCGGAGAACGTGTTGTCATCCTTCTGCAGAGCATGATAGTTCTTCAGCGGGTCTTCACTTGCGGGATAGTTAAAGATCTCATCATCTGACAGATCCGTAAACGATTCGTTCATAACAACGATCACATTAACATCTTTGCCCTGTCCGTAAGAGGGTGCCGATTCAAAGCTTCTCGCGGAGTTCTCACTGTAGTTTTCCGGACGAACCGCATTGTTCTTAGTCATATAATACGTGAAGCAATACGGGAAGCCCAGCTGATTATATATTCCAGTGACATAGAATTCATTTTCTATGTCAAAACCTTCGAACCGTTCTTTGGACGCCAGAGGCAGTCTGACCACTGCCACTGCCAGGATCACGGCCAGCACAGTACTGATGATGCGTACGGCCCAATACCGTTTGATTTTCCTGCGCGGACGGAACACTCGTCCCAGGAAAAACAGGAGCAAGATCAGATTTGCAGACAGAAAGATCAGCAGTACAGGAACATGCAGAGCATAGTGTCTGGTTGCCGATAAACCTTCCTTCAGAAGGAAGATATCCTGAAAGGCAAGTGCTTCATCCCTCGCCTGGATCTTCAGTGTATTGGCCAGTGACATTGCCAGCCAAAGCAGTGCAGTCAGGCCTCCGCCGTATCCGATATTCCACAAAGCCAGTGTCAGCACCAGCATCGTTAGTGCAATTGGAAGGAAATTGACAAACAGCACCTCAAACGGCTGCTTCAGTGTTTTAATCCCGTCCGAGGGTGCCTGCTGAAGAAGCAGCGCAAGATAGGTGATCAGCGCACTGATACCGATAACCAGCACCAATCCCAGGAACAGCCGGAATACCGCTTCCCGGCCTGTCATCATATCAACTCTCTTCGAGGGACGTGCATTATTCGAGGTCTTTTTTCTCTTTCTGTCAGGTACAGGATTCTTAACGGCAGGTATTTCTTCCGTTTTCTCAAAAACGATCTCTTCCTGCAAATTCTCTTTAATCGGTTCTGGTTCCGGCAGGAAAGGATCAACCGCCTGCACATTCACGACCGGCTTTTCCACTCTGCGACTTGAGGGAACACGATCCGGAAGCTGATTGTCCTTCTGCATCTTTTCCGCCGCTTTTCGAGCACGACGGATCAGTTCCTCTTCCTCCATCATCCGGCGTATCTGTTCCGCCTTGCGAGCCGATTTCAGATCCTGAACATCAGATTCCACGTTATTCAGTTTTTTGTCCTGTGAATGATCCAATGCAAAATCCTCTGTGGCTTCCTAGAGATATTTAGGTCATAATTATACAATGTATAATATATCCTTTCAGATGCCAAAAAACAACTATAAGATTCACCTAATTTTTACCGCGGGATTTCCGTATTGAGTCATGGCAGATGCAAACATTTTTCCCGTTTGTGCAACGTTTGAACGAGTTGTTCCGCATTTGGACAAATGTTCAGAATTATGCATTTTTATTCATTAAAAAGCCCATTTTTTATCTAAAAACAAATAAACACAATATTGATTATAGGAATTATTAACTTTAAATAAGTTAAAATTCATAAAAATTCATTTGTATGATTTTTGTTTTCTACGTTTATGATGATTTTTTTCTTTTACAAACAATGTATTTCAAATGAGGTATCATTTTGGTTTGTTAAAAGTTATGGTATGATTATATTAGAATACGGATTATGGCAAGAAATGATTTCAGTTTAACAGGAGTGAGAGATGACTGTAGGTAAAGCCGTGCGTCTGAGGATCACAGAACTGTGTGCAGCAAGAGGCATTACGATCAATAAACTTGCAACCATCTGCGGAGTAACTCAGTCGACATTGAACAACATTGTGAGCGGAAGAAACAACAGCACGACAATTGCAACCATCAAAAAAATCTGTGATGGCTTGGATATGAAACTTATCGATTTCTTCGACTCGGACCTGTTTTTGGATTTAGAACAGGAAATCCAGTAAGTTAACCCCGTTTCTTCGTTACAACGAAAAGACATGCGACTATGCATGTCCGATTAAGGTCGTATCCGGCATTCCCTGTGCGGAGGGAATGCCGGATACGACTTTCTGTTTTTATTCAATTATCATCTGGTCCAAATCCGCTACCTTCTGAATCTCTCTGAGCGCAGCGTCAGCGGATAATTTGCTTTTTTCACTGCGAAACTCCAGTTTTACATCGGAGTCATCCCCGATGTTCTCCGTGTCGATCTGAAAGCAGGAAATCATCCGCAGGGTCTCCCCTGGATGAATGATGGTCCCGTCTCCCGAATTAGCAATCCGGGAACTCTTTTCCGTCGGAAGCTGCATCCACTCATTAAATGGATACAGATCGTCGTATTTATTGCCGTTGACCCACAGCACACATGCGCTGCCCATTCCGCTCTCCAGGTCTGCCAATGGGATCATAATCTCTTCCTTCGAATCATTGGTAATGTCAAAAACAATATAGACAAGGTGCTGGTATTCGGTACTGAACTGTGTGTTCAGATACATTCTGTCGATAGCAATACTGCCGTTGTCAGTCTCCTCTTCTTCTTTGAGAGGCCGTTCCGTTTCTGCTTTCTGTCCGCCGTCAATGACGGTCCATTCCGAACCGGAAGTGTCCCTACTGCCCTGCTGTCCGCAGGCGCAGCAGATAACCAGCAGGAATACTACCATCATTAAAGTTGCTGTTCGTCTCACTGTCTCACCTCTTTAGGCAACTGATCACGCATTCGCATTTTTCGCCAGGATCTTGCATCCTTCCTTTGCCAGAAAACGAAGGACTTCTTCTAAATTATCATTCTCCTTCTGGAATATCAATCCATTCAGATACAGTTTGATTCCTTCGTATAAACTGTACCCTGCTGTCATACACGGCAGCTTACTTCCCCTTCGAACTTCCCGTTCAATTTCGTCTGCCAGTTCTTCCACAGACTTGCTGCCGTTGAGATTCTCCGTGATTTCATGCAGCAGATTGCTCGTATAGTCCAGCCCCGGCTTCAGAAAAAACAGATCTTTCTCTGAATACTCCTTTACCAGCGTTTCCAGCTGATCCTCCGTCAGTTCTGCTGCCAGTTTTTTCTGAAAGGCTTCCTGATCTTTCTGCTCCGGCCCTTTCTGCCAGACTTTTCTTGCCGCAATCTGAAGAAGCACGATATCTCCGGGATAATCCTGAATTTCGGCGGTTCCGATTCCCCAGTCCGTGTAGACCCTTGCACGCACAAACCAGGGAGAACAGTTCCTTCGAACGGATACATGTGTATGCTGACGCACTTCCGGTCTTGTGGCTTTCTCAATGGCCTCATCTGTCGTTTCTGCCATGAGCAGGCAGCGGCGATCAGGATTTAACAGCACTGTTCCAAGTGCCGCGGCGTATTCCAAACCGGTCCTGTTCAGCTCCGGTATCCGGTCGCGCTTTCCCCGATTCATTATCTCAGGGCTGACTTCCAGATCGATCTCCTGAGCCCATCCTCCCACTGTGGAGGTGGCATATGCCGTACACAGTGCCACATTGGCCAGCTCAACGCTCCCTATCGTGGGAATAATCTCTCGCTGCAGCAGTTTGAGAATATCTTCTTTCACTGGGAAACCTCCCATCCTTATGTTCTGCCCCTAATGTATCATATTCTTCGCTTTTCCACATCAGTTTTTAGAAAAAAATGGAAACATCCGGAGTTCTTCCGGATGTTTCGTCATTCGATATGAAGCTCCAGTTCCTCGTCCAGCGTTTCCGAAACATACTTTCCATTCTTTTTTCGCTGTTTGACACATTCTGTCAGCAGATACTCAATCTGTCCGTTTACAGACCGAAAGTCATCTTCCGCCCACTGGGCGATGGACTGATACAGTTTTTCGCTTAGCCTCAGCGGGATCTGTTTTTTCTCTGCCATTGTTCTGCTCCGTCATTTCATATCAATATAAGCTTCCTGTGTTAACGATGGGCTGAGTGTCGTTATTTCCGCAGAGGACAACCAACAGGTTGGACACCATGGCAGCTTTCCTTTCTTCATCCAGCTCCACGACTTTTTTCTCGGAAAGCTGATCCAGGGCCATCTCAACCATGCCTACCGCACCATCTACGATCGTTTTGCGGGCATCGACGATGGCTGTGGCCTGCTGTCTCTGTAACATGACGGCTGCGATCTCGGGAGCATAGGCCAGATAAGTGATCCTTGCTTCCACTATTTCCAGTCCGGCGTCTTCCACTTTCTCCTGAATCAGAGCCCGGATCCTCTCTGCCACCAGAACAGTGGATCCGCGCAGACTTCCATCATCTGCTTGTCCATCTCCAGTGGTATCAATCTCCGGAGCAATATCATAGGGATAAATCTTCACGATATCACGCACTGCCGCATCACACTGAAGTGAGAGGTACTCCTTGTAGTTATCTACATTAAACACAGCCTTCGCAGTATCCTTTACGGTCCAAACGACAGCGATCCCGACGACTACGGGATTACCCAGTGCATCATTGACTTTCTGCCGGGCGTTGCTCAGTGTCATCCTCTTCAGTGAGATCTTCTTGCTGGGAACCGCCTTGATATTGACATTGCTCCCGGTAAGTACTTTTGCCAGACTGTCCTTCTCATCATCCACGTCACCGCTCTGCCCCAGCTTGGTATCTGCTGCCGGATTCACAGCGGTACAAAACGGATTGACAAAATAGAACCCGTCTCCCTTTAATGTTCCGACATATTTGCCAAACAATGTCAACACCAGTGCCTCCTGAGGTTTCAGAACCTTCAGTCCCAGGAATGGGATCCATCCGATACATAGCCACAGGATTCCGAGCAACATCAAAGGCGGAGCCTCAACTGCTCCGAATATTACAAGTGCTATTGCCAGTAAATATAAAACGATGAAGCTCAGCATTGCGAGCATTCCATTCTTTCTGGTCTTCAAGATTTTTTCTGTCATCATAAAACACCTCCTGAGTTATGAATTCAGTTCTGATATCATTATGATATCATTTTCATTTCTATTATCAAGATGTATTCTCACCAAATCGGTATTGTGTATTTTGTGTATCTTATCACAACATGGATTCCCTTCGCTGTTTGTGCTAGAATGCATTCCAGATAGTTTTCCGGGAGTTGGCATATGCGAAGAAGATACAAGTCTATAATAAAGACAATGACCTGCCTGCTGGGAAGCATGATTCTCGCATTCGGTCTGTATCATATTCATAACACAGCCCATATTACAGAGGGTGGCATTCTTGGAATGACACTTCTTCTGCAGCATTGGTTTCATATCTCTCCGGCTGTTTCCGGCCTGATTCTGAATGCTCTGTGCTACGGCTTTGCATTCTACTGTCTTGGAAAGGGTTTTCTCTGGTACTCCTTTGTCTCCAGTGCCGGTTTCTCCCTATTCTACGCCATATTTGAATCCTTTGATCCGCTTTGGCCGCAGATTGGACTGCATCCACTTTTCGCCGCTGTCGTCGGTGCTTTTTTCGTAGGAATCGGCGCCGGTCTCAGTGTACGTGTCGGAGCTGCCTCCGGTGGAGATGACGCATTTGCCCTTGCTGTGTCAAAAAAGACATCTATAGAGATTCAGTGGATATATCTGATGACGGATTTGATTGTTCTGCTCTTGTCACTCACTTATATTCCCTGGCAAAAGATTCTCTATTCCGTTTTTACAGTTTTTCTGTCCGGGCAAATCATCGGGTGGATCGCCAAGACTCCGTCTCCTTTTCATTTCAATGAATAAAGAACAGATCGATCGCAATGATTTTTCTGCGATAATCTGTTCTTTTGATTTTCTATTCTATTTCGCCTGCTGTTCTGAGATATTTCAGGAATGCAGTACATCCCCGGACGATATCTCGATAGGTCCGTTCAAATTCTCCCGTATACCAGGGATCGGCAATGGAAGCATCACTGCCACAGAATTCCAGAAGCGTATGGATCTTTCCACCCTGACGCCCGGTTATCCGCTCCATATTTCGGATATTCTGCGCATCCATTCCTATTAAATAATCGTAGTGGTCATAGTCGCTTCTCTTCAGCTGGACCGCACGCTTTCCCTCACAGGAGATCCCATGGCGGTTCAGTTCATTTCTTGCCGGAGCATATACCGGATTCCCGACACCGTTCCAGATTTCTTCGGTACTTGTTGCAGAAGAGGCAATCTCAAACTGATCTTCCAATCCCGCCTCTGCCACCATCCTTTTCAAAATAAATTCCGCCATAGGCGACCGGCAGATATTGCCGTGGCATACGAACATTACTCTAACCATGAACTGTTATCCTCTGAATCATAAACAATTCTTTTGTATCCCTCCGGATCGGTATCTCCTTCCGTGTTGACCAGAAGGATTACCGATTTCCGGTCAATCTGAAACCGTTCCCGAAGCTTGTCCGACTGCAGGATCTTCCGCAGAAGACCGTATGTGACAGCTCCGGACTCACCGGAAACAACCTTCGGATCGGTCTTTTCCGGGTCAGCATAAGCCCGCATGCCTTCTTTCGTGACAGAATCGGCACAGGCGCAGAAACGGTCTGCATGATCTCGAAACACAGGCCATACAACTCCGCAGGGGGTTCCGCAATTCAATCCAGCCATAATCGTGACAGGATTTCCCGTCACAGGATGTATCTGTCCGTCTCTCATTGAAACAGACCGATAGATACACGCAGCCTCTTTGGGTTCAACGATCGTTATTAAGGGTTTCGATCCATTTCCGCGGCTAAGAAAATAAGAGGCGATCCCACCTGCCATGGCTCCAACCCCCGCCTGAAGGAAAAGATGTGTTGGTTGTTTTTCATTCATCTGACCCGCCGCTTCCGCTGCCATTGTCAGATAGCCTTCTATGATCCATCCCGGTATCTTATCATAACCATCCCAAGACGTATCCTGTATTAGGATCCATCCGTTCTTCTCTGCGAGAGAGGCCGCATACTGCACCGTCTCATCGTAATTCATTTCGGTAATCTCTGCAACGGCGTTTCCAGCCTCTTCGATAGCCTTCCGCCGCACTTCCACCGAACCTCCCGGCATAAAAACATGTGCTTTGCATCCAAACAGTCTTGCTGCCCAGGAGACACCCTTTCCATGATTTCCGTCGGTGGCTGTGACAAACTCAATGTGCCCGCATGCTCTTCGAATATCTTCTCTCAGAAATGTCGTGTAATCCGCTGTCATTTCATCCAGTCCAAGCTTTTCACACAGGATACGGAACATGCAGTAACTTCCTCCCAGCCCCTTGAATGCATTCAGGCTGAAACGGGAGGATTCATCTTTTACAAGAATAGCATCCACGTGAAACCTCTCTGCCGCGTTCGGAAGGGAGACAAGTTCTGTTTCCTGATATCCCGGAAGGCTTCTGTGAAACCGAATTGCCAACTCCGCATCATGTTCTTTAAATGGCAATGGCTCGCTTCTGCACGGGTTTGGATTCTCCATTACATAACAGTTATCAAAATAGTATTCCATATCTGAATCTTCTTTCCCCTTTTAGATCCATCTTTCTGCAAAACAGTTTTCCCGTTTCAACGGCATCAGAAGTCTTACAAATCTCCATGAAGCTTCTTCCATTCCATATTGCTCAGCACCATTCCTCCGACTACCAGCACAATTCCCAAAAGTCCCATTCCAGTGGCCTTCTCCTGCTGTAGAAGCACTCCGGCAAGCATGGTCACCAGTGGTACCGCATAGATATATAAATTCGTGCGAAGTGTCCCGATTCGTGCGATCGCGCTGTTCCAGAGAACATAACACAGCGCGCTGCATACGATGCCCAGATAGAAAAGGCTGGAGATCCCCGCCGGATTCAAAATGGCGGAAAAATGTATTTTCTGTCCTTCTGCAAGCAGCATTGGAAATGCACTGATGATTCCATACAGCATCAGTTTTCTGGAAACCAGGAAACTGTCAAACCGTTCCAGCATATTTCTGGCAAACAGACTGTACACCGCCCACGACATTGCAGATGCCAGCGCCAGCAGGTCTCCGGCCGGTCTGAGATGAAGTACCAGTGCTCCGTTCAGCACGACGAAAACCACGCCGATAAAGGCCACTCCATAGCCGATCTTCTGCTGTGGGGAAAGCACTTCCTTCTTCCTGGAAAGGCTCAGCAGAATAGCCGAAAGTATCGGGGCTGTAGATACCAGGATACTCACATTTGTCGCCTGTGTCAGAGTCAGCGCCGTATTTTCCGTATAGAAATACAGCGTGTTGGATACCATTGCCATTGCCAGGAAGCGCAGTTCATCCCTCCACTGAAAATACCACACCGGATGGATGATCCATAACGCGATATAGGCAATCACGAAACGCATCCACATCAGCTGTGTCGGGGTAAGATACATCAGCAGGTTTTTACTGACGAGGAAGGAGGTTCCCCATGCCGTTACTGTAAATGCAGCAAACAGATGTCCTATTATGTTTTTTGATTGATTCGTCTTGCTCACTTCGACAACACTCTCATAAGATTAAGGAGCAAATCAATTCTGACCTGCTCCTTTTTGCATATTATATTAATGGTATTTTTACGGAATGGCAATATACATCTTCACACATTTAGGCTCTTTTCCATTCTGTCTGCCCATTCAGTTTCTTGACCCGCAGCATCCGGTCACACATGTCCCGGTATCGGATCACAGCGGGCATCGGTCCCTGAATCTGGATCAATCCGGTGCGGACGGCTTCCAGAAAGCTGATCTCCTCCCGAAGGATCCGGATCGCGGTCTCGTAATCCTCACGAACCGTGATCACTCCGTTTCTTGGCATGGTCTCACGGTCATATCCGTACTGCACTTCCACCAGCATTCCCCGGTCCAGGCGGTAGGACATCCAGAAACAATCACTCTGCCGCAGCGGGACATTGCAATAACTGATTACGGCGGTACCATTCACCTTCGGTTCTTTCCCCTGCGCAGAGAATTCATCATAGGCACGACGCGTCACTTCTTCGGCCCATTCTTCTGAAAGGAACTGCACAACGATCACCTCAATCCCGCATATATCCGAATTGGTTTTTCGATACAAAGTGTAACATTATAAAGTTTCTTAAGCAATACACTTATCTTATATGTGACATTATTTTATTATAATGTTACACTATATGTAATTAACTGTTACACTATTACCAATCATAACGAAAGTGAGGATCTGTCTTGTCCGTAAATAATCGCGATCAGTATATTCTAAAAAATGTGATCGATGCACTTGTCACCAAACTGTATGACACTCCGTACAGTGAAGTCTCCATCTCTGAACTGTGCCGTGCCGCCAACATTTCCCGAATGACATTCTACCGGCATTTTAATTCCAAAGATGAAGTCATCGAATCTTATCTGGAAACACTGTTACAGAAATTTCTGAAAGAAGTCGTTCAGAAAAACCGTTTTGCATCCTATATCCAGTACGAGAACATGATCCTGGCATTTCAGAATGTCAGGAATCATTCCCGCTATGTGGAATACATCATCAAAAACAATATGGGTGAGCTTTTGCTGCGCAAACTGATCGACACGGAGTTTTCCCTTTCCCTTCGCAGTCAGGAGACTGAGGAGGACCGCTTTCTTTCCATTGCCTATGCCAGTGCCCTATATGGTGTTGTTGTCAACTGGGTCCGTGAAGGCATGACCATCTCTCCGGAAATGCTTTCGCGCCTTCTCATCAATCTTTACCAGGATAAAATCAAACGCTACTGATTCCTGTTTCAGACAAAAATGACAGAGCAATCTGATCTGACTCCCGTCAAGTAGACAGGGCAAATAAACAAAAGAATATTGCGTTAAACGTAGGAACTATGTATTTAGCTCCTGCGTTTTTTATGCAATCCATTTCTGCTTGTATTTCTGAATGCGTTTGTTTACCGCGATTGGGTATTGCGTAGGTTCGCTGCTGGCAAATGCTTCCGCCCTAACCTCAGCTGGTGTTTTTCCCTTAAATCGTTCCTGCGGTCGTTCATTCGTATAAAAGTCGAAGTATTTATCAATGGCATTACGAAGAGATTGTTCATCATGAATATCATACAAGCAGAACATCTCTGTCTTAATGATGCCCCAGAATCCTTCCGTTGGTCCGTTATCAATACAGTGTCCTACTCGGGACATGGATTGGGTTATGTGCTGCAGTTCAAGCTTATTCTTAAAGACTTGGCTCGTGTACTGGAAGCCGCGATCGGAATGGAATAATGGAGTTGCATTGGGATTTTCAGCTATTGCTTTATCATACGTTTTGAAGACAAGCTGGTTGTTATTCCGTCTGCTTACAACATATGCAACTGGTGTGCGATCATAGAGATCCACGATGGCGCTCAGGAAAAGCTTCTTATTCGGATCTCCTGGGATTTTAAACTCGGTCACATCAGTCGCCCACTTCTCATTTGGCTTGGTTGCATTGAAGTCCCTTTGGAGAACATTCTCCGCAACCTGATCCGGTTTTGCGGGGGAGTAGTTCTTTTTACGCCTTCGGATTGATGATTGGACCTTCAATTCTTTCATCAAACGATGAATGCGTTTTCGACTGTAGTTCGTTCCGTTGAAACGATTGATCCACGAGGTCATTCGCCGGTATCCAAGAATATGTCCAAAGCGGTCATCATAT
>CAJGCI010000010.1 GCA_904501855.1 Oscillospiraceae bacterium | reverse complement strand
TCTCTTCATATTCGAAGTTCTCTTCAAACTGCATCTGCCAGTCGGTATCCGGCGTGAATGCATATCCCTTTATTGTCTGGCGCTCCGCATAAAGTGCGATCAGTTTCTGTGCCATCTCTCTGGCGGCCTTTTTTGCCCGCTGCCGCGTCTTGATCCAGTCAGTTCCGCCCATTTTGGAAAGTTTCACCTGGCGTTCTTCTCCGCCGCCGATGTACTTTGCCACCAGATCCAGCTGTGTGCACGGCACATAAAGACAATCAGAACCGGCATAGTTGATCTTGATGTAGTCTTTGCTGCATCCGTCAACGGTTATTTTTTCAATGCCGGTATACTGGCCGATGCCATGATATTCGTGCACCACAAGATCTCCTACATGGAGATCCATGTAAGAGGATATCTTTTCGTAATTGGTCTGTTTGCTTCTTCTGGTGGTTCTGACCGGTCGTACCGTTCCCGGATTATCCGTAAATACCACCAGGCGAATGGACGGATACTCCATTCCGGCGGAAATCGTTCCCTCCGTAATAATGCATTTGCCCGGTTCCGGCAGAGTGCGGAGATTTTTCTGATAGGATACCGGAAGCCCGTGTTCCTTAATCAGCTGCTGAAGTTTCTTCCCTCTTTTTTCCTCTCCCGAGAGAAAGACGATCCGGTACTCCTGCCGGATGTAAGTTTCCAGATCTTCCTCTATGGTCTTGAAAGAACCGTTATAGTAAGAAAGCTGCTTGCAGCTGACGCTCATCAATTCCTGAGGAGCAAAGGGAAGTTTTCCGCTGGTAAAGGAATCCAACATCACGACAGGGTGGTTTTCCAACTGCTGACAGCATTTGTCCCATGTCAGAAAATACTGGTTTGCTGCAAACGACAGGATTCCTTTTTCCGAAAAGGATTTGATCTCTTCAACAAGCTTCTTGCCGAATTCTCTTGCCGTCTCCTCGATCTTCTTCGGCTGATCCAGAATAATAACGGCATCTTCCGGAATATAGTCCATCGCAGTAGCAAACGGATAGATTTGCGGAAGATATCGGTCGGCATATGAGATGCTGATATTTTCCCGGATCTTTTCCGCATCCTGTCGAAGAGTTTTTATCAGCTCATTCTGCTTTTCCGTTTTTGCAGTTTTCTGCAGGCGGTCTGCCTTTTCCGACAGGTTTTTCTGAAGTGCCCATTTCCCTCCGTCATACATGGAAAGAATGGTCTCGCTGGCCGGAATGATCCTGACTTCCTTTATCGACTGTTCTCTTCTCTGAGAATCAATATCGAAGAAGGAGATAGAATCGATCACATCGCCCCAGAATTCGATTCGGAGAGGTTTTTCGTAAACCGGTGAGAAAATATCCAGAATGCCTCCTCGTTTGGAATACTGGCCTTTTCCTTCCACCTGTTCCGTCTTTTCATAGCCGGATCGAATCAGTGCGTTTTCTATATCTTCTACCAGAACTTCTTCTGTTTCCTTAAGAATGATCTCCGTTCTCTTCAGATAGTCAGACGGAATCGTTCTCATCATACTGCCGGTCACCGACATGATGGTGATATCGTTTTCACCGGAACAAATCATTTCCAGTGCCGTCATTCTCTGTTGTTCTCTCTGATGGGATGCGGCTTCCGAAGAGAAGAAATGAAAATCTCTGTCAAACAGCAGATTGCTTTCCTTCTTTAAAAGCCCGGAAAGATTCTTTTTCATGATCTCTCCGTATCTCTCATCCGAACAGATGATCACAACAGGACGTCTTGTATTCTCTTTTATGGACGCAACAAGATGTGCCCGGCTGGTTTCCGCCAATCCCGTAATATAAACAGGAAAGCGGATCTTTTCAAATTCCTGCAGCCCGGACAGCTCTTTTATTTTCAACAATTCCTGATTGAGAACACTCATAGAATACAAATTACCTCTGTCTTTTTCCTACATTATTATATATATAACATAATTGTCTTTCGTCCCTAAAAATGATAAAATATATTGGTTAAACAATATGCTTATTTTTTCTATTTTTCGATAAAGGAACGGATTGATTTATGAATTCCATCAACGATCTTTGGTCAACTGTTTTGGACATGATTTCGTCCAAATACACATCGACCTCCATTGCGACCTGGTTCTCTGATTGTAAACCAGTTGCAATCAAAGAATCAACATTTATTATTTATACTCCGACAGATTTCAAGCGGAAAATCATTACCAATCGTTTTGGAGCTGCACTGGAAGAAGTCCTTACCGATCTCTTCTCCTCTCCTTTCTCGGTTCAGATTCTCTGCGGAGATGAAACTCTGGAGTCTTCTTCCTCCTTTGATGATGTTCTTCCGGAGATGGAAGGTTATACGTTTGATAACTTCATCGTTGGCAACTCCAATAAATTTGCTCATGCTGCAGCCGTTGCCGTTACGGATAAACCGGGACAGACCTACAACCCCCTGTTTATTTACGGAAACTCCGGGCTTGGAAAGACTCACCTTCTTTTAGCCATAGGGCATGATCTTTTAAATAAAAATCCAAATCTGAATGTCGCATATATCAAAGGCGATGATTTTACCAATGAACTGATCCAGGCTATCTCGCGTTCTACGACGAATGATTTTCACGAAAAATACCGGAACGTGGAACTTCTTCTGGTCGACGACATTCAGTTCATTGCCGGAAAAACAGCAACCCAGGAAGAATTCTTCCATACATTCAATACCATATATGAATCCGGCCATCAGATCGTGATCACGTCCGATCGTCCTCCCATGGAAATGACAACACTGGATGATCGTCTTCGTACCCGATTTGAAGGCGGCCTCATGGCAGATATCCAGCCGCCGGATCTTGAAACCCGTATGGCCATCATCCGGAATAAGGCAACTCAGCTCGGTCTTCTTCTTTCCGATGATGTCGTCCTCTATATCGCGGAAAATATCACTTCAAATATCCGTCAGATTGAGGGCGTTATCAAACGACTCACGGCATACAAGGAGATTCTGGATGATACCATCACCATAGACTCCATCAAGCGTGCCATTTCGGATGTTATCCGCGTTGGAACATTTATTCCTTCTCCGGATTCCATTATCAATGCCACGGCTAACTACTTTAATATGACAGCTGCGGATCTAACCGGAGTCAACCGTACAAAAGGAGTAACAGAAGCACGACAGATCTCCATGTATCTGATCCGAACTCTGACCAATCTCTCCCTTCCGGACATCGGAAAGATTTTTAACCGCAATCATTCCACAGTTCTTGTTTCCATCCGTAAGATTGAATCTCAGATGGAAAAGAATCCAGATCTTGCCGCAGTGATTCGGGATATTACATCAAATATAAACAGCGTTTTATAACAGCTCATTGTGGAAGATCTGTTAACTTGTGTTTAATTTATTTTTTCTGAAAAAAATAAACACATTTGATGTTTTTTTATAAACATTTTCTTTCACATCAAATTTCCTTATTTATCAGGCAGCTTTCGGGGTTTTCCACAACCGGGTGCCGTTACTACTAATATTACTAAACAATTATATTTCTATTTCTATAACAACCAGGAGGGTTTTTCATGAAATTCACATGTGACAAAAACGACTTTCAGAATGCTGTAGCGATTACCGCAAAAGCTTCTGCTTCAAAAAGCACGATTCCTGCTCTGGAAGGACTTCTTATAGAAACACAGAATGATCGTCTTAAAATTACGGGATACGATCTGAAAAAAGGAATCTATACCTTTATTGACAGCACCGTCCAGGAACAGGGATCAATTGTTCTTAATGCCAGACTTCTCGGTGAAATGATTCGCCGTATGCCGGACGGGACTGTGGAAGTGTCTGCTGACGAAAAAGGAAAGGTCGATATTTTCTGTGGAAAATCGGAATATTCCTTTATGAGTCTGGATGCGAGAGATTATCCGGAACTTCCTACTATCGATGACTGCGACAAACTTGTATTTCCGCAGAATCTTATGAAGACGATGATCACGCAGACAATCTTTGCCGTAGCGGATAATGACAGCCGTCCCATCTATACCGGAACTCTGTTTGATATTGACGGTGATCAGATCAATCTGGTTTCCGTGGACGGATACCGTCTTGCTCTCCGTCAGGAAAAACTGGAGACCAGTGTTTTTGAAGGAAAAAAATCCTTTATTGTGCCCGGCACGGCTCTAAATGATGTTGAGCGCATCTGCGGGGACGAAGGAAATGTAACGATTTTTGTCGGTGAAAAACATATTTCCTTTGAAATCGGAGAAACGGTCATTATTTCCCGTCGTCTTGAGGGAGAGTTCCTGAATTACAGAAATTCCATTCCTTCCGATTTTAAAGTAATGGTTAAAGTCAATAAGCAGGACTTTCTCCGGTCCGTGGACCGTGTTGCTCTGATGATCGTAAATGAGCAGGTAAAAAATCCGATACGTATGAAATTCAAGGATTCTGCAATCAACATGTCCTGTGTAACACCCATCGGAAGAGCGGAAGATATCTGTTTCTATGATGGTGAGTGTGAATATCTGGAAATCGGCTTTAATGACAAATATCTGATGGATGCTGTGAAAAACGCTCCCAGTGAAACGATTATGATCTGCCTGAACTCCGGATCTTCTCCCTGCATTCTCAAATCCGGGGACGATGACGGAAAATACACCTATATGATTCTTCCTGTACGGCTGAAAGCTGAATAAGTATGATTATCGAGCAGAAAATTACAACAGATTTTATTAAACTGGAATCTCTTTTGAAACTGACCGCCATCTGTTCTTCCGGTGGAGAAGCAAAGATGGTAATACAGGATGAAATGATTTCCGTCAATGGGGAAGTATGTACCCAGAGAGGGAAAAAAATACGGAGCGGAGATCTGGTAGAGTTTCAGGATACACAGATCCGAGTTGTTTAAATGCACACAAAAAAAATCATGTTAAACGGATTCCGTAACTATGAATGGGAAACCGTGGATTTTTCCAAGGAGACCAATGTTATTTACGGACCGAATGCACAGGGAAAGACAAATCTGCTGGAAGCGGTATATATGTTGTCCATGGGACGTTCGTTTCGTACAAGATTTGACCGGGAACTGATCGGATTTGATTATGATTCCGCGGAGCTGCTTGCCGAGATAGAAAGCCATGATAGAAACCATGATGTTCGAATCGTGATGCAAAATGGACTCCGAAAAAAGATCACGGTAAATGCAGTGGCCCGGAAAGCGAGTGAGCTGTCCCAGATTTCCAACGTCGTTTTATTCTGTCCGGAAGATCTCGGTATTATAAAACAGGGCGCTTCTGAGAGAAGAAAGCTGCTGGACAATGCCATCAGTCAGATCCGCCCTAACTATGCACAGTATCTGACGGAATTCAACCGTTATTATGAGCAGAAGTTGAAAATACTAAAAGACTGGCGGGAAATGCCGTCTCTGCTGGATATGCTGGATGATTTTTCCGATGGTGTCTGCAGGATGTCTGCAAAGATGATCCGTTACCGGGCCTCCTATGCGGAAAAACTCAATCAGAAAGCAAAAGAGATTCACTCCGATTTCTCTAAGGGAGAGGATCTGGAAATCCGATACCGGACCGTAAGTACCGTTACCGATCCCTATGCTTCGGAAAAAGAGATATATTATGAGATTCTGCAGCATCAGGAGCAGCATCAGGCCGCGGAAAAGGAAAGCGGACAATGTCTCACTGGATGCCATAAAGATGATCTGGAGATCTTTATAAACGGAAAACCGGCAAGATCGTTTGCTTCTCAGGGACAGACCAGAACGGCCGCTTTATCCATCAAACTGGCGGAGCGGGAGATTGACCTGGTGGAACTTGGAGAATATCCAATCCTTCTTTTGGATGACGTTCTGTCTGAACTGGACGAAAAAAGACAGGAGTTTGTGCTGAATCGTATTGGAGGAGGACAGACGCTTATCACCTGTTGTGAAGATGAGGGCATCTCCAAAAGGACCGGTGGAAAAGTAATTCAGATCCGCGATGGGAGAATCTACTGTTGAGTTATTTATATCTTGGTAAACAAGTAGTCGTTCCGGACCAGAATATCGTTGGTATTTTTGATCTGGAAAACACATCTCAGTCCCGAATAACAAGAGATTATCTTGCCAAATCGGAAAAAAACGGACAGATCGTTACCGTAGCGGACGATATTCCGAGAACGTTTATCGTCTGCTGTGATAAAAAAGAACGGTATACGGTCTATCTGTCTCAGATGTCATCGGCGAATCTATATAAACGATTAAGGGATAATACAGAAATCAAAGAATAGAATTTGAGGAAAGAAAGTATGGCAGAAATTACAGAACGAATTGAAGAAGAATATGATGCGTCGCAAATTCAGGTTCTGGAAGGGCTGGAAGCGGTAAGAAAAAGACCGGGTATGTATATCGGTTCTACCTCGGCCTCCGGTCTTCATCATCTGGTTTACGAGATCGTGGATAACGCTATTGATGAAGCACTGGCCGGGTATTGCCATAATATCACCGTAACCATTGAGGATGGGGATATTATCTGCGTAAAGGACGATGGCCGCGGAATCCCGGTGGATATTCAGGAACAGACGGGAAAACCGGCTCTGGAAGTCGTCTATACCGTTCTTCATGCCGGCGGAAAATTCGGCGGTGGCGGGTACAAGGTCTCCGGCGGCCTTCACGGCGTCGGCGCCTCGGTAGTCAACGCTTTGTCCGAATGGCTGGAAGTAACCGTTCATCGTGACGGAGTCATGAATCAGATGAAGTTTTCGAGAGGAAACATCACGCAGAACATGACTCAGGTCGGATCAACGGATCATACAGGAACAGTGGTTCGATTCAAGCCGGATCCTGAGATGTTTGATGATACGGTTTATGACTACGAAACGCTGCATGTCCGAATGAGAGAACAGGCTTTCCTGAACGGAGGGCTTCATATCATCACGGAAGATCTGCGCCCCGGTCAGGAAACAAGAGATGAAATGTGTTATGAGGGCGGTATCCGGGAATTTGTGAAATTCCTTAACCGCAACCATGATGCACTGCATCCGGATACTATTTATATGTCCGGTGAAACGGATTCCGGTATCGCTGAGATCGCCATGCAGTGGACAAACAGCTATAACGAGAGGATCGTTTCCTTTGCCAATAACATCCATACGCCGGAAGGCGGAATGCATGAGACCGGTCTTCGTACGGCACTGACGCGAGTACTCAATTCCTATGGAAGAAAGAACAATATCCTCAAAGAGGGAGACAGCCTTTCCGGTGATGACTGCCGCGAAGGACTGACCGTCGTTGTTTCTGTAAAACTGACGGAACCGCAGTTTGAAGGCCAGACCAAGGCAAAACTTGGAAACTCTGAAATGAGAACTCTGGTGGATTCTGTCGTATCCGACCGGCTGGATCAGTTTCTGGAGGAAAATCCCAGCGTCGGTAAGATAATTCTTGATAAAGCACTTACTGCAAACCGGGCACGGGAAGCGGCCCGGAAGGCAAGAGAGTCCGTCCGGAGAAAAACCGGACTGGAATCCGGACAGATGCCGGATAAGCTTCGCGACTGCAACGAAAGAGATGCAAGCCTTACGGAGATCTATATCGTCGAGGGTGATTCTGCTGGAGGTTCCGCGACGCAGGGTCGTGATTCCCGTTTCCAGGCGATCCTTCCTCTTTGGGGTAAGATGCTGAACGTGGAAAAGGCACGGGCAGACAAAGTATACGGCAATGACAAACTGAATCCGGTTATCGTTGCACTGGGTGCCGGTATCGGAGACGAATTCGATATTACAAAGCTGAGATACCACAAGATCATTATTATGGCGGATGCTGATGTGGACGGAGCTCATATCCGAACGCTTCTTCTGACGTTTTTCTTCCGCTTCATGCGACCTCTGATCGAAGAAGGATATGTCTATTCCGCAGTTCCTCCGCTGTATAAACTGACCCGTGGAAAACAGCAGAGAGTTGCATATTCCGATCAGGAAAGAGATATCATTTCCGCGGAGATGCGCGGCGGCAATGAGAATGTCCGTGTGGACATCAGCCGCTATAAAGGCCTTGGTGAGATGAACCCCCATGAGCTCTGGGAGACCACTATGGATCCCACAAAGAGAACGCTGCGCCGGATCACTCTGGAAGATGCGATCAAAGCCGATGAGATCTTCACGGTGCTGATGGGCGAACAGGTCGAACCGAGAAAGCAGTTTATTGAAGAGAACGCTAAGTATGCGGTCAATCTGGACTACTAATCTGATAGAAGGAGAACGGAACATAAATGGCAAAAAACAAAGATTATAAGCCGGAAGAGATCAGTTTTCCTGACCAGGTGATCGTAAAATCGGAACTGGTCCATGAAATGACCTCCAGCTATATAGAGTACGCAATGTCTGTCATCGTCGGACGTGCGCTGCCGGATGTGCGGGACGGACTGAAGCCGGTCCATCGCCGTATTCTGTACGCCATGTACGAAGACGGATTGACGAGAGACAAGCCGTACCGGAAATGTGCCACCGCAGTCGGTGACGTATTGGGACGCTATCATCCTCATGGTGATGCGTCGGTATATGATGCACTGGTCCGCCTGGCACAGGACTTCTCCATGCGCTATCCGCTGATTGACGGACACGGCAACTTCGGTTCCATTGATGGCGACCCCCCTGCCGCCTACCGATACACGGAAGCAAGAATGGCCCGCATGGCCGAGGAAATGCTGCGGGATATCGAAAAAGAGACCGTTGACTGGGATCCCAACTTTGATGAAACGAGAAAAGAGCCCCGTGTTCTCCCCTCCCGTTTCCCGAACCTTCTGGTGAACGGATCCAATGGTATCGCCGTCGGCATGGCAACCAATATTCCGCCCCATAACCTGACGGAGATCATCAATGCCTGCATCTGTGTGCTGGAAAATGAGGATGCAACCCTGGATGATCTGATGGCATGCGTATCCGGACCGGATTTCCCCACCAAGGGAATCATTATGGGACGTGCCGGAATCCGTCAGGCATATGCAACCGGACGCGGCAAGATCATGCTCCGTGCCCGCACGGAATTTGAAGAATACGGCAAGGATAAACGCACCCGTATCATCGTTACCGAGCTTCCCTATCAGGTCAATAAACGTCAGCTCATAGCCAACATCGCCAATCTTGTAAAAGATAAACGCCTGGAAGGCATCTCCGATCTGCGAGATGAGACCGACCGCAACGGCATGAGAATCGTTATCGAACTGAAGAGAGATGCCGTTCCGCAGGTCGTTCTCAATCATCTGCTTACCATGACACAGCTGCAGACCAGCTTTTCCATCAACATGCTGGCGCTGGTAGATAACCAGACACAGCCGAAGATCCTGTCGCTGCGCCATATTCTGGATGAATATCTGACTTATCAGGAAGAACTGATCGTCCGCAGAACCAAGTACGATCTGAAGAAAGCACAGGAACGCGCACATCTTCTGGAAGGCCTGATCATTGCTCAGGATAATATCGAGGAAGTCATTCGGATTATCCGGAACAGCTATGATAATGCAAAGCAGAACCTTATGGAACGGTTCGGGCTGGATGAGATTCAGGCACAGGCGATCTGTGACATGAGACTCATTGCTCTGCAGGGACTCAATCGTGAGAAACTAGAGAACGAGTACAACGACCTGCTTCAGAAGATCGAGTATTACAAATCTCTGCTGGAAGATCCCGAAAAGATCAAGGGCGTATTAAAAGATGAACTGATCGAAGTACGGGACAAATACGGAGACGAGCGCAAGACCGAGATCGAGGATGTCTGGGAGGATATCGACGATGAGGATCTGATCGCCGAGGAAGAGTGCGTCTTTACGATGACTCATAACGGTTACATCAAGCGACTGGAAGCCAGGGAATACAGTGCTCAGCGCCGTGGCGGGCGTGGTGTCAAAGCCATGACCACCCGTGACGAGGACTACGTGGATACGGTCTTTACCTCCTCGACCCATGACAACATTCTGTTCTTTACGAACTTCGGCAAGGTCTATGTCCGCAAGGGATATCGGATCCCGCGTGCAGAGCGCAGCGCCAAGGGCCTGAATATCGTGAATATCCTCCCGCTGGAACCGGGAGAAAAGGTAGCAACAATGATCCATTCCAGACAGCTGGATGAAGAGAAATATGTTGTGATGATCACGAAGAACGGAACCGTGAAGAGAATGCATGAAGGTGTTCTGCGGAATATACGCAGAAACGGTATCCGGGCAATCGTACTGTCTGAAGATGATGAACTGATCTCGGTTCGTCAGACAGATGGAGACCAGTCCGTCTTCCTGGCAACGAGAGACGGTCAGGCAATCCGCTTCCATGAATCGGATCTTCGTCCCATGGGACGAACGGCTGCCGGTGTTCGCGGCATTCGTCTGCGCAAAGGCGATGTGGTGGTCGGAGCCGGTATTTCCGGCGGTGGAGAGACGCTCCTTTCCGTCACGGAAAACGGATACGGAAAGCGGACCGCTCAGGAGGAATATAAGATCCAGAAGCGAGGCGGATCCGGTTTGAAAAACTACAACGTCACGGCAAAGACCGGCAAGGTCTGTGATGTAAAGATGGTCTACGAACAGGATGATCTTCTCGTAGTATCAGATGACGGTACCATTATCCGCATGGCAGTTTCGGACATTTCCGTTCTCGGAAGAGCCACTCAGGGTGTCCGCGTCAAGGTCATGACGGATGAATCCAAGGTGATTTCGATCGCCCGTCTGGATCCGGAGCCGGAAGACGAGGACGCACAGGAGCTGGAAGAAATCACGGAAGCAGCACCGGAAAGCGAAGAAACGCCATGAAACAGGTCATGATCTATACGGACGGAGCTTGTTCCGGCAATCCGGGACCCGGCGGCTGGGCGGCACTGGTAAAGTACAAGGAGACCGTCAGAGAGATCTCCGGCGGCGAAGCACAGACCACCAACAACCGTATGGAACTGACAGCGGTAATAGAAGCTCTGAAGATCCTGAAAGAGCCGTGTAAAGTGGATCTGTATTCCGATTCCAAATATGTGGTAGATGCCATTGTCAAAGGCTGGGCGGAAGGATGGAAAGCCAATGACTGGCGAAAAAGCGATAAAAGCAAGGCACTGAACATTGATTTGTGGGATGTGCTGCTGAATCTGTGTGAACGCCATGAGGTATCCTTCCACTGGGTCAAGGGACATGCGGATAATCCGTACAACAATCGCTGTGACGCCATGGCGGTGGAACAGAGAGACAAATTTGTGGAATAATAAAAACTCCCCGAGTTCAATCTGAACTCGGGGAAAACTTTTTTTGGGATCAGAAATCGGCGTTCCCGACAGTGCGGGGATGAAGCTCCACGTCACGAATGTTATTGACGCCGGTAAGGTACATGACCATCCGCTCAAAGCCGAGGCCGAAACCGGCATGGTGGCAGGAACCGTATCTGCGGAGATCCAGATACCACCAGTAATCTTTCTCTTCCATGCCAAGCTCCTTAATTCTTGCCTGAAGAACGTCAAGCCGCTCCTCTCTCTGGCTTCCGCCAATGATCTCGCCGATGCCCGGAACCAGGCAGTCTGCAGCGGCAACGGTCTTCTGGTCGTCGTTCAGACGCATATAGAAAGCCTTGATCTCTTTCGGATAGTCCGTAACAAAGACCGGTTTTTTAAATACTTCTTCCGTCAGATACCGTTCGTGTTCGGTCTGAAGATCGATGCCCCATTTTACCGGGAAATCAAATTTATGACCGGAATTGTTAAGGATCTCGATGGCTTCGGTGTAGGTGACACGGCCAAACTCGTTACTGACGACATTGTGAAGACGGTCCAGCAGACCTTTATCCACAAAAGAGTTAAAGAACTCCAGTTCTTGCGGACATTTCTCCAGCACGGAATTGATGATGTATTTGACCATTGCCTCCATGACTTCCAGATCCTGATTGAGATCACAGAATGCCATTTCCGGCTCAATCATCCAGAATTCCGCGGCATGACGCTGGGTGTTGGAATTCTCAGCCCGGAACGTCGGTCCGAAGGTATATACATCTCCGAAGGCCATGGCGAAGTTTTCCGCATTAAGCTGTCCGGAAACCGTCAGGTTGGTGCTCTTTCCAAAGAAATCCTGAGAAAAATCGATGGAGCCGTCCTCCAGACGGGGAAGATTGTTCAGATCCAGCGTGGTGACGCGAAACATCTCGCCGGCGCCCTCAGCATCGGATCCCGTGATAATGGGGGTCTGGGCATAAAGGAAACCACGGTTCTGGAAAAACTCATGCACGGCATACGCAGCAACGGAACGAACGCGAAAGGTCGCGTTAAACAGGTTGGTTCTAGGCCGCAGATGCTGAATGGTTCTGAGAAATTCCACGCTGTGCCGTTTTTTCTGAAGGGGATATTCCGGAGAAGAACTTCCCTCGATCTCCACGGCAGAAGCCTTCAGCTCAAACGGCTGTTTGGCTTCCGGTGTCAGCACCAGAGTGCCGTGACAGATAAATGCGGTTCCAACGTTCTGTTTGGTAAGGTCATCATAGTTATTTAAGGCATTATTATCTAAAACGATCTGAAGGGACTTAAAACAGGAGCCATCATTGAGTTCGATAAAGCCGAAGCTCTTCATATTGCGAATGGTACGCGCCCATCCGCAGACAGTAATCTCCTGATTTTCAAAGGTCTCCGGAGAATGAAAAATTTCCGAAATCTTTACTCGCTGCATAGAAAACACTTCCTTAAATCACTAGAATAGGGCTATTATAAATTATTGATACTGGTATTTCAAGAAAAGAGAAAAAAACCTGTGATTTTCATGGAAAAACGAAGAAAATCACAGGTTTTTATTTTGTTGTGGATTATGCGGCAGCTGGTTTGGATCCGTTTTTTCGGCGGCTGATCAGATACTGCAGCAGAAGCAGCCCCAGCACCATGGCAAGACCGATGATATCGGTCATTGTGGAGGGCACCAGCAACGTCAGACCTCCGACGGCAAACAGGATGCGGATCGGCCAGGAGACTTTCGAGAAGACAAATCCGTTAAGCGATGCCGCAACACCGAAAATTCCAAGGATGGAAGTGATGATAATCTGGATCGCATTGACAACACCTTGATCCAGAAGAAGCATCGTGGGTGTATAAGCAAAGATATACGGTACGATAAATGCGGCAATGGCCAGCTTTGTGGCATTGACGCCGGTCTTCATGGGATTGGATTTCGCAATGGCACTTCCCGCATAGGCAGCCAGAGCGACCGGCGGAGTGATATCCGCTACGATCCCGAAATAGAAAACGAAGAAGTGGGCAGCAACTTTCGGAATGCCCAGAGTGATCAGGATCGGCGCGGTGGTAGAGGCCATAATGCAGTAGTTGGCGGTGGTAGGAACTCCCATGCCAAGCACGATGCAGCAGAGCATCGTCAGGAACAGTGCAATCAACAGACCAAGACCGGGATACGGAATGGATTTGCTGACTGCAACGATGGAGGTGATCAGCTTGGAAGCAAGACCGGTCACGGTGATGCATCCGGCGATGACACCAGCCATGGAACAGGCGACTGCAACGGTGATGCATCCGCGGCCGCCGGCTTCCAGTGAATTCAGGATCATGGAGCCGGTCTCCTTTAAGGTCAGACCGATGACGGAAGGCTTTTTATCCGTTGCCGCTGCTGCGGCTTCTTTGCTGCGCTTGATCTCTCCTGGGAAACTGACTAGGATCGCCAGAAGAATAGCGATGGAAGCGGAATACTGAAGAGAACGTGTGTTGGTGGCAACAAGATAAATCAAAACAATAAGAGGAAGAAGCAGATACACATATCTCTGCAGCTTAAAGAAGCTGGGAAGTTCCGTGCGGGGGATTCCTTTCAGGCCAAGCTTCTTTGCCTCCAGGTGGACCGCGATAAAGATGCCGAAGAAATAGAGTACTGCCGGGAGAATTGCCCATACGACAATCTGTCCGTAAGGGGCTCCAATATATTCCGCCATAAGGAAAGCGGCAGCGCCCATGATGGGAGGCATGATCTGACCGCCGGTAGAGGAGGCGGCCTCAACGGCACCTGCAAATTCCGGCTTATAGCCGGTCCGCTTCATCATCGGGATGGTCACAGAACCGGTCGTGACGGTGTTGCCCACAGAAGAACCGGAAACCATTCCACACAGTGCGGAAGAGATAACAGCGACCTTTGCCGGGCCGCCGCTGGCAGAGCCGGCCACGGAGTTGGCAAGATCAATAAAGAAGCTGGAGATACCGGTACGTTCCAGGAACGCGCCGAAGATGATAAAGACGGCAATGAATTTCAGGCAAACCTGAACAGGCGTTGCCATCAGACCCGATGTTCCATAAAACAGGGTGTATATTACCCGTCCGAAAACCTGCAGGAAGGTCTGGTTGTTGCCGGACATGCTGACAAATGTATAAATGAGCAGCGCACCTACAACACAGAGGATTGGGATTCCGACACAGCGGCGGCAAAGTTCCGCCAGAGAAATGACCGCGGCGATACCCAAAGCGTAATAGAACCAGGGGTTGGGCTGGCTCAGGATCGCAGAGGCGCTGGTGATGGTCTTGACGATCATCATGTAATTGAAGCAGTAGTAGAAAAATGCTCCGGCGCCCAGGATCATTAACAGAAAATCATACCAGGGGATGTAATTTTCCTTTACTATCCTTTTGGAGGACGGATAGGTCAGATAACCCATAATGATGATGAGTCCCAGAAAAGCCGACAGACGAATGGGCATGTCGGCGGTGCTGTATAAAGTGGAATAGATACAGTACAGAGAAAAAACGGCGAGGATAATCTTTACGATAATACCCCAGGCGCCGGTCCAGAGACGAGTGGCGGATTCCCGGTCATATTTTCGCATGATTTCCTCAGCGGATGCTGTGGAGTTCTCAATATCATCAGGCAGGACCTTTTTTTCTTTTTTTGCCATAGAAAAAATTCCTTCTTTCCGATGAAGTTTCACCTTGAATGAATTGCGGCGCCCTCCCTTCGAGGGCGCCGCAGAAAAATACCGTTAGGATCAGTAGGTTCCTGCCACGATGGTGCTGGCGGAATAGAACGGAGAGCTTTCGAGAAGGGTTGCAATGTGCTCTTCATCCATGCTGATCAGATAAACATCGCCGGAAGTAGCAAGATCGGTGATGGCCGTAGTCGGTGCACCAGCAACGATAAATGCGGCATCGATCTTTCCGTCTTTCAGGCTGTCTGCGCTGTCGCCGAAGGACTGATATTTGGCATCGATGTCATCTTCGGTCAGGCCGTAAGCGCCAAGGATATCCATGGCATTGAAGTAGGTGCCGGAACCGGATGCGCCGATGGAGACTTTTTTGCCTTCCAGGTCGGCAACGGTTGCCAGATCCGGATTGGTGGTAACGATCTGAACCTGCTCCGGATACAGAGCGGCTACCACGGAGAAGCTCTCGACGGCAGAATCGAAGTCACGATCCTTGTTGCCTTCGTAAGCGTAGGTCATAACGTCGCTCTGGCAGAAAGCAATCTGGTCATTGCCGGCGTCGATCTCCTGAACGTTCGTCTTGGAAGCGTCGGAGGTGATGGCCGTAATGGCAAGATCGGTGTTGGCGGAAACATACTGTGCAAGAACTCCGCCGTAAGCATAGTAGGTGCCGGATTCGCCGCCGGTACCGAAGGTCAGAGGAACGTTATCTCCGGCTTTGCCAGCGCCCTCTTTGACAGAAGCAACTTCAACACCCTTTTCAGCAAAGTATTTTGCTGCACCGGGGTGATAAGGAACAGAAGTAATGGATGCGGCTACGTCGATATCCAGTTCTTCGCCTTTTGCATGCATCTGGGAGATTTCATCTTTGTTTTCAAAGATGGTTTTTACCAAGGTGTAGATCTCGTCTTCGGGGACATCATCACGAGCAATAATAACTGCACCAACGGCAACTGTCTCCGTATCGACAGTCTTGGAATTACCTGCAGCATTGCCGCTGTCGGAAGTTACTTCCGGTGTGGTGCTCGTTCCGCATGCGCAGAGAACGAAGACCAGGCAAAGTGCAAGTGTCAGAGCCAGAATTTTTTTCATGTTCTTCCTCCTTGTACATTACAATGTTTATTCTGAATTTTTTGCATCCAAAAATTTCACTATGCTGTTATTATATCGTGATTAATCGGTGCGTTCAAGCGTAAAAGCGCAAAGCGCGATGCGGAAAAATGCATTTTTGAGGAGGAAAAGATCGAAGCAGAAAGGAAAGAAATCGCAAAAAGCACGGAAAAACAGGGAGTTATAGAGAAAATAAACAGTTTTCCTTATAAATAATTGTGTTTATTAGAGGTATTTTCTCTTGAATTTGCTCAGTGATTATGCTATATTGTGCCTACTGCAAAAACAAATGTACTCTAGGGAGAGACAAAAAGATGAAAAGACAAATGAAAATTGGATTGCTCGGATATGGTGTTGTCGGGAAAGGTGTCGTGGATATCGTAGACGCACACTGCCCGGACCTGGAAGTTAAATATGTGCTGGTTCGCAGACCCCGTGAAGAACTGGGAGAAAAGGCCGTTACAGATTTTAATATCATGCTGAACGATCCGGAAGTGGATATCATTGTGGAGGCCATGGGTGGCCTCTCCCCTGCCTATGAATATGTTCATGCTGCTCTGGAAGCCGGCAAAAATGTGGTTTCTTCCAATAAGCAGCTGATTTCCTATTATTATGATGAGCTGGCCGGGCTTGCCATGGAGAAGAAGGTTGCCCTTC
The DNA here is from genome assembly GCA_904501855.1 of Oscillospiraceae bacterium. Taxonomy (GTDB): domain Bacteria; phylum Bacillota; class Clostridia; order Oscillospirales; family Oscillospiraceae; genus UBA2922. The sequence continues at coordinate 9,536 of CAJGCI010000010.1, read as the reverse complement.
GCTGCACCGCAGCGGTCGGCGGCGGCATCCCCTGGCTTACCGCCATTGAGCGCGGACGCCGCGGAAACCGGATCATCGGCATTTCCGGAATCATGAACGGTACGACCAACTATATTCTGGATGCCATGTATACGAACGGATCGGATTTTGACGCGGTGCTGAAAAAAGCGCAGGAGCTGGGCTATGCGGAAGCAGATCCCTCTTCTGATATCGATGGTCTGGATATCCAGAGAAAGTGCGTCATCAGTTCCAATGTGGCCTTCGGAGTCAGCATTCCGGAAGAACAGGTGCCCGTATTCGGAATCCGCAATATCAAAGCCTGCGATATTGATGCAGCCAAGCGGCTCGGAAAAATCTGTAAAATGATGGCCATTGCCCGGCAGACAAAAGACAACAAGATCACCGCATATGTGGAACCGGTGTTCCTTCCGGGAGAGAGCCTGGAAGCTTCCGTCCATGATGCATTTAATCTGATTACTCTGGAAGGTGAGTATTCCGGCGTTCAGAGCTTCTTCGGTCAAGGCGCCGGACGGTATCCCACCGCATATAATGTCGTGGAAGACTGCGCTGATCTGCTGCACGGAATCGATGATTTCTATACGGACGTTATTGAGCCGAAGAGCGTGGACAACGCAGAAGAACTCCATCCATACTACATTCGCGGACTGCGGTCTCCGGAAACAGTCAAGGCATTAAAGGTCATCAACTGCGGAGAAGGATTTATCTCCAAACCTATTTCTGTTGTGGAGGCACACACCATTGCAGAATCCCAGGCAGGAGAAGAATTGTTTATGGCCGGAATCCTGGAGGACTGACGGAAAATGCGTAAAGTGGTTAAGTTTGGCGGATCGTCCATGGCGAACGCCAAACAGTATGAGAAGGTTAAACGGATTGTTCAGGCGGATCCGGACCGCGATGTTGTCGTTGTCTCCGCCGCCGGAAAACGATTTAAGGAAGATCACAAAGTAACGGATCTTCTGTATCTGTGCTATGCTCATCTTCAGTATGGTGTTGAGAGCCAGAGTATTTTTGAAATGATCGAGAGTCGGTATCGCGGAATCTGCAACGAGCTGGAGCTTAAAGTGGACATTGAAAGCGAACTGGCCGCGATCCGCAGCCAGCTGAAAAAGGATGTCCGCCAGGACTGGCTGGTCTCCCGCGGAGAATACCTGTCAGCGATGCTGATGGCAGACTATCTGGGATTCCAGTTTGTTGACAGTGCGGAATGGCTGAAGTTCAAGTTTGACGGAAGTGTCGACACTGCGGCATCCTATGCAACACTAAAAGAGATTGCAGACGACCGAGCAGTGGTGATTCCCGGTTTTTACGGGGTCCTACCTGACGGGAATGTCAAGGTCCTCACCCGCGGCGGCAGCGATGTCACCGGCGCACTGGCAGCAGCGGCACTGGACGCGGAGATCTATGAAAACTGGACGGATGTTTCCGGAATCCTGATGGCGGATCCGCGGATCGTGGATAATCCCGATACGATCAGCTATATCACCTATTCCGAATTGAGAGAGCTTTCCTACATGGGTGCAGATGTGCTTCATGAGGCATCCATCTTCCCGGTAAGGGAAAAAGATATTCCGCTGAATATCCGGAACACCAACGATCCGGAGCACCCGGGAACAATCATTAAGGAATCTTTCCCGGATTCATACAGTGAAAAAGACAAGCTTCTCACCGGCATCACCGGAAAGAGAAATTACAGCATCGTGACCATTTCGAAAAACGGTATGTCCTCATCTCTCGGCTATCTGCGGCGGATCCTGGAAATCTTTGAGAGATACGGAATCTGCGTGGAGTTTACTCCCTGCGGGATCGATTCCTTCTCGCTGGTGGTCTCCACAGTCGCATCCTCGAAATTCATATACACGATCCTCGGAGAGATCCAGGAAGAGATCGAGCCGGACAGCATCGATCTGATCGAAGGAGTATCGGTCGTCGCGGCAGTCGGACGTAATATGGCTCATCAGCCGGGATCTTCCGGCGCACTGTTTGATGCATTGGGAAAAAACGGCATCAATGTTCGGATGATCTCTCAGGGACCGGAAGAACTGAATATTATTTTAGGAGTAAACAACAACGATTTTGAGAAAACGATTCGCGTGATCTATGATAGCTTTGTCAAATAAGTTGTAAGTAATATTGGAGGTATATATAATGAAAAGCTTTAAAGTTGGTATTCTGGGCGCAACGGGCGCTGTCGGACAGGAAATGCAGAAGATCCTGGTCGAGCGTGATTTCCCGGTATCGGAACTTCATCTTCTCGCCAGCAAACATTCCGCCGGCAAAGTGGTAAAATTCAAGGATCAGGATATTGTTGTCGAAGAGGCATGTGCAGAAGCCTTTAAAGGTCTGGACATCGTGCTTGGCGCTGCAGAAAACGATATCGCAGAGCGTTTCGTCGACGACATCAAGGCTGCCGGATGTGTCTTTATTGATAACTCCAGCGCATTCCGTCTGGATCCGGGTGTTCCTCTGGTCGTTCCCGAAGTCAACCCGGAAGATGTAAAGCTTCATAAGGGCGTTATCGCAAACCCCAACTGCACAACCACCATTTCCTGCACCGCGGTCAATGCTCTCAACAGCATCAGCCCCATCGAGTCCATGATCGTTTCCACCTATCAGGCAGTTTCCGGCGCAGGCGCCGGCGGTCCGAAAGAGCTGATGGCAGAAGTTGAAGCGGAACTCAACGGCGGCACCTATGAGCCGAAAGTGTTCCAGCACCAGATCGCATTCAACGTGATCCCTCAGATCGGCGGAGAGCAGTATAAGGGCTATACCTCCGAAGAGATGAAGCTCCAGAACGAAGGCAGAAAGATCATGCATCTGCCGGAACTGAAAGTCAGCTGCACCTGTGTGCGCGCACCGGTCGTTCGCAGCCACAGCGTCTCCATCCTTCTGAAGACCAAGGAGAAGATCACTCCGGAACAGGCAAGAGAAGTGATCGCAGCGGCTCCCGGAACCAAGCTGGTCGACGATCTGGATAACCAGCAGTATCCGATGCCTCTGGACACTGCCAACCAGAATCTGGTGTTTGTCGGACGTATCCGTGAAGATCTTACCGATGAGCGCGGACTGAATGTATGGTGCTGCGGCGATCAGGTCAGAAAAGGCGCAGCCACAAATGCAGTGCAGATTGCAGAGCTGGTCATTAAAGACATGTAAAGTTCCCAAGCAAAATCATAAAGGAAGCATTTCCCGTTTCGGAAATGCTTCCTTTTTTGTGTATTCCTGTTATTTTGTATAGTCTTCCAAGCGGTCCAGATTGCCGGTAGAAGGAACATAGCGGTCAATATAATCGAGGATCTGATTCGGATCATCGTGGATGAAGAACAGATCCATACAGTTGGAGGACATAAACTTTTGGTCTACCGTGTTCTGAAGAAAGGCCAGCATGGGATCATAATAATGGTTGGTGTTTAAAATCGCAATGGCCCGGGAAGTCTGCCCCAGCTGTTTCAAAGTCAGAATCTCAAAAAATTCCTCGTAAGTTCCGATCCCGCCGGGAAGAACGATGACCGCTTCCGAGCGGTCCTCCATCAGCTGTTTTCGTTCCCGCATGGTCGTAGTATAAAGGAAATCCGTGCAGTGCTCGAAAAGCACATCCGGTTCATCGAAGAATTTCGGCGCGATACCAAGGATCTCTCCCCTCTCCTGCCAGGCGCCTAATGCAACGGAGCCCATGAGACCGTGCTTTCCACCACCGAAAACCAACCGGTGTCCCCGCTGAGCGAGCAGACGGCCGAGCGTCTCTGCTTCCATATAATAAATATCTGCCAGAGAGGCGCTGGATGCGCCGTAGACACATACATTCATAGAAAACCCTCTGTTTCTTTCCGTTTGAATGAATTTTAGTGCAGGGAGTAATTATTGTCAATCCGGCTTGCTTTTGAATCGGTGTGCTTTATAATGTTCTGTAATACCAAAAAACAAAGGGTGAGATTATTTGAAAGCTATCGTTTCTGTATTTGCTAAGGATCAGAAGGGCATTATCGCATATGTGACCCGGATCCTGGCAGATAACGGCATCAACATTTTGGATATCAGCCAGACACTGATGCAGGAATACTTTGCTATGATTATGCTGGTGGACACAACCGACTGCGAGTTGTCATTTGACGCGCTTTCCGCACTGCTGAAGGAAAAGGGAGCGGAAAAGAATCTCTCTATTCAAATCCAGAGAGAGGATATTTTCAATTCGATGCATAAGATTTGAGGTCGGGCAATGGGCTATTTATTGAACAGAGACGAGATCGCACAGACGAACCATATGATCGACCAGCAGCATCTTGATGTTCGGACGATCACCATGGGGATCAATCTTCAGGACTGTGCCAGCGAAGAGATAACGGTCTGTGGAAACAAGATATATGAAAAGATCTGCAGAAAAGCGGAGAACCTGGTAAAGACCGGCGAGGAGATCGAACGGGAATTTGGAATCCCCATTGTAAATAAACGCATATCCGTTACCCCGATCTCCATCGTGGCGGCCAGCTGCAAGAGCGAAGAATATGAAGTCCTTGCACAGAGCATGGATCGTGCGGCAAAGGAAATCGGAGTAAACTATATCGGTGGATACTCCGCCCTGGTTCAGAAAGGATTTACCGAAAGCGACCGACGGCTGATCCAGTCAATCCCGAACGCCCTGGCAGGAACGGAAAGAGTTTGTTCCAGCGTCAATGTCGGATCTACCCGTGCCGGGATTAATATGGATGCGGTCCGCCAGATGGGACAGTGCATCAAGGAGCTTGCCCTTCGGACAGAAAAAGAAGACGCCATCGGATGTTCCAAGCTGGTTGTTTTCTGCAACGCGGTAGAAGACAATCCCTTTATGGCAGGAGCGTTTCACGGTGTTGGTGAGCCGGAAACAGTGATTAACGTCGGGGTTTCCGGACCGGGCGTCGTATACCATGCGTTGCAGGAGTGCAAGGGAAAACCGTTTGATGAGGTCGCAGAAACTATCAAGAAAACAGCATTTAAAGTCACCCGGATGGGACAGTTAGTGGCCAGGGAAGCCTCCAGCAGACTCAATACGACTTTCGGTATCGTTGACCTGTCTCTGGCTCCCACACCGGCAAAAGGAGATTCCGTCGCACGGATTCTGGAGGAAATGGGAATCGAGACCTGTGGCGGTCCGGGAACTACCGCAGCGCTTGCACTGCTGAATGATGCGGTTAAAAAAGGCGGCGTCATGGCGTCCAGCCAGGTAGGCGGCCTGTCCGGCGCATTTATCCCGGTCTCGGAGGATGAAGGCATGATCGCGGCGGCCAGAGCAGGAGTGCTCAGTCTGGAGAAACTGGAGGCCATGACTTGTGTATGTTCCGTTGGTCTTGATATGATCGCCGTACCGGGAGACACTTCCTCGGAGACCATTGCCGCAATTATTGCGGATGAAGCAGCCATCGGAATGATCAACAACAAAACAACAGCGGTCCGGGTAATTCCAGCTCCCGGAAAGGGCGTCGGAGACACCGTTACCATAGGCGGTCTGTTTGGAGAGGCACCGGTCATGCCGGTGAAAACAGCCAGTGCAGAAGCTTTTATTCATCGAGGAGGCCGCATTCCGGCACCGATGAACAGTCTGAAGAACTAAAAAACAGGATCCCAATTAAGGGATCCTGTTTTTTGTCATAGTCAGATTATTTGGTCTTTTCCGGCTGCGGCATTCCTTTTTTGTAGAACGGCAGAGGAACAACTTCTGCTTCTACCATTCTGCCACGGACATCGACGCTGACAGAGTCGCCGACATCAACGACCCCTGCCTGTACCAGTGCCATGGCAACGGGATAACCCATGAACGGGCAGTGAGTGCCGGAAGTGGTGTTGCCGATCTGATTGCCGTCCTTGAACACGGGCTGCGCCTCGCGGATGATCCCACGGCCCGTTACCTTCAGGCCGATGCGTGTTCTCTGGGGCTCTCCCATCATTCCGTCTTTACCAATGAACTCTTCTTTGTCCAGTTTCACGGCAAAGCCGAGCCCGGTCTCAAGCGGAGTTACAGTATCGTCCATCTCGTGGCCGTACAGAGGCATGGCAGCTTCCATACGAAGGGTATCTCTGGCGCCCAGACCGCAGGGAATCAGGCCCTCGTCCTTGCCGGTTGCCAGGAGAAGATCCCAAATTGCGGCAGCATCGCCGGCATCGCAATAAAGCTCAAAACCGTCTTCTCCGGTATAGCCGGTGCGGGAAACAATGCACTTGTAGCCCTGCACATCAGCATCAAAGACAGCGGTGTAGTTTTTCACCGGGATCTCTTCTTCTTTTACGATTTTAGAAAGGATCTCTTCAGCCTTCGGTCCCTGCAAAGCGATCTGTCCAACAGAATCGGAAATATCTTCTACCACGCAGTCACCAAAAACATGATCAGCAATCCAGGCAAAGTCCTTATTGCGGTTGGAAGCGTTCACGACAATCAGATAATCATTGTCTGCCTTCTTATATACTATCAGGTCATCGATTACGCCGCCCTGATCATTGCACATGGGGCTGTAGCGGGCTCTGCCGTCACTCATGTTATCAAACTTGTTGGTCAGCATGTGGTTCAGGTTTTTCAGAGCATCGGTTCCTTTGCAGGTGATTTCACCCATGTGAGAAACGTCAAACAGTCCGCATGCGGTGCGGACGGCCATGTGTTCTGCAATCACGCCGGAGGGATACTGAACAGGCATGGAGTATCCGGCAAAGGGGACCATTTTTGCGCCCAGCGCAACATGATTGTCATAAAGTGGTGTCTTTAATTCCATAGTGTTTCCTTTCTGAAGTGCGTCTTCGAAACGTGAGAGGGTCGTGCCCCTCCCCTGCCCTGTTGAATGACGAGTTCGAAGGCAAAAGAAGTGCACTCCGAACGTAATAAAATGGGGAATGTCTCGCAAGGAAATTATATCAAATTTGATATGGAAAAACAACGAGAACCGAAGGGATGCTAGGGCTGCACTAAATTGCAGAAATGGAAGCAAGCCCAGATAAATACAAGCAAATGGGACAGGAAACACTTTTTGGGTAAAAAAAGAACTGTTGCATCAGACATTGATGCAACAGTTCTGACTATAGCGATAATTAATAAAGAGCCTATTAGTCCTGAACGAGCTTGCCGGTTCCTTCCCAAGTAATCAGCTGTTTGCCCTTCTTGCCAATGGTTACGCCGCCAATGAGCTTACCATCGGGATTTTCCCAGATGTCAGCATGAAGTGCGCCGTTGCCCATCTGACCCTGCAGATCTGCAGAAGCATGTTTGGAACCAGCAACATAGTTATACATTGCATAGGAACCACCGGATTCCTCTGTGATGAAAGTTCCGTTTTTCAGAGGATAAACGAACCATTTTAACATTTTGATGTCAGCGTGGCCGGTGAGTTCACCAGTCTCGGTGTTGTATTCTGCTTCCAGCTTGCCGGGACGAGTCCCCATGAATTTGCATGTAACATCAGCAGAAATCTTCTGAATTGCCATAATATACCTCCTTATTAGACAGTCATTTTTCTTTGATAAGCATAAGAATAATTGCCACAATTAGTGTTAACCATTCTAGCATGGTTTTTGTAGCCCGTCAAATCAGACGGACAACAACGAATGATTCAACGGGAAAGAGAACTACTATTAGATCCAGTTCTCGGCTTTGCCGTCCCAGGTCAGGATGCCTTTGGCGCCTCCGGAGATGTTGCCGTCCTTGTCGATGTCGAAGTCGGCGTCCAGAGTGCCGTTGCCGAAGGCGCTCTTCAGCTTGGCGTTGTAGTGGACACTGCCGTCCTCATGCGGCTCATACGTGCCGGTCTCGAACGGATAATGGATGTTCTTGATGATCTTTACGATCGCTTCGCCCTTGATGGTCATGGCTTCGTCATCGCGGTCGATGTTGAAGGTGCCGGGATGAGAGCCCATAAAGTGTACGGTGCAAGGATGTTCAAAATGTTTAATTGCCATGGAATGTCCCCCTTTCTCTGCCCGAAATATGTACGGGCATAACCTTGCCTATATTTTAGCAATGGGGTACATGACAGTCAACAAGTAATAAAAATAAACCGATGGCATTGCATAATGGGTGGGTTTTTGAACATGGCGAGACCTGCCAAACATAACGGAGCCCATGTTCGTCGCAAATGAGTTGAAGAGGGCCTTTGGCTTGATCGGGAGAAAAGCGGCCGCATAACAAAAACTGGAAATATTTGGAAATCCTGTGAATTTGGAGGTAGTTATTAAATAGAATAATGAAAAAACCGTCTACTTCGAGAGAAATAGACGGTTTAGTGGTTGCGGGGACCGGATTTGAACCAGCGACCTCCGGGTTATGAGCCCGACGAGCTACCGAACTGCTCTACCCCGCGATATAGTGCGCTTTCAGCGCTTGAATACTATAACATTCTATATGGGGTTTGTCAATACTCGATCAGATGTCCAAAATAAAACCGGAACGAGATCAAAGCACGTTCCGGATTTGCACGATTAAGCCATTTCGTTCAGCTTTTTCGTTAAAGCAGACTTTTTATGCGCTGCGTTGTTTTTATGAATTAAACCCTTACCAGAGGCCTTGTCAACGGTTTTGACTGCACTCTTGTAGGACTCGACGGCTGCATCTTTATTGCCTTCAGCAACTGCAACATCAAACTTTTTAAGTGCAGTTCGCAACTGAGTTCTCTCTGCGCGGTTTTTCAATCTCTGTGCTTTGGATTTTGCATCTCTCTTTTTCGCTGATTTGATATTTGGCATAAGTCTTTGCCACCTCCTCCTATGGGTTTCTATTTACTAGCGGAAATAGATTTTAACATGTTGCAGACGAAAAAGCAAGCATTATTTCATCGAAAATGAGCAAAGAGGAAACAAGGAACAAAGAAAACTTAAAAAAACTGAAATATTGTTATAATCCGTTGACGTTGTTGTGCAATAGATATAAAATCATAGGGCAAAGTAGTGGGTTTTATGTCAAAACAAACTACAGTATAGGAAAAGGAGAGATTGTTATGGCCGTAGAACATATTGAGTATAAGGTAAAAGCTCAATTTATGGGTACCCATGACGGAATGTTCGTTGCCGATTGTGACTGGGCCGAGGATGGCACTTGCACAATGGTTGGCGAGGCAAGACTTAAAATGCTGAAATGGCTGGTTTATCCGTTTGATCCCAAAGCACATGGTGTGAGAAATCCAGACGGAAGCGCACACTATAATGCATATCTGGAAGGTAAAATGGGTAATGGTACTCTGGATGCAGTTATGGATGTGGATGCCTCTGGTAAAGTTACCGGCAAGATCCCCCTGCTGAAGGGTGTAGTAATTACCTTTGAAGGGCCGGTCTGATCTTCAAGAAATAAAGATATAAGCTCCGAATCCTCTGATTCGGAGCTTTTTACTATATATTGTACTTTAATTGATCTCCTTCCTGCTATTTTGTGGTTTTATGGCAGATAGATAATCATTATTATATAGAAAGCGTTTTCTCCTGTGAGAGGTGTTCCAATCACGACTACTCGTGACATTCTGCAAATTTTTTCCGCATTGATGCTTCAGGCAGGGGAAACGAAAAGTTTGAGCACT
>CAJGCI010000009.1 GCA_904501855.1 Oscillospiraceae bacterium | reverse complement strand
GTTCGTGGAGATGTTTAACACCCCGAATGGTTGGAGCATCCGGGAAATAGCCAACTCCATCTACTTCCAGTGTACATCCCTTGATCTCCAGAAGGGTCTTCTTCCCCTTTTCCACGGTCATGAAATCCAGTCTCGACTCCCCGTAGTTATACTCCGGATGGATCTCGTCACAACGCTGTTCCTCCAGCCATTCCCGAACCATCCGATTCGGCGCCATGCTGTCCATATTGATGAGCATTTTATCATTTTTATACACCGCTATGAGATCGTATTCCGTTTTCCTCCCGGGAGTCCCCGGGTGGTGCAGGATCACCCGTGCCCCGGGAATCAGAAGTTCCCTGCAGCGGCCCGTGTTGATCACATGCACGGTCTCGGTCTTTCCGTTTCTCTCCACATGGGCAATAAACCGGTTCGGCCGGTCGATAAAACGTGCTTCCTCTGTCTGTCCATACCGCATTGAAAATCCCTCACTGAAAAATGCTCCCTCATCCGGGAGCATTTTTATTCTGAAACAGTATCCTTCTGTTACACGAGATCGCTGATATTAAACAGCTCATCCCGGTCCCCATACAGGACGCTTTCCATCATGGCCTCCCTGCCGGCGGCAAAATTCGGCCGGTTCTTCAGTTCAACGGATACCTTTCGTCCGCCGCTGGAAAAAACAAATGCCCATTTTCCGTCGTTGCGGAACGTCAAGCGTCCGTCAGCAGGGGAGCATCCGGTCATAAACCGGATCCCGTCCACATAGCATGCTGGCCGGTCCGCCGTGACTGTAAGATCCTCCGGGACCTTTTCCCATCCGAACACTTCACTTGCGATCTCAGACACGCGCAGTCCCAGTGCCAAGCCAGGGCACTCGTGGCCGTGTTCCTTTGCTGCCGCTTTCAGAATCTCTTCTGTCATTTTCATATCCCCCTTGTTTTCAAATGTCCAGAAATGCGATCTGCAGCTGGAATCGATCCTCCCAGCCGTTTTCCAGATTCAAAGCCTCCATCAAATCGGAAGGCCCCATCTTTTTTATCTTCCCGTTATTGCAGAAGAAACCGTTCACGATGACCTTTTCAATCTGATCGTCATAGAATTCCACCAGAAGGACTCCGATCCCCAGCAGGAGTTCAATGAGATATGCTTTGAGGAATGTTATCCTCTCTTCCAGATCTTCTTCCGACATTCCCCCTTCGATGGCCACGGAGTAGACCTCCGAATTCTCCAGATAGATGGTGATCTCTCGGAAGGTATCTCTCTGCCGGATATAATCCAGCAGCTTGTCCAGATGATCCTTTTCTTTTTCTCCTAGGTATTTTTCCTGCTGTAGACTGCTCTCGATATAGGAGCGTTCATACATATAAGAACCGATCTGAAGTACGATCGGCGCCTCTCCCCAGATCTCCTCCATCAGCGGAATCAGTTCCTCTGTCTCGCTGAAACAGTCCATGAAGAATTCATAAAACTCTGCATATTCCTCCATGTATCTGGAAAGGTCGGGACTTTTCCCGTCTTCCAGTGCGAGCGGTTCCAGAACTTTCAGCGCCTCGATGACCTGCTCGGGAGAAGCGGATTCATCGGCAAAGTCCAGGAAAATCTCCATCAGAGATTTATCCCGGTTCTCCGGCAGCTCGTATTCCGTCTCCGGCATCTTATAGGGAAGTTCAAAGGGGAAATCATCCTCCATCTCCATCATCAGTTCTTCCTCATCCATGAGATCCTGCATGGCGATGAGCTGATCCCGGATAGACGCGCAGGGCGGTTCCAGCTGGATCAGCATGATCAGATACCCCTCCATATCATAATCGGCAGAGAGCTCCACACATGCCTCGATGGGTGGAACGATGATATCCTCTTCCTCTTTGGTAAAGAATCGGAAATCATAGGCTTCAATAAAGCTTTCCGCTTCCTCTGAGGTAAATCCTTCCTTGGAAAGATTCGCTCCGATATAGTGGATCCGATGAGACTCGTCTCCTTCCGGAAGTCCCACCAGAACTGAGAGATCCTCATCAAACGGGATCGTGATCTGCGCATCGGCATCCATTTTATCGTAATCCTTGATCCGGATATAATAATAGTTCCGATCCTCATATAATGACATGTCGGCCATGTTGATCAACTCCCTTGTTGTATCAGTATACACTATTCCTCCCGAAAAACACAAAAAAAGAATCTGAAGGCGATCGCTTCAGATTCTTTTTACATATTCTCGTCTGTTTTAGAATTCCGGAATCGTGGCACCAAGAGCCTTGACCTGCTCTTCCGTCAGCACCACAGTGTCCCCGGCATTCCCCTGTGTATCGAAAAGGGAGATGTACTGGGGATTAAATTCAAACCACAGGAAAGCCATGCAGTTGTTGGCCTGATAGACATACATATCACACGCAACATATCCATCTGCCCGGCTCTTATCCATTACTTCTTTGATAACCTTTAAAGCTGTCTGCTTGTCTGCCTCGGAATCGTTGCCCCAGGAGGCATTGCCGTTCAGATGAATAGAATAGACCGCCTCTTTCCCGCTGTCTGTATCCATCGTATCCTGCAGACGGATCGATTCGATCAGTCCGGACTTATCTTCAATCGTCGTGCTCTGCTGCTCACCGGTCGCAGCTTCCGCTGCCGCCTGATCTGCTTCACCGAGGGAACTGTTGCTCTCCACGGATCCGGATTCCACAGCTGCCGTTGCAGTTGGAGCCGGAGTCGCCGCTGTGTCGTCTCCCTCAGATTTGTTCCACGGATGAAGGATCAGGGCCACTACCAGGGCGATCAGAACCAGTGCCGCCAGGATCCACAGCCAAACCTTACTCTTTTTTTCATTTTTGTTGCTCAAAGTTTATTCCCCGCTTTCAGTATCTTCACCGGGTCTGTCCGATCCGGTCTGTGCTCTGCGCTCTATTGTACAACCTGAATTCCAAAAATTCATCCCATTGAAACAACTATTCACAATTTTTTAAGAACCTTAGGGCTGTCACTTTGATCCGATGACACAGATACACTTGTCATTCTCCCGAACATGGATCTCCACTTTATGAAATCCGTTTCGTTCCATCATTTCCCGGTATTCCGCTCTGGTGGGATTAAACATCGTATATTTCTGAATGTTCTCCCGTTCCCGCGGTGACAGTGGTGCATCTCCGTATACTTCACAGATGATCAGAAGTTTCCCGCCTGGTTTCAGCACGCGGAGGATCTCCCTCAGCCCTTTATCGTGATCGGGCCAGAAATAGAAGGATTCCACTGTGATTACCTTATCAAAGAAGTCATCCTCATAAGGAAGTTCGTCTACAGAAGCTTTCTGAATGAACGTGCGCCCGCTGGAAATGAAACTCTCGTTCGTTTCGCGGCTCAGTTCCACGGAAACATCGGAGTAATCGATTCCATCTAACGTGATTTCAGGGTATGTTTCCGCCAGACGGTACAGCGTCTGGCCTCCTCCGCATCCGACATCCAGAATATGATCCCCAGGTTCAAATGTGAGGTGATCCAGCCCCCATCCCGTGAGCTCGTAATGGGAGCGGTTCATTCGTTTCAGCATTTGCTTTCCCGCAGAACCCTGTGGATGGGATGGATTTCCCAGTTCCGTGATCCGGTTCCGTTTGGAATTGGTCTTATCCATGAACTTCTCATTGTTGATGACAAATCTCTCATGGATACCAGTTCCTACGATGCCGGTCTCATCCCTCACTTCCACCTGAAACGTCAGTTTTCTGCCGTCTATCTCCACAAGTTCGGAACGGCATGTCACCGTCAAACCAACCGGAACTGCCGATACGTGCTGCACATTCAGACTGGTTCCAACAGTTCCCTGTCCCTCTTCCAGATCATCCAGAACACTTTCGTAGCAGGTCGCTTCCATCAGTTCCACCATGCGTGGTGTGCTGAAGACAGGAAGCCCTCCGCTTCCGCAGCCGACAGCGGTGTTTTCATCCGTAACATCCGTCTCTCTGCAGTTTGTAATACCCACTTTCAGCATATCTTCGCTCCTTTATTTCTCATTCACTCATCAATATATCATAACAAACCAGAGCAAAAAGGCCTGTGCAATCAGATTTGTCAGTTCCTTGATCCATGTGCTCCTTCGACTGTCATCCAGTACTCTTCCCCAGAGTACCATCAGGATCATACCCAGCAGGAAACCGGCCAGCAGAGTCCAGATTGACCGGGAAACAATCATATGCCAGGGAGCAGAGAGGCACCATCGTATCGCTGCAATGATAGCCAGTGTTCCTCCAGTTGGAAGGAAGATATGAAACAGTTTCTGAAGTATTTGGTCTTCCGTTCCGGTACGGACCACCTTCATCTTCCAGACCGCTTTGCTCAATCCGCCGAAAAAGATCAACGCCATACCGATTGCAGCAAGAACTCCCCCTCCCCGGTGAAGGATCCGGATCCAGGAAGCGCCAAACAGCATCACCGGCAGAAAATCCAGTATTGCCAGCAACAAAGAGTATTTTGTCTTTTCCGATATCTTGCTCATACTCTCTTGTCTCCATAAAAAATGCGGAATCCCTGAAGTAGCTAGATCCAGGAATTCCGCAACCGCCTGTCTTTCCCCCTCTACTTGAAAGGACAGGCAGCGACAACTGTGATACACTACTGCAGAAACCCCTCATGTTATCCGCTTTGTTCGTCCGTTAAACGTATCAAACCCGGTCCTCCGACTCACCTCTCATCGAGCAGAAGACCGTTTAAGTATATCACAACTGATGGCTTTCTTGATATGCCCGTCCGCTGTTTTGAACACAGGGACAGTAAAAATCAAGTCTTTTATTCTGTTATTGCATATAAAACTAAAATAATTTTACTAACAATCTGTTCGATAATCAACAGTCAGTTCGATATAAAACAGACCGTTATCGAACAACCTTGTCCTGTTTTGTTCGATAATTAACAATCTTTTTATGGCTCTGTTCACCAGTTTTTGCATCACATTTTATTACCCTGTTCTTTTCTTTCCGCGACAGGTAGTTTATACTATACACAGTGTTCGACAAAATACAAATCACACATTTTCTGTCATGGAGGTTATTATGGCGAACTCCACCGATCAACGCGTCATGCTGACAAAAAAGATTCTGAAAGATGCTCTTCTCTCTCTGATGGAAGAAAAATCCATCAATAAGATCACACCGACAGAACTCTGCCGGAGAGCCAATATCAACCGCAATACATTTTATTCTCATTACCGTGCCCCGGAAGATATTCTCCACGAAATGGAGGATGAGATCCTGAAAGACCTGACTCTGGCATTTGAACAGCACTTCCACTATCATACCATCGAAGAGCTGGTACGGCAGAGCTGTACGATCTTTAAGAGAAACGCAGATATCTGCCGCATCATTTTTTCTGTCAACAGTGAAAGCGACAGCTTGCTGCGCATCGTTCGCATGGCAAATAATACAGCCTATACCGAATGGCGGAGAGCCGGACTGAAGGCTCCGGACTCCAAACTGGAACAGATCTTCCAGTACTGTTCCGGCGGCTGTGTTTCTGCCATCCGCAACTGGCTGGAGAATGATATGAAAGAAGATATCGATGAAATGGCCCGTCAGCTGGATGCCGCATGCCGGGCGGCGATGGCTGCCATGATGAAATAATTCTGCTTTTTTCAGGATTCTTTTCCTTGTGGAAAATTATGTAAACTAAATTTTGTGGTGGTTTTTCATCGAAAGCACAAGATATTGTGGTCAAAATCACGAAAACAAAAAAATATTAAATTTCGTGATTTTTTTATGTAAATTTTTATATTTTTGACTGAAAAATCGCGTTTTTTGGGAGAAATTCATCTTTTTTAAATTGAACTTTTCGGGCCTTGCAGCGAGAAAAAATCTGTTTTAGTGACATTTTGCCCAATTTGTAGATTTTTTCACCTACTTTTGAAATCATTTATTTTTACTGGTATATTAAAGCCACAAAAACAAGTTGACTCAATTATAGTCTTCTTGAAGACAGTTCAGGCTCCTGTTAAATGTCAGGTTGAAGGAACTGTCTTTTTTTTTGCTTTTTACCGAAAGCACCTTTTTCCGGCGGTGCCAAAAGTTCTGGTTGTCCCCGCCTTTTCATATGGTATAATAACGGTACTGAATAAGAAGAGAGGATTTCGCCACAATGAGGATTCGTCCTGCAGATGCAAAGGATCTCGACGCTGTCGCACAGTCATATCGTGATCTGCTTATGCATGAAATGGAGCAGACTGGATATTCCAACTGGAAATTCGGTGTCTTCCCTACCATGGAAATTTCACATCGAGCCCATAACAGGCAGGAACTGTATGTCGCGGAAGTAAAAGGACGTTTGATTGGCAGCATGATCCTGACGGAGAAGCAGCCGAAAGAATATAAAAACATCTCCTGGAATACCGCTTCTCCCGATGAAAAGATACTCGTTCTTCAGGTTTTGTGTGTACGCCCTCAGTTCTCCGGAAAGGGATGCGGGAAATCGCTTCTTCGGTATGCAGGGGAAATGGCCCGCGAGATGGGCTATTCCGCGATACGATGCAACATGTGGGAAGGAAATGAACCTGCCATCCATGTGTTCCGTCAGATGAATTTCACTGATGCGGGTTCCGGACCTTTCCGTCCGGAAGGATTGCCGGAAGAGCAGGATCTGTTCATGGAATGGGATCTGACCGGTGATGATCGGAACCGTTATTGATTCCACCCTCAGAATCACAGGATAAAATAAAAGGTGATTTCGAACAATGTTCGAAATCACCTTTTTTCTTTTTCTTGATTTAGCTTTCGCCGTAAGCTCCGTATGCACCGTATCTGCCATACTTTCCATATCCGTAATAGCTTCCCTTGCCGCGGGCCACTTTATTGAGCACAACACCGAGGATCGGGCATTGGGTGTTCTTCAACTGTTTCGCGACATCCTGTGCAAGCCGATAGGATACGGTAGCGGATTCTATCAGAAGAATCACCCCGTCGCAATAGGGAGCCAGTACTGCTGCATCGACCACCATCCCGAGGGGAGCGGTATCGATAATCACATAGTCAAAGACTTCCTTCATCTCACTGATCAGCACCTGCATCCGTTCGTTTGCAAGCAGTTCAGACGGGTTGGGAGGCACCTGTCCGGACGGGACCGCATACAGTCCGCGAACATCCGTAGAATAGATACAATCCCTGGATGTGCACTGTCCGATGAGATAATGTGTCAGGCCATATTCAAATGATCCTTCCAGGCCGCTTTTGTCGTCCCGTTCCTTGCGAAGATCTGCATCGATATACAGTACGCGCTTATCGATCTCGGAAAGAGTCTGGGCAAGCTCCTGTGTCGTAGTGGATTTTCCCTCGCCCGCCAGACAGCTGGTCACCAGAATAACTCTTTTGTCATCACCGCAAAACTGAATATTGGTACGAAGTGTCTTCAGTTCTTCACGAACTGCATAGGACATGTCCTGATTGCTGAATGAAATACGTTCCATATATGCCACCTTAATTTTTTATCGGATACTATTTATGATATGCTCCGGATTCCGGAACAGAATCTCCCGGCTCAGTTCTCCGGGCAGTTTTTTCTGAAGCAGATCCGCACATTTTCCCAGATTCGGCTCCCGAAATCCCATGTGATGAGCATCGGAAGCAACCAGTTTCACTTTTTCCTCTTTAAGCATCGTCCAGCAGAATTTTTTCATTTTTCTGCCTTCCTCACCGAGGATTCCCTCGGTGTTCATTTGAAGCCATACTCCCTGATCCACCAGTTCATCCACCAGTTCCGGGTGGGCGTGAATTGCGGGATATCGTTCAAAGTGGGCGATCACAGGGATCATCCCTCTCTTCTTCACTTCACGGACAAAGAACCGAATGTCATCCGAACTGTGATCATGAAACTCTATGAGCACATACGGACTGCCGCCCAGTGTCTGTACCTGGTTTTCCTCCAAACAGCTGAGGAACAGCCGGTCACAATGATTCTCCCGCCCTAAAAACAGTTCCGGGATCTCCTCGCCCGCGAACTCCTCCTTCAGACGGTGAAACTGTTTTTCCACTTCCGCCTGCGGTGTTTCAAACATCTTCCGCCGGAGATGGACCGTCAGAAACACGGTTTCCACACCCTGCTCCCATTGACTGGTGAGCAACGCGTGGGATTCCTTCAGATTTTCTGCGCCGTCATCCACATAAGGAAGCAGATGGCAGTGCATATCCGTCAAACCCTGTATCTGCATGCCGCTCATTTCTTCTTTCTGATCTTTTTGCGGGTTTTAGTCTCAGAGTCATCGGAAAATTCCAGAGGAATCGATGCCAGTGTATTCAGCTGCAGATATTTCTCCACGTCTTCTGCCGTCTTAATGGAATCATCCAGGATGTACTGGATCACGATGACTGCCATGGTGGCGAAAAGGCCCAGAAGCGCTGCAATAACGACATTCTTCTTCATGCTGGGTGCCGACGGTTTATCCGGAGCAACCGCACGCTCTGCAATGGTGGGTCGGTCGGTCTTCATAATGGTCGCGACCTGCTCGCAAAGAGAGTCTGCCAGCGCATTGCTGATATCCGCAGCCATCTGCGGATCGGCATCTCTGACACTGATATCGATCAGTCGGGTATCCGTGGGGTTATCCACGGAGACTTTCTTGGCCAACTCCTCATAATCCATCTGAAGTTTCAGATCTTTCAGCACCGGCTCAATGACGGATTTGGACTTTGCCAGTTTTGCTGCGTCATTGGTCATCTGTGTTCCGATCTGCATCTCGACCTGTGACATAGCCTCACCTTCGCGGGGAAGCAGATATACGGTAGAAGATGCCGTATATGTGGGATCGATGAGGAAATAGGTGACATTGCCTATGATAGCGGCACACACCACTGTCACAGCGATAATGATCCAGATCTTGGACCAGATCACATGGAATAATTCACCTAAGTCGATCTCTACGGTTTCTTCAGTGTTGTTGATATTATTTTCCAAAACGAATACCTCATTCCAGTATTGCTCCGTTTCCGGGGTCGGGAACGGATGACATAATATTGCTTTTACATTATATTAGAGAACCTGCCTGTTTGCAAGATACTTTACCACTAAATGCCCCATGATATCCCGACAAAAAAGTCAGAAACCGGAACCTCATGGTAAAAGTTCCGGTTTTGATCAATGTTGTTTTTTCACGCCTCGTCTTCCAAGATCTTTCTTGCTACGACTACCATCCGTCCGTTGCTTTTCGTGTATTCACATGTCGACAGCGTCAGAAGTTCATCTCCCGGTTCTGCCCACACTCCAGTGGTGTAGATGGAACGTTCGATGCACCCGTGGACAAAATCCTGAAACTCCTTCTCATTTTCCGCGTCCGTGAAATCATAGTAGCGGAATTCCGCCGTGTCACCGGTATTTACCGACTCGGTAAATACCGCCATCACTTCATAACTCCCCTGCCGGTACAAAGTGTCAAAGCAGATTACAGGATGTTCCTGCCAGAAGGATTCTTTTTTATACTGGTCCAGCATGGCGAACATGGAACCATCCTTCATATGATGGCCGTAGAGGATAATATTGTCGGATGGTTTCGTGACACTGCAGGAAGCGTCGGCGAAAATACACCCATGGGCGTTTTCGTTCCCGCCAAACGTGCGATGAAGGTACAGTTCATTATCTTCTGCCTGTACCACCGGATAATCGATGTCTGTTCCCTTGATGGATATCCATCCCACCAGATCAGAATTCTGTGTGAACAGTTTCTGGTATTGTGGGAGGATTTCTTTTTCTGAGGTTCCGTTTTCGATTCCCGTTTCTTTCTCCGTCTTATGGACCTGCTGTGCAAGCTGATTATACTGCTGTTCTGTCTGCCAGCTGGAGATAAAGTACCGCAGGATCATTCCTCCGCTGACCAGAAAGATCAGCGTACATACAATGATCAGGATTCTGTTCCAGGTTTTACTCAACTCCGTACTGTCTCCTTTTCGGAAATTATGCTTTTCGGATCGTGCTTCCGTCAGATGCCTTTATCGAGTCCAGTACTTCCGGAATCTGATCCGTCATCTTTTCATAGACGGACGCATTTTCGGTAGTGTATTGAAAATCCGTGGGATACAGGATCACGATGGAATAGGAACCGTCCGGTGTTGTCAGCGTTCCATACTGCTTGTAATCCGGCAGATAGGAAAAGTCCTCTCCCTCCGGATAGAGACCGATGGTCATTACGGTGCCGCCTCCAAAAGACTGGTGATCCTTCAATTCATAAAATGCCAGAAAGTATCCACCCTGCGGCTGATAATCCAGTTCGTAAGTATAAATCCCCTCCCATCCTTTGGGAACAGAAACGGAATAGAACTGTGTTTCGATAGTGGTTCTGGCAGAACCGTCCTGTGGTCCTTCCACGATGGTGACATCATCGTTTTTCCTTACAGTTTCATCTTCGTTGGCTTCCGGCGCCTGGGATACTGTCGTGTTTTTCTCCTTTTTTGCCTTTTTGGTCGGTTTCGAAGTAGCAGTCTCGGATGGCTCCTGTCCGTTTTCCCAGACCGTATCATCGGATACATAAGAAAAGTCCGAACCGTTTCGGCTGCACCCCGCCAGACAGAGTGCGAGCATCGTCAGAATCAGACCGTAAATAAACAGACGCTTCATATCACATCCTCCTTCCGCTTAATGCAAAAAATGAGTGATTACGGTGATATTATACCATAATCACTCATTGAAATCATTGCGAGTCTGTGTCTACTCATCCAAGATTCAGATTGATCCGTCCAAAGGTCGCATCACGGATAATGCGGCTGACTTTGGAAGATGTGCTTCCGGAAGATGTCGCGGACTTTACGATCTTTCTCCCCTGATCAAGCCATGTGTCGATATCCGAATAGTCAATCACTTTGGAACCAGCACCACCTGAGGAGCTTTCCTGTACTTTCTGCGGTTGCGGAGTGGCAGTTGCCGTCTGTTCCGCTTCCTCCTCTGACATCGGTTCTTCGTCATCGATCACAACGCAGACAATATCGCCGCTCTCAGCATTGACCTCATAGATATTCTTGACTCCGTCCTGCAGAACCGTGACTTGATATACCAGCTGATTGTTCCAGACCGTAAGGAAAACATCCACCCAGGTCTCATCGGAATTCAGTTTCTCAAAAATCTTGTCTGCCGCTTCGCGGCCTTTCAGGTACTTCTCTTCACTGGGAACACCGTGCAGACTGACCGTCTTAAGATCCAGGCCTCTGTGATAATACAGGTAAGCCAGATCCTGAATGGACAGTTCTTCAATTCCCTGATCACTGCAATCCTGCAGCACTACTTTCAGTTCATTGACCAGAGCGCTCTTTCCATCCTCGGCATCGGAGTTCTCACTCAGCGTCTGAATGATAACGGCCGGATTGACGCCCTTTTTGTCTGCAGTATCCTGAATGGTCTGAATAGCCTGCTTCTGCAGCTGTTCAGCGCGTTTATCATCGTCCTCCTGGACTGTAAGCAACATACTGTTTTTGTCGGAGGTGAGATTTTCGTCATCCAGTTCCTCCTTGGTTACGGAGGTCATCACTTCCGTCAGTGTGGAACCGGCAGCGTTGGCTCCTGCGCCTTTATTTCCCTTATCCGCCACTACGCTCCTGACGCGATCCATTCCGTTTACAGAAAGAGACATGTTATTCTCTGTGGTAACCGTTATCTCGGAGCGCTGCCGGTTTACGGTATGATACACGCCCACTGTTCCCAGCAGAGCAAGCAGAAGAACACTGGTTATAACAAGTCTCAGTGGCTGAAGCCGGCTGGTCCAACGGACCATGTCGCTCCTGTTTCTTCGCTGGGGAATGTTTTCACACTGACGAAGGAACGTATCCGTCATCTCCGGGATCCCCTTTGCTGCTTCCAGACACAGCTCCTCTTCCATACTGGAGAGAAGCTTTATTACAGAAGTGTCCCGTTCCAGTCGGAGCATGCCATGCGTATACCGATATCCGGTTCCGCTGACCGAACCACCGACGATCTTGGCAATCTCATGCAGCTCCAGTCCCATGACCGCCTTCAAAACAATCACCTGACGCATCCGTGACGGCAACCCTGCAAGGAGCTGATTCATAAAGGGGCATTCCATTCTCTTTGCAAACGGGTTCTTCCGTTCCGAAGCCTTCACCGGTTCCGCAGTTTTCGCCTGCCAGTGACAGAGATTCAGAATCCAGGGAAGCGCGTCGTTCGTTTCCACATGATAATCTCCTGCATGTTCCCATACCGCAAGAAATGTTTTTTCCGTGATACACTTTGCAGTCCAATCATCACACACGATGGACAGTGCATAGCAGTATACGGCACCATACACCTGCTCAAACAGGCGCTGCAATGCCGTAATATCTCCTTGACCGGTCTGCAGAATCAGCCGTTCATCTGCATACGGGTGCATCGTCCTTTCCATCTAAGAAGCCTCCTGTCTTGCCTTTGCAAAAATAAAAAGCCTTCTCTGAACAGTTCATCTGTTCCTCTTCATCTCATGCCCCTCATTGTAACTGGATTCCACTGGGAAGACAAGCAACAAAAATTTGAAATATGTTGGAAAAATCCTGTTTTTTCCACTTTTTTTAAAAAAGTTTTCATTCCATTTTAATTTATTTTATTTTTGAGTTAGAAATTCCATGTTTTTAATGCGTATTTTGCTGCAATATTTTGAATTATCTTACGTCATTAAAGATAAGGGATTGGTTTAGTTGACCTGCATCCGCAATACCGGGTCCTGTTGCAATCCCATTCTTATCCCCTCCAGCCGGCACTCAGTGCAGTCCGTTTCTCACCAGGCTATACAATGTGTAGACCTCCCATAACCTATCCAAGGGTGCCGGCTATTATACAGCATACGAGTCGTCTGTTGTTTCCCTACAACTGACGTAGTTCGTCTCTCTTTCATCTTGGACACTCTGCAGACCTGTCTGCAGAGTGTCTGTGTTTTTATGTCATTGTTCGAAATCGATTGCAATAATCATGGGTTCTGATGTACAATGCATAAGAGGAAACGCGGTCCGACAGGGTCATCCCGGGCCGGATCAAGGAAGAGAGGACAATACATGCACGAGTTTGGAACAGTATTATATGTTATTTCGGAAGTAGAGAAACTCTGCAAGGAAAATGACCTGACAGAAGTCGGCAGTGTGACTCTGGAAGTCGGAGAAGTCAGCGGCATCGTTCCGGATTATCTGAAAAGTGTCTGGGGCTGGGCAGTGGAACGCTCTGACTACATGAAGGGTGCCGAATTGAAAATTGAGATTCTGCCCGGTGTTACCTACTGTGAGGACTGCGGCAAAACTTACGAAACGATGAAGTATGCCAAAATCTGTCCGTACTGCAACAGTGAACACACTTATCTGGTTGCCGGAAACGAATATAACATTAAAGAAATCGAAGCACGATAGCACGTCATAAGAAAAAGATTCCCGTCTCTGATCGGAGACGGGAATCTTTTTCTATTCGGCAGCGGCCACTTTAAACACAAAAATCACCGATGTATCCTGCTGATCTGTTTTCTCAGTAAAGATCGTGTATTCCTTTCCGTAATCGATCCATCTCTGTACTCTGCCTGCCAGGCTTCTGGCCTGTTCTTCGCTCAGGCTGTCCAGCAGGGAGTATTTCTGCAGTATTCCAGTGATGGTACCGATCTGCGTTCGGGCGCCCTCCCCTGTCAGCTGCTGCATACGGTCAAACAGTTCCTGACTGCTGTTCATAGCATCCACCAGATTCTGCAGTCTCTGCTTTGTGTCCGGCAGTTTCTCCATTGCCTGTGCAACTTCAGGGCTGGACAGGGTCTCGTTGAGCTGATCCAGCACTGGTTTTACTTCCTGAAGATCCCGCAGAAGGTCTGCTGTAGATCCGATGCTTCCTCCCAAAGAAGACAGCCAGTTCAGCCATTGCTGATAAAGTTGGGAATCCACCAGCGGTTGAAGATACCCGGTATCCACGTTCCCGATATCCTGAATCAGCCGTTCCATCTTTGACAGATTTTCCGCCGAAGCAAAATCCGACAGTGCCTGAAGGAGCGCCTGATTCTCCTGATACAGTGACTGCGCATCGCTTACTGCGTTAAGCAGCTGCTGTGCCTGTGTGGCATCTCCGTAGATCATTTGAATCAGATCCTGTACTCCAAGACTGGAGATAGATGCCATCACGGCGTCGATATCCGTCATTACTCCCTTGATTCCTTCCAGGCTGTTGGACAGTTCGATCCCGCCCAGTGCTCGAAGAGAAGAAAAGGGAACGGCCGCAAGCATGATATTTCCAAGGGAAAAATCCTTTGCCTTCGCCGATACAGTAAAATGACTGTAGTCTGGAATCAGATTGGCCGCTTCAGCACCGAGAGAATTGAGATTCAGACTCTCATTCATTCCGGGCACTCCGACAAAGAACACGATCTGCCGCTCTCCGTCGCCCATCATGAGACCGTTGCTCACCGTAATCTCCTCAAACTGATCCATCGGGAGGATCAATCCGCCCATGAACAGCATCGGGCAGCGATATGCTCCGCTTCCATCTGATTTAATAATGCGGTTGTCCACGGTTATCTCCACGCGGACATCTCCGTTTTTTCCACGGATCTGTTCTGCGCTCTTCTCTTCCCCATCCAGATAATACCTTACTTCAATACCGACAGGAGGCTCCTCGTTCGTATTGCCGGAATAATACAGGTCGGTGGAACTCATATCCCAGTAAACAGCATCCTGCTCCGTCACAGGTTTCAGATCCGTGCGCGTATCCCGAACATCGGAAAGATTCGTGCGGTCCTTTACGCGAACCTCTGGCATGGCACTGTGAAGATGATCCGTCACCACCACATTGATCAAGGATCCGTCGGAAGAGAGAATGGTATATACCGTTTCATCTTTTGTGATCTTTTCCTGTGTCAGTTCATATACCGGAGCCGGTGCTTTCTGTTCTTTGTCCCCGGAGGAAATGATCTCCTCATTGGTACTTCGGCTGCACCCGCAGCAAAGCAGCAGCATGCCGGCAGCGGCACCTGCGATCCATCGTTGAGTAAGAGTGTTCTTCTTCAATTGATTTCCTCCAAATACGGATCTGATCCCCGGGGTTCATCCGCCGGGGTAACCCAGTTTTTCGTTGTTTTTGCTATCAGCGGCTCCAAGGTGCACAGAAGCGGTGAGAGGAAGAACATGATTACAAGTTCGCTGATGATCGCTCCCCGGGCCAGCAGTGCGCACATGCCGCAGACGATATTGATATCACTGACCAGATATACCCCGAAGGTCGCCATAAAGAACACTGCGGCGCTTTGGAAAATCGATTGTTCCGCCGCATTGGCAGCTTTCCGGATGGCTTCCGCAGCAGGCAGGGTGCGTCTCTCCTCCTGAAAACGTGTCGTCAGCAGGATCGCGTAGTCCACTGTCGCTCCAAGCTGGATGCAGTTCACACAGGTGGAATCCACGAAGGACTGCACTGTCCCCGTCACGGTGGAGATAGACAGGTTGATCCAGATAGCCAGTTTTATGGAAAGAACAAGTATGATCGGGATCGTCAGAGATTTAAAGCAGATTGCCACAAGAATGAAAATGGCTATGATGGACAGCGCCCCGGTGACTCTGAAATCCACATCCGTCGTGTCGATCAGTCCCTGTGTGATGGCGCCTTCTCCGGTTACGATCCCGCCAGGATCCGTCTTCTTCACCACCTGATCCAGCTGCCTCAGCTGTTCAGTCATTTCAAAGGTTCCGGCACTGTAATCGGAATTGACCATCATCAGCTGCTTGCCGTCTTTCTTGCAGATCTCCAGCACATTGTCCGGAAGGATCGATTCAGGAATCGCAGTTCCAACGACACTGTTATAGGAAAAAACGGAGCTGATACCATCCAGTTCGCCGATCTCCTCTTCCATGGCAAGGATGTCACCGGAAGGAAGAGTATCATCAAAAACAATGAAATGAGTACAGGCCATATGAAAATCCTTTTTTAGGATTTCCAGCCCCTGAAGGGAATTAAGATGTGCCGGCAGTGCCCGATCCATATTGTAGTAGACCGGCATTCTGTTCTGCAGGATATATGTCGGAATCAGCAACAGGAAAAACAGGATCACCAGTCCCTGGCGGTGCCGCATTACAAAACCGTTTACCCCGTTGAAGCTCGGTTTCAGATTCCGGTGATGATACTTCTTGATCCTGTCTTCCAACAGAAGAAGAATGACCGGCAGGACAAACAATACGGTAAGGACTCCGAAAAGCACGCCTTTCGCCATAACGAAACCGATATCGAATCCCAGCCCCAGTTTCATAAAACACAGAGCGGCAAATCCAAAAAAGGTCGTCAGTGAGCTTCCGGCCAGTGCGGTAAAGGAATTGGAAACTGCTTCGGCCATAGCTTCTTCCCGGGTATCGAAATGCTGTTTTTCCTCCTCATATCGGTCAATGAGGAAGATGGAGTAATCCATCGTCACGCCCAGCTGGAGCGTTGCCGCGACACACTGGGTGATAAAGGAGATGGAACCCATCATAAAATTGGTTCCCATATTGTAAAGCACAGCGATTCCCAGCGCCATCATCAGGACAAGAGGCAGAAGCCATGATTCCATCAGTATTGCCATGATCATCAGGGCCAGCCCACTTGCTACGGCGATATACAGGAACGCTTCATGCTCTGTGATCTCTCGAATGTCTTCCACGATCACCGTAAGGCCGGACAGGTATGCCTGCCGGTTGAGCAGTCCCTTGATTTCCTCAATGGCATCCAGGGTCTCATCGGAGGATCCTGCTGTTTCATACTGCACCAACAGCAGCGTCTTCTCCCCATCCTCGCTGTAAAATATACTCTGGATCAGATCCGGAAAGATCTCCGGCGGAATCGTCACATCCGCGAAATTATCCACCCACAAAGTCTGGGAAACACCGGGAACCTTGCCGATCTTTTCTTTCAGTTTCTTTGTCTCTCTCGGTGTCATGCCGTCGGTAATGACAATAGACATTCCCGCATTGTGAAATGTCTCATCCAGGATCTGCTCTCCCTGCACGGATTCCAGTTCATCCGGAAGATAGGTAAACAGATCGTAATTCACTTTTGTACATAGAAACCCGATGGCCGCCGGGATCAGCAGAAGAAGTGCGATCAAAAGGACCAGGCGCGGATGTCGGGTTTCCCATAAAGCAATCTTTCTCACTTCAACATCCTCTGTTATTAATTCCTTTTCAGTGTAACCATTCTTCTCCGGACAATCAAGCTATTTTCCACTATACACTAGACGTAAAAAAGGGGTATTTACGCAAGCTATCGTTTTGAGATATAATGGTATAGTTAACATAACTATGGGGTGATGATGTGGGACGCCACAGAATCTATAACAACAATAATTATGAGATCTTATCCGACATTCCTGCCAAGGACACCGGGTATCTGCGCCAGATCCGCTGCCGCTGCCCGGAGCTGTTGCAGCCGTGGGATCGTTGTACCCATCATGCCTTACGTTCCCGCGGAATGGTAACACAGAGTATCATTGACCGATGCGAAGACGAACTGGTCAGCCTTACATTTCTGCGAAACAGTTTCGTCTGTGAGGAATGTGGGGCTTCCGCCATCGCCTGGGATCCGGAATATCCCGCCTCCGAGTCGATCACTCCGGAAGCACGGGAGTTTCTGGCCAAACAGGTAATCGCGGAATACTATTCCACCAATCGCTCGGATATCGTTCCCCTGCTGAAGCACTATATCCAGTCCGGTCTGGAGTGTCTCACCGGAACCTACCGGGAGCGTTTTTCGGACATCGCATACTGGTCACAGGCAGAGGGAATCCGACTGACTCCGGTCACCTTCCGTAATCGTAAGATCTACATCGTTACCGGCTCGGAAGAAGAAGCCGGTACGGACCCGTTTCTGCTGACGCTTCTACCGGATTCCTCAGAGGATACACTGAACGCTTTTCAGGAGAAGATGCCGGAACCGTCCGCCGTAAGGTTTATCATGACCGAGCTGAACGATCCCATCCTACCGCTGATGCGGAAGGTCTTTCCGAGTGCCGTTTTCACGTATTCCAAGGACTCGGTCTCTCACCTTTTCGAACAGTATTCCGGCGAAGCCGAGGATCCATCCCGGGATGCCCGTGTCCGTCAGGCAAAACAGCTCTTTCAGCGGATGTTTTACTCCGGCTCCGAAATGCTTCGAAGCGAAATGAACCGCTGGGAAGACAAGATGCTTCTGGATGAATCTCTGACAACTCGGTCCCGCAACCTTCTTCGGCAGCTCTTGGATCAGCTTCTCAGGGCGGATGTTTCCGCGCTGGCAGAAGTTCCCCGGTTTTCCAGCAACTGGCTCAGCGGCGGAGAAATCGCTAAGATCCTTCAGGTCATGGATCAGAAAGGGATCTCCTATCTGGATTCGGAGATGATGCTGCTCCGTTCGGAAGCCAGCCGGTACCGCACAGAGGGGCTTCCTCTCAAAACTGGTTATCGTACTGATCCGGACCTTTTGTCCGTTCAGTACATGGAAGATACTCCTCTGGATCTGTTCTTACAAATGTAAAAGGCGGTGAGCACATTGGCTTTTGATCACAGTTTAGTCCCCTCCGGCGACTTTTCTTCAGTTTTCTCCAGTCGCTCCTCCCGATCTCTGGAATCGGAGGCGCAGTATTCCTATTACGATGATTATTCGGAATATGGCACTGCGAACCGATATGGAAAACGAAGTTCGGAACGGGTCATCCGAAACATCGTGCTGGGAAGTATGATCACCATGGCCGCAGAAGGCGGGATCGCCGTTGCTGCAATGATATCTGCCCGCAATGCCAATAAGGTTCTGGCCGCATCCGGGCTGTCCTCTTTGTATTTGACCAGAAAAACAAGAAGATCTGCCGGCATTTCAGGATGGATCGCACTGGCAGCAGTCCACGGGACCTACGGAATCGCCGTTGCACTTTTGAAGTTGTATGCACGCCGTCCTGAATTGTTTCAGTTTTCTGATTGAGATATTAAAAAACAGGCGCACTGTCAGAAGACAGTGCGCCCTTATTATGAATTCATTATCACAATTCCTGTTCCAGAAGATCCAGCAGTTCTGAGATTCGATCCATCTCATCCAGTGTATCCGTATCGATAACAACATCGAACTGATCCTCGATGGCCTCTGCCAGACCGTCTGTGGTAAGATTTGACCACTTCAGGATATTTTCCAAGGAGGAATCCTCCTCTACCTGAATGGAATCGTTTCCAAACAGTTCTCCCAACGATTCATTTAATCCGTTCAATATTTCCTGTCTCTCCATATTGTTCCTCACTATTATGGTTTTCCGTGGCAAACAGAGAGCTCTCTGTATCGGTTCTTGGTTGATTATAAAATACTGGCTACTGCTTGGCAACTGTTCCCATTACAGAACGGAAAATATCTCTTTTTTGCACTTTTTTCTTCCATATTTTTCCCTAATATTCACAAACATTTTTCTCTTCTTCTCCAGTGGGCTTTTCTGATGTGTTGCTTGTGCTACCACATCTTCCCTTGTACCGTGATAGTATGAAACATATCACACGCGGGAGGCACAATATGGAATTCATCATTAATTGGAAGAAGGAAGAAAACGGTGATCTTCGCCGGAACAAAGAGATCAATGAGATTCTCGTGGATACCATGGAGGAGCTGTTTCCCCTTGAATCCGGTGCCACGATCCTTGAGATTGGTGGCGGAAGCGGAGTATTTGCAGAGGTTGCGGCCTCCAGAGGATATTCCCCTGCCGTACTGGATTGTGATGAGTCACTGCTGAAATCTCTACCCTCCTCTCTTCCTGCTATACAGGCGGACTGGGCAGCCATTGAGGAATCGGATCCCCAACTGGCAGAGAAATATCATGTTGTAGTATGCAATTTCAATACTGCAGTACAAAGTGTCGATGAGCTTCGCAAAATGAACCACACTGCATCGGAATGGTGCATTGTTAACCGTCTTCTCATGTATAAGGAACCCATGATCGACCGTATGGCAAAAGCATTGGATCTTCCTGTAAAACCGGTATTTCCCAAACTGAAACAGGACTATATTCAGTTCAATTCCAACTCTGTGATTGCCGGTCACCGGGCGGAGGTTCATTTCAATGATCTCGTTTGGGAAACCAAACGGACGCCTCAGGATGCAGCGGAACACTTCCTCTCCGTATATTTTTCCGGCAAGGAGATTCCGGACGGTCTGGAAGAACAGGCTCTGCACGCAGCGGAATCCATGGCCGTGGACGGGGTGGTTCCCGATTCGGTCTCTGCGCACGTCGCGCATCTACACTGGAACGTAAATTATCGCTGATTTAAACTATTATAAAAAAGGAAACGGTTTTGTCCGGCCACTTATTGAGCCGGACAAAACCGTTTTTTATATGATTTTTTCGATGGACTCCGGGATCTTCACATCTCGGTACTGTTCTTCCACCGTCCACTTTCCGTTGTTGATCTGCAGATGGATCAGCGCACAGTTGTCGATCCATGGCAGCCAGAAGGTTTCCTGAGGCTTATCAAGAAGATAATACAGTATTGCGTGGAGTGTCCCGCCGTGAGAGACCACCAGCACGGTATCGCTGTTTTCACTCTGCTTCAGTTCCTCCAGAAAGGCACCGGCACGATCAACGACCTGCTGCATGGTTTCACCGTCTCCAACAGGAACAAAGTCAAAGGGGTGTCTCATAAATTTTTTTGACAGGACCGGATCCAAGGAATCAAATCGGACTCCCTCCAAATCACCCAGCGCAACTTCTTTCAGCCGATCATCCAGAATAAAATCCGTCTCATTCTTTCCGGTGGCGATCCTGCAGGTCTGAACTGTTCGATGAAGCGGGCTGCAGTAGATGCGCTGAAACTCCAGTCCTCTCTCCACGATCTTCTGGCGAACCTGCTGTGCCTGCTGAATCCCAACAGCATTCAGATCGGAATTCGACTGTCCCTGCAGCGTGTGCTGCTCATTCATGACCGTCTGTCCATGTCTCAGTAAATAAACATCCATATATTCTCCCATCAAAATGAGCGGGGTCCTCCCCCGCTCATATCATTTGTTTTATAGGTCCGAGAACAGATCTTGGGTATAAACGCCCTGATCAAACAGTTTCTGGAACTCTTCCCGCACAGTCTCCACATCTTCCTTATAGGTCATTCCGAACCAGCGGTCTTCTGTCCGCAGTACCCTTACTGAAACTTTCCCGTTCCGCACCAGTTCGCCGATATGCTCCGGAATCAGGAATTCTCCTTTTGTCATATCCTCATTCTGTTTCAGGAACTCCACGAATCCAGCTTTCAGCATATCCATATATTCCGGTGTCAGTCCCCAGAAATTCATGGATGCCAGGGAATCCATATTCAGCTGTACCCCTTCCGCTTCTGCACCGTCCTCAGTCTTTACGATATGACGGGTCTCCACGACATCCGTCAGATAACCGTTTTCATCCGCCTGACAGATACCCCGGGTCACCTCTCCATTGTCACTGAGTGTGTTCTTCAGCACAAATCCGGCCATGGCAAAGGCATCCGGCTTTTGAGGATCATAGTCCTGAAGGAAATCGTAAATCAGACGGAATGCAGATTTTCCATAATAGTCATCCGCATTCAGTACGGCAAACGGTCCCTGGATCATACCGTCACAGGCAAGCACTGCATGTCCGGTACCCCACGGTTTTTTGCGATCTTCCGGGCAGGAATAACCCTCCGGAAGATTCTGCAACTCCTGATATGCATATAAAAGCTCCACTCCATGTTTGGCGCAGACTTCCTCGATACGATTGCCGATCACTTCCATAAAATCATCTTTAATGTCTTTACGAATGATCACAATGATTCGATCAAAACCCGCCTCGATGGCATCGTGGATCGTATAATCGATAATAATGTGTCCGTTAGGACTGATTGTCTGCAGCTGCTTGATCCCAAGTCCAAATCGGGATCCTATTCCTGCTGCCATGATCACTAACGTAGTATGCTGCGTGTCACTCAACCCTTTCTTTTGTGTTTTTGCAGATGGTTATGAACGAATACGCCATGAACCTCTTCTGTTTTTTTCCATACGACGTTCTGCCCAGGATCCTTCAAATTCCGTGATATGCGCGTGGGGGGACGCGCTCCAGCTTTCCATCGGAGGACGGTTCAGGTCCCGTTCCATTGGAAGGATGCGGGGGATGCTGTTTAAAGGCTCCATGGATTCCGCCAGTTCTTCCTCTTTCAATGTCGCGATGCAGACGATCCTGACGGTATCTTCCCTTTCCTGTTCCTGCCGACGTTCGAAGAAGCCCGTAACTTTCTCGCCGACTGCGACATGAGAAATGAACGGGAATGCCTCTTCATCCAGCCATACAAATTTGGGAAGTCCGATGAGGAACAACGCGGAGTCACTGCCGTGAGGCAGAACCGTTGTCATCATTTCTCCCAGTGTCTCAATCTGCTCATCAAACTCAAGCATGGAGATCTCAGCCGTTATGATCGCCGTTCCGCAGAAATCATCCATGGTAATATCCATCAGATCTCCATATCCGGCATTTCCGTCCGAGCTCCACAGATCCTCTTCATAGAACTGTTTCATATAATGAAATGCTTCATAGCTGAATAACTGGCTGTGAGGCGGGTAATATTTTACATCAATCGTTTTTAAATTCATGGCTTCCTCCGTCGACCGGTTGATCCGATCCCGCTCGGCTGCCATGTATAGTTCTTTTATTATACATGGCGGCATCTGTTTTTTCTATATCGTATTGAGAATTATTTTCATTCCGGCGGTCCTGGCATTACAGCATTTCGTCCCACCGGCAGGTGCACTATCCCGTCATGGACTGCTCCGGCTCTTCGCCGAACAGCTCATCCAAACTCTTCCCCAGCACGCTGCAGATTGACCGGCACAGCTTTATCGTGGGGTTACAGGTCCCCTGTTCGATGGAATTTATGGTCTGCCTGGATACTCCGACCGCCTTTGCCAGTTCCGTCTGTGTCATATCCAGCTCAGCCCTGGCGACTTTAATCGGTATATTGCGTCCCATAATAAAAATCACCTTTTCCATCCTAACTTGTCGCGCCCATTTTGTCAATTATATTTTACAGTTTTTCGTATTTATTTTAATAATTGTCAAATATATTTGACTTAAGAAACAAAAAAAGAAGTTTGTACGAAAGATTCCCATTTCTTTCGTGCGGTTTCTCCATGGATTATCCTCTGTTTTGGGATACAATGTTGTCAATGCTTCGCTAGTTTGGAGGTACCGCCATGAAATCCTATCCGTTGCGGTTTTTAATGGTTGGACTGCTCAGTTTGATCCTTCTGTGGTTTGTCCTCCCCATTTTTGGTGGGATCCTGAATATCGGTAATATCACGGGAATACTTCTATTTGGCGGTATTCTGCTATATATTGTAAATCTTCACCGG
Organism: Oscillospiraceae bacterium; assembly: GCA_904501855.1. Classification (GTDB taxonomy): domain Bacteria; phylum Bacillota; class Clostridia; order Oscillospirales; family Oscillospiraceae; genus UBA2922. The sequence continues at coordinate 3,142 of CAJGCI010000009.1, read as the reverse complement.
ATTCGTAATCATATGAAACAGAACCAGCGTTCTCCTCTGGTGGTTCTTCTCTTCGCCATCAAAGTTTTCCTTCTTCTGGTCCTTGTGACCGCGATAGTGGAATCATTCTTTATGGTGAGGGCATGCATGACAAACCCGGAACCGGATTCCACAGTAGTAGTACTGGGGTGTCAGAACGGTTCCCGGATGATGCTCTCCCGGGTCAATGCTGCATCGGAATACCTTCAGGACCACCCAGATGCCGTGTGCATCCTCTCGGGAGGTTCCGGAATCGATGAGTCCATACCGGAAGCGCAGTATATGTATGACTGGATGGTAAGAAAAGGGGTCGACCCGTCGGTACTTCTGACCGAATCCCAATCTACCTCCACACGTGAGAACCTGAGTTATTCCCTTGAACTTGCCAAAGAACATGGCCTGAGCACGGATTTTGCCGTTGTAACCAATGAGTTTCACCAATACCGGGCCAGCCTCGGAGCAAAAAAACTGGGTATCAGTACCGGTTCGGTATCGGCGGAAACCCCATGGTGGCTTTTCCCCACCTTCTACGTACGGGAGCTTTACGGGATCTTGTATGAAGTTTTTCTGTGAATGAGGTCTGTTCGTGGAAATCGACATGCACTTCTTGAAAAGAATACCGTATTATGATAAATTCGGATTGCGGAAAGTGATTATTCCTGTTCCGCAATCTTTATGATGTAACGGGAAAGGCAAATTATGCGCACTTTGGATGTAATCATTCCCTGCTATAATGAAGAGCCCTGCATTGATCTGATCTATCAGCATTTATCGGAGACGCTGAATGCGTGTGATGATCTGCAGTGGTCTGTAATATTTGTCGATGACGGAAGTTCGGATCACACTCTGGAAAAGATCAAACAGCTTTCCGGCTGTACTCCCGATGGGCCGGTCCGCTACGTTTCGTTCTCCAGAAACTTTGGAAAGGAATCCGCGATTTATGCCGGTCTTTCCTATTCCACTGCAGAATATGTGGTATTGATGGATGCCGATCTTCAGCATCCGCCGGAACTCCTCCCTCAGATGATGGAGGCGTTGGAGGAAGGATACGACTGCTGCGGAGCCAAACGTGTGACCCGAGGAGGAGAACCGCCTGTTCGCAGCATGCTTTCGAAAGCATTTTACCGCCTCACCAATATTTTCATGAATGTGGATCTCCACAACGGCGGTTCCGATTTTCAGATGATGAAACGCCCTGTCGTGGAAGCCATGCTCTCCATGCCGGAGCGGGGTCGGTTTACCAAAGGAATCCTGTCATGGGTGGGCTTTGAAACCAAATGGATCGAATATGAAAACGTAGAACGTGTGGCAGGAACCACCAAGTGGTCCGTTCGCTCTCTGACAAGATATGCGCTCAGCGGAATCATTTCCTTCTCCAAAGCTCCGTTCTTATGGGCGGTATGGCTGGGAGGCCTCATAGACCTGGCGGCGCTGGTCGCTGCCGTGATCTTCATCGTACGGATCGCGGTCCGCGGTGGTGTCTGGGGACCAAGCATTCTTATTGTGCTGGGACTGTTCTTCATGGGTACGGTCTTTATTCTCCTGGGCATGCTGGGTGAATATATGGCTCAGATTTACCAGGAAGTTCAGCGGCGTCCCGTGTTTATCGTCAAACAAACAAATATCTCCAAATAACGAAAACAGACCGGATCGTGTGATCCGGTCTGTGTATTAGTTTGAAAAGGGTCCGACCCTCTGGGATCGGACCCTTATATTTTGATTACCACCTGTTCAGAACTTTTTTGGCAACCAGCCCGTCGCTGGTCATTCCGGAAAGGTAGAGACTTGCGGAACGCATGTCGTCCTCGGTATTCAGTGTCCATCCTTCCAGTGGAATCCCCGCCTGCCGGCATAGATTGACGGCAGCTTCATTAAACTGGCAGGAATCAATAAAAACAGAATTCGATCCGTTCATCAGTGACTGCGCATCACGGATGATCGAACTGTCCACTTTGTTGGTCACATATGCGATTGCGGCATCTCTTTTGCACTGACTGACCATACGAAGACAGTCAAGGTTGAAGCTCATCCACGTAGCCTTCTCCATCATACCGTAATTGTTTACGATATTCATCAGATTCTGCACATCCGCAACCGTAAATCCCGCTTCCAGTTTCAGTTCGATATACATATTCAGACCCAGACGCTGGCAGAGAGCAACATACTCTTCAAACGTGGGAATCTTGGTCCCTGCATATCCTGCTGCTTTCCAGGATCCGAAATCATACTGCTGCGCTTCACTTAGAGTTAGATCCTTGATATTGACGGCCTGATTCAGCTCGGCGCCATTGGAATACCGAGCCGTCCGGTTGATAGTGGGATCATGGAGACATACCGGAATCCGATCCCGTGTAAGCTGAAGATCAGTCTCAACGTAATCAAAACCCTGCTGTGCTGCCATTTCAAAGGCTGGAATCGTATTCTCCGGAGCACCCACATTGTATCCACGGTGGGCAATGCTCTTCACCAGATAAAGATCCACTTTTTCCTTTTCAACATAAATGGAATTGAAACGAGTCAGCATCACGGCAGTCTGTGCTCTGGTGGTATCATTGCCAGGAAGCAGTCCGGTGTCGGAACCCGCCATAAGTCCGATCGCCACCGCCCAGTTCATAGCAGGAACTGCCCAGTTTGAAACTCTTCCGGCATCCTGGAAGCGATAAATGTTTCCGTTAAAGGAAGTATTCTGGGAAATATAGTTTTTGTAAATTGCGTATCGATAGAAGATCGCTGCCATCTGTTCCCGGGTGATGGGAGCGTTGGGCTTGAACCCTCCGTCATCATAACCGGAAACAATATTATTCTGTTTTGCCCAGGCAACTGCGTTGGAATACCAGTCACTGACCTGAACATCCGTGTATGATGGGCGAACATTCAACACCCAAGGACGTCCATCCTGTCCGTACAGACTCTGAACGAACATTCCTCTTGTGACAGTGATATTCGGAGAGAACGTGCTGTTGGTGGTCCCCACCATCAGTTCCCGGTTAACCACATACTGCACGGCACCGTAATACCAGTCTCCCCGCCGCACATCCTGCAGCAGATTCGGATTCGCTGCAGATGCCGCCGGAATCAGGACGGATACCATGACCCCTATAGTTATGAACACACCTGTCAATTT
>CAJGCI010000008.1 GCA_904501855.1 Oscillospiraceae bacterium | reverse complement strand
TTTACCGCCCGTCAGCTTCCCACGAACCGGACTTACGAGGAGTTTCTTGCCATGGGGGAGAGCTTCCTTAATCTGTGCTACTATCCCTCGGGAGACTATGCTGTCCGCATGATGAATAAACGGCTGGGAAGAGATTATCTGTATCTCCCGTCGGCTTATGATGATGAAGCGATCCGCAGAAATCTGAAGGAACTGACCACGCGTCTGAACATGAAAGACATCGATCCGTCGCCCTGGATGGAAGAGCGAGACCGGGCACTGCAGAGAGCTCTTTCCGTAGTGGGAGAGATGCCGGTGACCATCGACTACATGTCCACGCCCCGTCCGCTGAGTCTGGCAAGGGCACTGCGGAAAAACGGGTTCCAGGTTCAGAGGGTCTATCTGGATGCCATTACTCCGGAGGAGGAAGCGGATCTTCGCTGGCTGCAGAAAAATGCGCCGGATCTGGAACTGGCGTCAACAATGAACGTAAAAATGAGAGTGATGCCCCGCGGAACCGGGCCGGTCCTGGCCATCGGTCCGAAAGCGGCCTGGTTTGGTGGGACCAGTCACTTTGTCAATATGATCGAAAACGGAGGATGCTGGGGGTTTGGGAGTCTGACCTTCATCGCGGAAGAGATGATACGCGCAATAAAGGAGGAAAAGGACACCAGAGATCTGGTTCCCCGTAAGGGATTGGGGTGTGCCTGCTGCCTATGAGAAGAGCATATCGAATATTACCGGTGTATTCCGGCGACGTTTCCGGTGCAGCGGCTGCGCTGTTTGAATTGGGCGGCATGACCGTAATGCATGATCCGTCCGGATGCAACTCTACCTACAACACCCATGACGAGACCCGCTGGTATGATCAGGACAGCCTCATCTTTATTACCGGGCTGACGGATCAGGATGCGATCTTGGGGGACGATGAGCGGCTGATCCATGATATCGAAAAAGCCTGTGAAGAGCTCCGTCCGAATTTCGTTGCACTGGTCAATTCCCCCATTCCATATCTAAATGGAACGGATTTCGAGGCAATTTCCTCCATAATAGAGGAGAATACTGGCGTTTCAGCGTTCTATATCCCCACCAATGGGTGCCATGACTACGTTTACGGTGCCGGTGGAGCCTTGAGGATACTGGCGGAACGGATGGTCGACCGAAACGCGGAACCGGATCATTCCGGCAGGATTAATCTGCTGGGATGTACACCACTGGATTTTCCTGCGGACGGTGAAGTGGGTTCCCTGAAGGACTGGATCCGGGCAGAAGGATTTTCGGTCGGATCCTGCTGGGCCATGGGAGATTCACTGGAATCGCTGAAAGAAGCCGGACGTGCAGATGTCAATCTTGTGGTGTCGGCAGTGGGGCTTTCCACGGCAAAATGGTTGTACGGGATCTTTGGAACACCTTATGTGGCAGGTCTGCCTCTTCCGGGCTATGAGGAAGAACTCTGTTCGGCGCTGCGCCGGGCGATGGAGACCGGACAAAACCAGATCCCATATCTGAATCGACCGACGGACGGACGGGAAGAGACCGTTTTCATCGGTGATCCTGTCTGCATGGGAACCATGGCGGCAATGAAGGCACATCAGGGCGTCCGCACACGGGTGATATGCCCGGTAGAGGCCGGGCCGGAACTGCTCGGTGTACTGGACGTCATGACCCGGGGCGAGGAAGAAGTGGAACGGGAGATCGCAAACGCTGCGGAGATCGTAGCCGATCCCCTGTACCGCCATATCTGTCCTTCCGGTGTCCGATTCACACCGGAGGTCCATTTCGCATTTTCCGGTCGGATCTTCCGCAAACAGCTGATCAATCGCTTTCAACACAACAAAAGGGGAGAATAACAATGGGACTCAATGAAACTCCGTCGGGAGAGCGGATCCATATCGGTTTTTTCGGACGGCGGAACGCCGGAAAATCCAGCGTCGTCAATGCAGTGACCGGGCAGGATCTTGCCGTGGTATCCGACACACTGGGGACTACGACGGATCCCGTCATGAAAGCCATGGAGCTTCTGCCCATGGGGCCGGTCATGATTATTGATACTCCGGGATTTGACGATGAGGGAACCCTTGGGCTGCAGAGAGTGCAGAAAGCAAAACAGATCCTGAACCGATCCGATGTTGCCGTGCTGGTGGTGGACGCTACCGAAGGAATAAAAACGTGTGACGAGGAGCTGCTGGAACTGTTCCGGGAGAAAGAGATTCCCTATGTCGTTGCGTGGAACAAATCGGACCTTCTGGAACAGGTTCCGGAATTCACGGAGCAGGGGATTCTTGTCAGCGCACTGGAAAACACCGGGATCTTTGAACTCAAGGAACGGATTGCGGCTCTTGGGAAGATCGGAGAGGATGAAAAACGTCTGGTAGCGGATCTGGTGGAGCCTGGAGATTTTGTGGTACTGGTGATCCCTATCGACAGTGCAGCTCCGAAAGGGAGGCTTATCCTCCCGCAGCAGCAGGTGATACGGGATCTTCTGGAAGCGGGGGCGTCGGCAATCTGCGTGAAAGAGACCGAACTGAAAAAGACCCTGAACGAGCTCGGAAAGACACCGGCCATGGTTATTACAGACAGCCAGGCATTCAAACAGGTTGCACAGGATGTGCCGGAAGAGATACCGCTTACATCGTTTTCCATCCTGCTTGCCCGATACAAGGGGCTGCTGGAGACCGCAGTTTGTGGTGTCACGGCAGTGGAACAATTAAAAGATGGAGACCGGGTGCTCATTTCGGAAGGCTGCACGCATCACCGGCAGTGTGATGATATCGGGACCGTGAAGATCCCTCGCTGGCTGAAGGCCTATACGGGAAAGGATCTTCAGATCGAGACGTCCTCCGGACGTGAATTCCCGGATGATCTCTCTTCTTACGCGATGATCATTCACTGCGGTGGATGCATGCTCAACGAAAGAGAAGTTCGGTACCGCATGAAATGCGCGGAAGATCAGAGTGTTCCCATGACGAATTATGGAATCACCATTGCTTATATGCAGGGGATCCTGGCACGAAGCCTGAGCATATTTCCGGCACTGGAACAGCAGGTGCGGGAAACACTGAAGAATAAGGAGAATGAGGATTGATCCCGCAAAGAGAGGGGGCAGGCAATATATGACCAATAAAGAACGGATCCAGCTTCTTGCAAAAGGGCAAATGCTGGAGGATGATGATTTTCGGGCGCTGCTTACCTCTTTGACCAAGGAAGAGGAACAGTTCCTGTATCAGGAAGCGGACCGGGTGAGACGGCAGCACTATGGAAACACGGTATACCTTCGGGGACTGATTGAGTTTTCAAATTTCTGCCGGAATGACTGCCTGTATTGCGGTCTTCGGCGAAGCAACAAAAACTGCGACCGCTATCGGCTTACCAGAGAGCAGATTCTCCGCTGTGCCGATGACGGATATAATCTGGGGTTTCGTACGATCGTATTACAGAGCGGGGAGGACCCGTACTATACCGATAAGATGATATGTGACATCGTTTCTTCCATAAAAAAACAGCATCCCGACTGTGCGGTGACGCTGTCCATCGGAGAAAAGGAAAAAGCAAGTTATCAGGCATATTTCGAAGCCGGTGCGGATCGATATCTTCTTCGGCATGAGACAGCGAATCCGGAACACTACGGAAAACTGCACCCGGCAGAACTGTCCTGTGAACACCGCAAGCAATGTCTTCGGGATCTGAAGGAGATCGGATACCAGATCGGCTGCGGAATCATGGTGGGAGCACCGTACCAAACGGTGGAACATGTCATCGAAGATCTGCATTTCATGAAAGAACTTCAGCCGCATATGGTGGGGATTGGTCCTTTTATACCCCATCAGGATACACCTTTCAGAGATCGACCGGCGGGAACTCTGGAGGATACACTTCATCTGCTGTCCGTGATCCGGCTGATGCTTCCCTCCGTCCTGCTTCCCGCAACGACAGCGCTGGGAACCATCCATCCGATGGGGAGAGAAATGGGGATCAAGGCGGGAGCAAATGTCGTGATGCCAAACCTTTCTCCTCAGGATGTTCGGGGAAAATATCTGCTTTACGACGGCAAGATATGTACCGGCGATGAAGCGGCGGAATGCCGGTCCTGTATGGAACGGAGGATGGAGGCCATCGGATATCAGGTGGTACAGTCCAGAGGAGACCATGCATCCTTTCAAAACGTATAATGAAATGAAAAAACGGGGCAGCGGAATCTGTTGATTTAGATTCCGCTGCCCCGCTGTTTCATATGCAGGTATCAATCCACCAGCTGATCGAGCATCTTGATGTATTCCAAAGACTGAGAAACAAACTCTTCCGGGTTGATTGCTTCGCTTCCCAGCGCTTCCTGTACGATAAGGCCGTCGGATACCAGCAGCATCAGCTGAGCGAAAAACTTCGGAGAAAAGAGGTTCGATCGCTCACCGACTTTTTCGCTGATGATGGATTCGAATTGTCCGTACAGACTTACAAGCTTCTCCCGGAGATCCTCATCGCCCAGTGATGCGGCATTGATCAGATGCAGACGGGTACGATAGGACGCTATGTTTCGCTGAACGACATAGTTGATAAGGCGCGTGATGGAAGTATCTTTTTCCTTGTTTTCCGTCCATGCTATAAAGTCTTTCCACTGCTGATCGAGATACCGTGCCGTAATATCCATATATATGTCGGTCTTGTTTTTATAGTAATAATACAGAGTTCCCTTGGAGATGCCGGTCTCTATCGCGATTTCGGAAAGCGTGATATCGGACAGGTCTTTTTTCTGAAGCAGCGTTTCTGTAGCGTTCAGGATCTTCTCTTTGACATTATCATTTCTTGGTGCTGCCATTATCATTTCTCCTCATAAATAAATCTTGGGATTCACGGTGGTTTGTTCCGAGTCGAATCCAAACCGACTTAAAAGCAGTATATCATATTTATAATAACTGCGGCAACCTGAAATTCAAAATAATAGCAAGTTTTAACAGGAAGAGAATTCGGAAAAAAAGAAATTCCATTCACAGGAAGTGGTATTGTCATGGTATACAAAAGGCTGCATGCTTCAGGAGAAAAATTAAAGCAGAAAAGAGAGGAAAAAAAGCTAGTCTTCTACATGGAAATGAGATAAAATTATTGCGGTAAAAGATATTATTTTTTCGCTGGAAAGGCGGGATTTGTTTGGATCTTTTCGATGTAATATCACTGCTGGGCGGCGTGGCGCTGTTTCTGTTCGGAATGTCTCTGATGGGAGACAGCCTGAAAAAAGTCGCCGGAAACAAACTGGAGCTGATCCTTTATACACTAACCAGCAATCCGTTTAAGGGATTTCTGCTGGGAACCGGGGTCACGGCAATTATCCAGTCATCTTCGGCGACGTCCGTCATGGTCGTCGGCTTTGTAAACTCCGGAATGATGAAGGTCAAACAGGCCATCGGAATCATTCTGGGCGCCATCCTGGGAACCAGTATTACCGGCTGGGTTCTGGCGCTGTCCTCTCTCAGCGGCGGTGCCGGATGGGTGCAGTTTCTGTCGACCTCCACGCTTACCGGATTAGTGGCCGTTGTAGGTATCGTTCTGTATATGTTTTCCAACAGCGTATCTAAACAGCATGTTGGTGGCATCCTCATGGGTTTTGCCATCCTGATGTTCGGCATGTCAGCAATGTCCTCGGCGGTTTCTCCTTTAAGGGAGAGCGAGGCATTTATCCATGCCCTGACGACCTTTTCCAATCCGTTGCTGGGTATTCTGGTCGGTGCGCTGATTACCGCCGTGCTTCAGTCGGCTTCGGCAGCCGTCGGTATCCTTCAGGCGCTGGCGGTTACCGGAGCACTGACATTTGCCAACTCATTTCCCATTATCCTCGGTATTGCCATCGGTGCAGCGGCGCCTGTGCTGCTTTCCTCTATCGGAGCCACGGTGGACGGCAAACGTACTGCCTGGATCTATCTTGTTGTAGAGCTGATCGGGGCAGCGATCGTAGGAGTCGTATTCTATCTGCTCAATGCTTTCATAGGATTCTCCTTCATGGACTGGAAAATGACCATGGTCCTCATCGCACTGGTCAACACGATCTATCGAGCGGTAAAGGTCCTGGTGCTGTTGCCGTTCGTCGGCCAGCTGGAAAAACTGGTTGATGTGCTGATCAAAGACAAACCCAACGAACAGGAAGCAGCGTCCCGGGAGGACTTCGAACGTCTGGAGGAACGCTTCCTTCAGTATCCGGCACTGGCGATCGAGCAGGTCCGTCTTACCGTTACTTCCATGGCGTGCCGGGCTCAGACCAATATCGCAGAAGCCATCAAACTGTTTGATGAGTATACGGAAGCGGGATTCAAGAGGGTCGTGGACGAGGAAGAGATCATCGACACCTATGAAGACAAGCTTACGACCTATATCTCGCGGCTCAACAGCAACGAGCTGGATCCGGACCAGGCGGGAGCCGTTCAGAAGTATCTGCATTCTCTGACGGACTTTGAGCGTATGAGCGATCATGCGCTGAATCTTGCCGAGTGTGCACGGGAACTGCATGAAAAAGGACTGGAATTCTCGGCTCCGGCAAAGAAAGAGATCCGAGTTCTCCGCAGTGCAGTTACCGAAGTTCTGGATATATCTATCGGTGGATTCATCGATAATGACATCGAGCTGGCCTATCATGTTGAACCGCTGGAAGAGCACATCGATGATCTCTGCCGCGAGATGAAACTGCATCATGTGGAACGTGCGCAGAAAGGTCTCTGCGGAGTCACACAGGGATTTATCTATAATGACGTTCTCACCAACTATGAAAGAATCTCCGATCACTGCTCCAATATCGCAGTGGCAATGATCGAAATCCAGTCCGGTGAATTCGAAGCCCACAGTTACGTGGAAGGAGTACTTGCCATGCATTCGCATTCTTTCGACAAGTATTTCAATGAATACAGCGAAAAGTACAATCTGGATAAGCTTGGCGAATGAAAGCAAACACTCCGTTTATTGGTTTTACACCGGAAGCCAGCCGGTTTTTGATGGAACTGAAGTTCAATAATGACAGAAGCTGGTTTAAACCCCGGAAAGAGATCTTTGAGAATACCGTGTATGAGCCGTTCAAGGCGCTGGCGCGGGAAACGACGGAAGAACTGCAGAAGATGTATCCGGATAAGGAGTTTGATCTTCATGTATCCCGGATCTATCGGGATGCCCGCCGGCTGTATGGGAGAGGGCCCTACAAGGATGCTCTCTGGTTTACACTGAAGACCTGGAAGGGATCCATGAGAGGCCCGGCATTCTGGTTCGAGATCAATCCCGTGGAGTACAATTTCGGAATGGGATTTTACAATGCATCAGCAGAACAGACGCAGGCGTGGCGGGACAGCATTGAGGCAAATCCCGCAGCTTTTGAACGGATCTTGGATGATCTTGACCAGCATCCGGAACTGGAGATTGCAGGTCCCATGTATAAGCGACCCAAAAAAGATATGGGAAAAAGGCTCAATCCGTGGTACAATCAGCGACAGGTTCAGGTGATTTGTGCCCGCGAATTCGGCGGAGATCTGTACAAGCCGGAGTTTCCTGCGATCCTAGCGGAAGAATTCGCTGCTCTGGTTCCCCTGTACGATTACTTTATGGCCCACTGTCCACCGGAACCCTATCGTTAAACTGTTTGGAATCGAGGTGCGTGATGAGTTATATTATTGCAACGGATTCCTCCAGCAATATTCCAAGAGAACTCGTGAAAAAGCTGGAGATCCCAGTTCTTCCTTTCCACTATACGATGGATGGAGAAGAGTATCGGGAGACCCTGTTAGAAGAAGAAGTACAGCGCCGCGCATTTTTTGCGGCCATGCGAATCAATGTGGAAGTAAAGACTTCCCTGATTAACTTTAATGAATTTGAAGAGTTTTTCGAGCCGTTTCTGAAGGAAGGGAACGATCTGTTGTATATCGGGATGTCTTCCGGTATCAGCAGCACGTTCAACAATGCAGAAATGGCGGCAGAAGAGCTGAGGGAAGCATATCCGGACCGAAAGATCGAACTGGTGGATACAAAAAATGCCTCTCTGGGAGAAGGACTGCCGGTCCTGCGGGCATATGCCATGCGGGAGGAAGGAAAGGATATTGAGACCGTTGCAGAGACGCTTCGGGATCTCGTCCCCCGTATGCGTGGCTCATTCATGGTAGACGATATCATGTACCTGAAACACACGGGACGTGTTTCCGGCGTGGTCGCGGTTGCCGGTAAAGCACTGGGGATCCGTCCGCTTCTACGCGGAGATGACGACGGCCATATCGTTCAGGCCGGAAAATCCCGCGGCAAAAAGGCAGCATTGAACGCACTTCTGGACGAATTTAATGCACACGTGCTTCCGGACAGCCATCAGCAGGTCGCGGTGGCACACTGTGATGACGAGGAGAGCGCTCAGTATATGGCGGAAAAGATGCTTGAAAACCCGGCAGTGGATGATGTCATCATCGAGTGGTATGAAAGTGTCACCGGATCACATCTGGGACCCGGCGCCGTGGCGATCTTCTACGAAGCGGATCACCGCTGACCCCAACAGCAATAAAAGAACCCGTTGGCCAGATGTGGAAAACGGGTTCTATTTTCATAAATCAAGGAATGGTGAGAAACTATGCAATTTATCTGCTATACCCGCTGCGGGACCTGCCAGAAAGCCAAGAAGTATCTGACAGAACATAATATCCCTTATGAAGAGCGGGATATCAAAACGGAGAAACCTACCGCGGAGGAACTGAGCTCGTGGATCGAGAAGAGCGGGCTGCCTTCCAGGAAGTTTTTCAATACCAGCGGAAAACTGTACAAGGATATGGAGCTGTCAAAAAAACTTCCCGGCATGTCCATAGAAGAACAGATCCGCCTGCTGGCTACGGACGGAATGCTGGTAAAACGGCCCATCCTTGTAGGAGAGCACGGCGTTCTGGTTGGCTTTAAAGAAGCGGAATGGGAAGAAGCACTGCAAGGAAAACAGTGAAGGGAACCATTATGCGAAAAGAAATATCACTGATTCTGATCGTCACGATCCTTGCAGCAGTGCTGGCAGGATGCGGACGCCCGATGGAGGTCCCTTCCAATGCACCCAGTACCGTTACAACCGTATCGGATCCGGAGGAGGGTCGCGATACGACGTCCTATCTGAGACTGGTTATGAATACCCCGGGGACACTGGATCCGCAAAAAGCCGGAGCCAGCAATCTCCTGACCATGAATGTGTTTGACCGTCTGGTGGAACTGCAGGAGAACGCAGACGGGACTTCAGAGATCGTGCCGTCCATAGCAAAGTCGTGGATGGTCTCCTCTGATGGGAAAACGTATCAGTTTGCATTAAATGATACGGTGCGCTTCCATGACGGACAACCGCTGACGGCAAACGACATCCGTTACTCCTATGAGCGTATCCTCACGGAACCGGAATGCACAGGAGCACCACTGCTTGAAAATATTGCGGGCGTGAAAGAACTGCAGGAAAAAACCGAGAAGCATCTTTCCGGCATCGAGATCCTCGGAGATTACAGTCTGAAGATCACGCTGACCGAAGCGGACGGCTCTTTCCTGGCAAAACTGGCATCTCCGGCTGCGTCCATCGTAAACAGGAAAAGTGTGAAAAAAGCGGGAAAATATTTCGGCCAGATTCCAGAGGAAACGCCGGGATCCGGTTTTTTCCGATTTGACGGCTGGGACTATTCCACGAAAATGGTGGTGTCTGCCTACGAAGGCTGCTGGAAAGGGGAGCCGTCCTGTGCAGGACTGGTGCTTCTGAACGTAGAGGATGAAGAACATTGCCGGGATTTGTTTGAAGGCGGAGAACTGGATGTTCTGGATCTGGACCGGATCTATTCCCAACAGGAATCCTTCCTGAAGGAAGAGGGTATGGCAGAGACCATCGTTCGAGCACCCAGAGAGGAGATCCACTTCATTGTGCTCAACGAAAGCGATGACGTGCTAAAAGACCCGGAGATCCGCAGGGCACTGCAGATCGGCACGGATCGGAAGACGCTGCTGGAAAAGCTGTATGATGGAGAAGGGACCCTGATTCATGGAATCATTCCTCCGGGTGTGATCGGATATGACGCCGAGATGGAAGAGATCCCATATGACAAGAAGGAAGCAGAAAAACTGCTGAAAGAAAAGGATCCCGAAGATCTTGAAATCCGGATCTGCTGTCCGGAGAGCGCCAATGATACGGAAGTGAAGCTCTATCAGCTCCTGAAGGAACAGTGGGAGGAACTCGGGTTTAAGGTTAAGATCAAAAAACTCTCCCTGAAACAGTTTGGTAAAGAACGGGTCGAAGGAAATCTGTCGATCTTCCGCGGTACCGGAGTCGGAGACATCAACGATCCCAGCGCGTATCTGGAGCCGTTTTTCGGAAGCGAGGAAACCTCGCGCTCGTACGGTCTGTGCTATCAGAACCGTGCAGTGATCACCAGAGTTAAAAAGGCCCGCACCATCGTGGACGCGGACGAAAGAATGGAAGAGTACCATGCACTGGAAAAGCAGATCGTACAGGACGACACGGCATGGATTCCACTGTATTCCAGAAACCATCTGTTCGCGGTGAATGCCGCGGTCAAGAATTTCGTTCCCGCCTGGCTTGGAAACGATATAACCATCTATAATAAAGTGACGGTGAACCGGGAACGGGGAGCCAAATAGTGAAATCCCCTGACGATCGTCAGGGGATTTGAATCGTTATTCGCCTTTCTTGATTGGAAGCCACCAGGTAAAACCGAAGGCCAGACAGTTGGGAAGTGCCTCAGAAACAGGAATGTCATGATCTTTGGCGACTTTCCATCCAATGACCAGAAATTCCAGTGCGTGAGTGCCCATCAAAAGCAGGAGAGGCATAGGTTTTTTCTTTGCCATACAAAATGCACCAATCGAATAAAGCAGGACGCAGATTGCTTTTCCATTGGGATCGTTCAGGATCTTATTCATAAGAACACCTCCAATTGTTTATTGACTTTATTATAGAGTTTCCCCAAAAGAGACGCAATATCTCCAGAAAAAAACAAGGTCTTCACGCAAAAATAGCACTTCCTTTTTTGTGCAAATTGTGGCATGCTAAATGGCGGAAATCACATTAGAGAGGCACCCATGAAAAAGATACTTCTTATCGCCACCGGCGGAACAATCGCATCCAAATCCACTCAGGACGGGCTTTCCCCAAGGATCTCTCCAGAAGAACTTCTTTCCTATGTTCCGGAAGCGGAAAAGCTCTGCAAGATTGAGGCGGTCCAGCCATTCAATCTGGACAGTACCAATGTGCGCCGGGAACACTGGCTTCAGCTGGAGAAAATCATCGAAGAAAACTACGGCCGTTATGACGGCTTCGTGGTATGTCATGGAACGGATACCATGGCCTATACCTCGGCAGCGCTGTCCTATCTGATACAAAACAACCGCAAGCCAGTCGTGGTGACCGGTGCGCAGCGGCCTATCGATCTTGCCATTACCGATGCGAGAGCGAACCTTCTGGACAGCATCCGTTTTGCCTGCGATAACCGCGCTCACGGCGTGAACATCGTTTTCGGCGGTGCGGCGATATCCGGGACTCGGGCAAAAAAGGAGAGGACAAAAAGCTTTAACGCTTTTTCCAGTATCAACTATCCGGCTATCGCAATCATTCAGGATCAGAGGATCGTTTTTTATATCGATGATAAAGAACTTCTTTCCGAACCGGAGAAGTTTTACCATGAGATGGATTCCCGGGTGTTCCTGCTGAAGCTGATTCCGGGAAGTGACGGAAAGGTGCTGGAGAATCTGATTGACACATACGATGCCGTAATCATCGAATCCTTTGGAGTGGGAGGAATTCCCACGTATGGAGATGACTGTTTCCAGGAACAGATCCGCCGTTTCGTGGATGCAGGAAAGCTGATCGTGATGGCAACGCAGGTCACTCATGAGGGCAGCGATATGTCGGTTTATCGGGTTGGCCAGATTGTTAAAAACACCTACCGGCTTCCGGAATCCTATGACATGACTCTGGAGTCCACCATTGCCAAGACCATGTGGATCCTGGGACAGTCCAAAGATCCTGAGAAGTTCCGGGAACTGTTTTATCAGACCATCAATCATGATATGCTGTTTTCGCCTATGGACGGAGAATACTCAGAACAGTAAAGAAAGAAACCGGAGCTCCAGTGCGAAAGATGCAGGAGATCCGGTTTTTTAGAAGGAGAATCACGAATGCCATTTACGATTATTCGACAGGACATTATAAAAGTTCAGGCAGATGCCATCGTCAATACCGCGAATCCCGAGCCTCTTTACGGGGAAGGGACGGACTATGCGATCTACCGGGCGGCAGGAGAAGCACAGCTGCTGGAAGAGCGCAAGAAGATCGGCAGAATCACACCGGGCGAGGCGGCAGTGACGCCGGCGCTGGCTCTCCATGCCAAATATATCATTCATACCGTTGGGCCTGTTTGGCAGGGGGGAGAAGCGGGAGAAATGGAGACTCTGGCTTCCTGTTACCGGAAATCTCTGTATCTGGCGGAGACACTCCACTGTGAAAGCATCGCATTTCCTCTTATCTCGGCAGGAACATATGGGTTCCCCAAAGAACAGGCCCTGCAGGTCGCGATGGATACGATCCGGGACTTTTGCCGGGAATCGGAGATGAACGTCATCCTGACAGTATTCAATAAAGATGCGTTCCGGCTGTCCTCCGAGATATTGGATGATGTAAAACAGTATGTGGAAGACCACTATGTTGAAGAAAAATGGGGTGAGGAGCATCCCTTCTCCTATGGAGGCATGGCGCCATCCTATGGCAGGCCAGAGGCAGCCCCAAAAGCGCGTCGGAGAAAACTGCTCGAACATAAAGAGAAAGGGACCGGAGAGGAAACAGTCCGTCCGGATGAGAGCATCATGGCGGACACCGGGGTCGTTGAGTCCGTTACGGGCGAATTTCCGGATCTGGAGGAGCAACTTGACATCAGTGTCGGAGAGAGTTTTCAGGAGATGCTGCTCCGCTTTATCGATGAACGGGAAATGACGGATACGGAAGTCTATAAGAAAGCAAATGTGGACCGCAAGCTGTTTTCCAAGATCCGCTGCAATCCAGACTATCATCCCAGCAAGAAGACCGCACTGGCACTGGCCGTCGCGCTGGAACTGAATATGGATCAGACGGTGGATCTTCTGTCCCGCGCAGAGCTGGCCTTTTCCCCCAGCCGCGTATTTGACCTGATCGTGCGGTACTGTATCGAGCATCAGATCTATGACATTATGGAGATCAATGCTCTACTTTTTGAATACGAACAGCCTCTGCTGGCCTGATGAAAAGAATTTGTCGCCCGGCAGGCGACCAAATGCCGGTTCGAGTCCGTTATCCTTGAAGTAACAAAACATCAAGGAGGAAACAGAACATGAAAAAAGGACTGACAGAATTGGTAATGATCCTGGATCGCAGCGGGTCCATGAGCGGACTGGAAAGAGATACCATCGGCGGATTCAACAGCATGATCCAGCGGCAGAAGCAGGAAGAAGGAGACGCGCTGGTCACGGTAGTGCTTTTTGATGACCGGAACGAGGTGCTGTACGACCGTGTGGATATCGGGAGCGTAGAACCCATGACCGATCAGCAGTATTATGTGCGCGGCTGCACGGCACTGCTGGATGCCGTCGGCGGAGCGATCCATCATATCGCACATGTTCATAAGTATGCCCGGGAAGAAGATGTACCGGAAAAAACTCTGTTCATCATTACGACAGACGGCATGGAGAATGCCAGTCAGCGGTATACCTATGACAAAGTAAAGCGCATGGTAGAACACGAGAAGGAAAAATACCATTGGGAATTCATGTTTCTCGGAGCCAATATCGATGCCATCGAAGTTGCGGGACGGTTTGGTGTGGCGCCGAACCGTGCGGTACGGTATGAGAACGACAGAGAAGGCGTGAATCTCAATTATGAGGTGTTGTCCGATGTGATCAGTTATGCACGCAGCGCCGGCTCGCCGGAGGAACTGTCCAAGGGACTCAATGATGCCAAAGTCCTCGGAAGGATCCGGGAGGACTACAAAAAACGCCACAAAAAATAATGGACAAAGACGCAGGACTGGGTACCAGTCCTGCGTCTCCGCTTGAGTCATTTTAAATAAGGGGATCCACGATCAGCGATCGTATTCTCCGAATTCACATCCGATGTTTTCCGCAAGGATCGTATCAATCAGGGTCTCTTTTCCGAAACTGCGCTTGTACAGCTTCAGCACACCGGTACCGGTACCGCCGTTCCACAGACGGTTATGGCGTTTTAGACCGGTGGGAGCCTCGTAATTAATGTTCAGCATATCTTTTTTATCGCACACGATCCGTGTATCCAGTTTCGCCGTTGCGGTAGTCTGGATCACGTGCCAGTAGATTTCATTTTCCGTCTCCCAGCAGTCGAATTTCGTGCCGGAGAGAGTCCAGAATTTAGAGAAGTTGAACTCATAGTTCTTTCCTTCATACCAGAACGCACCGAGAAGCTTGCGATCCAAGGCAACGAAAAACACTTTGGGTCTTCCGCCGCCGATATTGAACACGCTGTCCGTCAGGTATTGTCCTTTCCGCTCACTGAACAGCTTGTTGGAAGACAGCCACACCCAGGGGCTGGTAAAATCTCCGCCCCAGTTCTTATCAGAATAACCGTTGCACGTTTCCGGTTTGATGATGTATTTCACACCGTTGAGAATGATCTCGCCTTTAAATTTGGATTTCATTCCTTCTGCGTGCCAGAACATCTCAAATGCGTTGATATCCCGGAAGAATTTACTGGCGCCATACCCTACGTGGAAGGCGACTTTCTTATCGATCTCGATTTCCCAGCTGATGGACCCGGCGTCGGTCATCCATTCCGGATGCGCAGCGGCTTCCTCGGGAGAAACGTTAATGCTGCCTTTGGTGAATGTCTCACTGCAGTAACAGTCTGCTGCGCTGATCTCATAGGGCGCATCCGCGTGGACGGTTACATCTTTCCACGCAAAGAAGCGGTGGAGCTGTCCGTGATCTTCTCCCCAGAATCCGGCATTGACCATCAGATAAGAGGGGCGCTGCGAGCCTCTCTGAGCATCGGAAAGATGCCAGACGAGCTTCGGTTCGTCTTCCGCCAGCGCAGGGTTGCAGGTAAAGAACTCTACATAGAACGGTTTTTCTTCGCCGGTCTCCGCATTCTCTGCCGTGAGCGAATGCCACCACCAGTCATATCCTTTTTTTGCAAGCGGTCCGCGGAGCATCCACTGGTCGCGGGTAATATCACTACGATTAGCCATAAGAGCCTCCTTCAGTTTCTCTTATTTCACGACTTATCACACATTAAACCCCTACCTAATTATACCAAGAAAACTAAGAAATAAAATAAAAAAATGGACAAAAATAGAAAAATATGCAAATTATTCCAATATAGTATACGAAAGAAACTCCCTGTTCCGGGCGTGTCCGGAACAGGGAGATGGGTTTTTAAATCAGATTATTTATTTTTTCAAAAAACTGATAAAGGCAACGACTACGAGACCGCAGTCAATCAAAGTTGCGCCGATCAGAACGGCTAAGGCGCCGCCGGAAATTGTAGCCATAAGTCAAACCTCCTTAAATCCAGCCGAGGCAGGCGCAGATGATGATAAGGATCACATCGAAACCCAGAATTCCGCCGGTGACCGCAGCAGCCTGTCTTACAGTGGGGCGATCGTGGACATAGAATGCCGTGGCGAAGAACGGGAGATAGCCGATGAGCCAGAGGATCCATGGGAATTTGCGCTGCCAGAAAGACCATTCCCAGGTGAGCACACCACAGTAATTCAGGAAGCATTCGATGATTACGGCAAGTGTGGTCAGAATAATGCAGTAGACGATGCGGTTGTTAATGCCGAGGATCTTTGCCTTGGGATCCTTGGGAAGCATGAGACAGCAGGTAATACCCATGATCAGAAACATGAAAGAGATTTCGATGTTGTAGCCGATCATCAGAAGCCATGCCGTGTTTCCGACCCCGACCGGAGTGCCCCACACAGGTGCATATCCGCTGATAAAGCAGATCATGGAATTCCAGATCTCATTGAAGATGTCGACGCCCCAAAGCGCAAAGCCAGCCAGAACAACGTGGTAATGTTTCTCGCTGAGCTCCTTGGTGACAATATACATCACAATGAGCAGAAGCGGAATGATATACCAGTGCATGGTCTGAGTCGGATCACGCAGGATATTCAGCGCCGACTGGGTATATTCCGAATAGCCAGACAAAAAACTCCCTCCTTTTAGTCCGAATGGATCGGAACTGCAATGAGTGTGCAGCTCAGATCAGATTTCTTTTTCTTCCCGGTACGGAATGTTGGGTGAAATAACATCTTTCGCGGACAATATGGAGAGGGTTTTCAAAGATTATGCGCGAAAAATGTGTTTTGCGCCTTCGATTCCTTTGTCAGTATCAGTATATATCATATCTGATTCTAAAAATACCTCTTTTAGAAAAAATCCGATCCTCCGGAGGATCGGATCTGATTTCATTATAGTATGATACCGCCCTCTCCTGCCCGGGAAGGACGGGACATCAGTATATCCTGAGTCATTCCGGCTCTGGTCTGCCGGATCTTATGCAGAAGCAGTTCCTTCTCTTTCGGCAGAAGAAGATCTGCGCGGACGATGTTAGACGGGTGCAAAGCAAAGTACTCACAGAACTTCAGGTCAAGATTAGAGACCAGGATCTCCTCTTCCTCAAGATACTCTCCGATGGAGTTTTCCACGAAAGTGCCGTTCTGCATATCCTCATACAGCGGGCATCCGGGATCGGAGTGCATGGTTCCGGTAAAGATCAGACCAGGCTGAGTCCGGTTGATCAAATCCGCGGTGGCAAGGGCATTGGCCTCTCCGTTTCCGGAACCGGCACATCCTAGAATGATGTTCAGACCGAAATCCATTCCGGCGTCGGTAAGCCGGTGAAGTTCCTGCACGGCCTCTTCACAGGTATGGTCCTTGTTCATATATTTCAGAGCGGGGTCATAGCCACTTTCCACTCCGATGTTGAGGTCATTGATTCCAAGAGAGCGAAGAAGACGAAGATCCGCACTGCTTTTGCTGCGGATATTCTTGATGGAGGCATACATGGCGATGGTATCCACATAGGGAAGATAACGGTGGATCATTTCCGCAATCTCCGTCAGCTGTTCCGTTTTCAGTACGAAGGGATCCCCGTTCTCCAGAAAGACACGTCTGGTGTTGGGGTAATAATAGCCGGCTTCCTTTAAATCCTGTTCGATCTGTTCCATCGGCTCGATCTGAAAGGAGACACCGCGGTACATGGTGCAGAAGGTGCATCGGTTATGAGAGCAGCCGACCGTTACCTGAAGGAGCAGGGAACGGGCCTCGAAAGGCGGGCGAAAAATAGTTCCGGTATAATGCATGGTTGCCTCCTCAAACAGATGGAATTAGACGGTAGTAACTTGTGTCCATCTCCGGAAATCTTAGACTCTGCGGACGATTTGCCTTACGGCATCTGCATATGCATCTGCATGATTCAGAGAAAAATCTCCATGGTAGAAGCCCGGCAAGGAATGAAGTTGGCAGCCGGGAAGTTCCTTTCCGATCCTTTCGGCAGAGCGCTTTATGATGCCGGTCTCTCTGCTTCCGTAATACACATGTATTTCCGAGGAAACACCGCAGAGGGAATCCTTTAGCGCATAAGAAGTACTGGCTTTCATAAATGAGATCATATCCTCTTTTTTGATATGACAGGTGTCCTGGTAATAGTCTTCAAAGAGCGTCGGATTGATATGCAGGGTGTTGAACTGCATTTTTGCAAAGCCTCTGTTTTTGATCAGGCCATAACTTCCTCCGAAAGCCGGTGCGATCAGCGAGTTCGTCAGCTTTGACGGAATGACCGAAGCACTTTCGACCAGTGCATAGGAGCAGAGATCCCGGCGCTGTGACAGCATCTCCAATAGGATCTGGCCACCCAGAGACAACCCGCCGATCAGCAGAACAGAAGCACCGAAATGAGCATCGATAAAAGAAATGATCTCGGTTGCATTCTCTTCAATTGTGGAAAACGGACGATCGCACCCTGCGTGTCCGTCCAGGATCGGGAGAATTATGTGAAAATCAGTTTGCAATCGTTCGGCCGTTTCCCGGTAATTCCACCAGGACAAACCGCCGCCATGAAGCAGAAGGATGGGTTCTTTCTGATCGGAACCGTATTCTCGATAGTTCATGCTCTGATCACCTAAAATCATTCGGATTTGTTGAACTGATTATAACATGACAGGCAGATTCTTGGATACAGCAAAAAACACCGCCGCGGAGCGTTTCCGCGACGGTGTATTCGTTCTTTGTTGTAAGACTCAGCGCGCGCCGGTCCTATGAAGCTTTTTCTGCAGCCAGTCCTTTCCATCCACAAAACGGGAAACGACATAACATGCCACATAGTCGCCTGCGGCATTGACCATCGTTGCAGGGGGATCCACGAGGTTGCCGAGGGCAAGAGCAATCGGGTAAGCAACGGCCAACTGATCCGGGAAGAAGATGGTGCACAGCACCAACTCGCCAGTGCCGCCGCCGCCGGGAATGCCGGACATGGCGACCGAAGAGAATACAGCCACAATGATGGCAAGGATTGCACGGCCGGTGCTGAAGTCCTGACCGAACATGCCGAACAGGAACGCAACCTTGATGATGGCGCTCATGGCGGAGCCATCCATGTGCATCGTTGCGCCGAGAGGCAGCACGATGTCAGACACATCCTTGGAGATCCCGGTTTCCTCTGCGACCTCCATGTTGGTGGGGATCGTCGCGACACTCGAGCAGGTGCCAAAGGATACCGCCGCGGGCCGGAACAGCTTGGAGAACATCATCTTCACAGCACCCTTTCCACCGCCGAAGCGTGCGTAGATCGGGAAGAAAACAAACATATAGGCGAAGCAGAGCACATAGTAGATGATGAGTGTACGTCCATAATCACCGATGAGCTCGGGACCGTAGCTGGCAACGAGATATGCGAAGAAACCGAAGAATCCGATGGGGGCATAGTAGGTAATGATTTTGACGACCTTCATCAGGCAGCCGTTGAGATCCTCGAGCATCTGCGCGGTCTTGGTCTTGGGTCCGCCGTTAAGCTGGATGCCGAAGCCGAACAGAACGGCAGCAACGATCAGCGGGAGGATGGCGCGGCGGCTGAACAGTTCCGTGAAATCGGGCTTGGTGAAGAAGTTGACGATCATGTCCGCAACACCGAGTGTTTCTCCGATCTCACCTTCCGCCGTGGGATAGTCACCGACGACCAGAGGGATGCATCGTGCGATGATGTACATAATCAGAGCAGCGATTGCGGCCGTCACGCAGAAGGTGGCGATCGTCGTGCCCATGACTTTGCCGGCACGGCGTGCGCTCTTCATATTTGCGATAGCAGAAGAGATGGAGACGAATACCATCGGAACGACAACACAGAACATCATATTGATGAAGATGGTTCCAATGGGCTCCAGTGCAGTCGCACCCGGCCAGGTTGCACCGACGATGCAGCCTGCAACGATGCCGATGATCATGCAGATCAGGAAACCATAGTTTTTAAAAAAGGAATTCTTTTGGTTGATTTGCTCCATGGGTAACACCTCATTTCTCATGATAAAATCATTTTACGCCATAATTGACATTATTTCTACAAAAATCGTGCCTTATTGATGAAAGACCAATGCAGTAAGGAGCGGGGAAAAGAAAAAGGACTCCGATTACATCAAATCAGAGTCCTTCTGTGGTCCGAGTGACTGGATTCGAACCAGCGGCATCCAGCTCCCAAAGCTGGCGCGCTACCAACTGCGCTACACCCGGATAACGCTGTTTAGTATACATCAAGTTATCAGGCATTGCAATAAATATTTCCCGTTGAAAAAAGGGCAAAAAAGGCAGAAAAACCAAGGGTCAAAAAGAGTATTTGCCCATCATTATCCAATGTGTTATTCTTAGGCGCAGGAGTTGATTTTTCTATGAGAATGCGAAAGAAAACCAATCTTTCTTCCCGGATGGAACAGTGTTCCCGTGTGCTGATCGAAGCACCGGAACAGATGAAGGGAAGATGGAGAGAAGGGTTTCCCGAATACAGTAAGATTTTTGTGGAGCTTGGATGCGGAAAAGGGACCTTTACCGCCGGGACTGCGGCAGAGAATCCGGATGTTCTCCTGGTAGCGGTTGAGCGGGTTCCCGACGCCATGGTGATGGCGATGGAAAAGGCCTGTCAGATGGAGCTTTCCAACGTCCGGTTCATCGATATGGACGCGGAAAAGATCGAAGATGTCTTTGAGGATGGAGAGATCGATCGGATCTACATCAATTTCCCGGATCCGTGGCCGAAAAGCCATGATGCAAAACACCGTTTGACGGCACCGGGTTTTCTGCGAAAATATGCCGATGTGCTGACAGCAGGAGGCCAGATCCATTATAAGACCGATAATGATCCGCTGTTTGAGTGGTCGGAAGAGAAATTCCGGGAAGAAAACTGGAAAATCACAGAGCTGGATCGTGACCTTCATAAGAATGGTCCCAGAGGGATCATGACCGATTACGAAGCGAAGTTCCATGCGCAGGGGATCACGATCAACCGACTGGTGGCGTCCCGGACAGAAGAGACGAAAGACAGAAAAGCGGGCCCTGCCCCCCGGATGTACCAGGCGGGGATTGAGCGTCCTTACCGCACCAGTGAACTGTTTCGCTCTGCGGAAGCACAGGCTAAGGAGGAAAACAGATGAGATTTGTTTCATGGAACGTAAACGGACTTCGCGCCGCAGTGGGCAAAGGGTTTGAAGAAGTGTTCTGGAATCTGAATGCGGACTGCTTCTGTGTGCAGGAGACCAAACTGCAGGAAGGCCAGATCGAACTGGATCTTCCCGGCTATCAGGGATACTGGAATTATGCAGAGAAAAAAGGCTATTCCGGAACTGCGATTTTTTCCCGGGTGGAACCGATAAGCGTACAGTATGGTATCGGGGTTGAAGAACACGATCATGAGGGACGCACCGTTACATTGGAGTTTGAAGAATTCTTTCTAGTGTGTGTCTATACCCCCAATGCCCAGAATGAACTTGCCAGGATTGATTACCGCATGGATTGGGAAGACTGTTTCCGGAAATATCTGATGGAACTGGATGGGAAAAAACCGGTCATCGTATGCGGCGATATGAATGTCGCACATCAGGAGATCGATCTTAAGAACGCTGCCGCCAACGTTGGGCATGCCGGATTTTCAGATCAGGAACGGGGAAAATTCGGTGAACTTCTGGACGCCGGATTTGCGGACACCTTCCGGATGATCTATCCGGATCGGAAAGATGCCTACTCCTGGTGGAGCTACCGGGGCAATGCGCGCGCCAAGAATGTGGGGTGGCGGATTGACTATTTCCTCGTTTCCAACCGGCTGAAGGGAAATGTTCAGGATGCATATATTTTCCCGGAGATCACCGGCTCGGATCACTGCCCTGTGGGACTGGATATCATATGGTAACGATCGGAACGATAGTCCTGGACGGTGCCTTTACTCTGGCTCCCATGGCCGGCGTCACAGATTTTGCCTTCCGAAGGATCTGCAGGGAATGCGGAGCCGCTTTGTCCACCACGGAGATGGTCAGCGCAAAGGCGCTGTCCTACCATGACCGAAAAACAAAGGATCTCTGCTATGTTCCCCGGGATGAGCATCCGGTCAGTGTGCAGATCTTCGGACACGAACCGGACGTGATGGCTGAGGCGGCTGTTCTGGCTCTGGAAGCATCCGGTGCAGATATACTGGATATCAATATGGGGTGTCCGGTCAACAAGGTGGTAAAATCCGGCGATGGATCGGCACTGATGAAAGAACCGGATCTTGCTGGCCGTATTATCCGCAGTGTCGTGGATGCAGTAACGGTTCCCGTAACGGTAAAAATCCGGAAGGGGTTTGACGGCGGCAATGTCAATGCGGTGGAGTTTGCAAAAATGTGTGAGGACTCTGGCGCTTCTGCGGTGGCAGTACATGGAAGAACCCGGGTTCAGATGTATCAGGGGAGAGCAGACTGGGATATCATCAGGGATGTGCAGAAAGCACTTTCAATCCCTGTAATAGCCAACGGGGATGCCCTTACCGCGGAGGAGGCAGTTCATCTGCTCCGTTATACCGGTTGTCCTGCGGTAATGATCGGAAGGGGAAGCTTCGGAAATCCATGGATCTTCCAGCAGGCAGAGACCCTGCTTCGGGAAGGAATATGTCCGGAACTGCCGTCACTGCCTTCGCGGCTGGATACTGCGGTCCGGCAGATCAAGATGCTGGCTGAACAGACCAACGAACACTACGCCTGTCTGCAGGCCAGGCATCATCTGCCATGGTATCTTCATGGGGTTCCTCGTTCTGCCCCGTACCGGCAGCGGTTTGCCAAAGTCGGCTCACTGGAAGAACTTCAGGAGATTGCCAGTGAGGCAGGGAATCGGCTTTCCAATCAGTGATTTTCCCGAGGACGACAGATTCACGAATCAATGGATGACAAATAATGGAATAACGCAGGGATTCAGTGTCGTTTTTTGGGTTGGACAATGCCTTGATAGTATGTGAAAAATATGATAAACTACTCTAGAAGTAGTGTTTGATTGGCTTATGGGATAGGTCAATTTGGATAGGAGGAACGAGGATGAAACGGATAAAAGTGTCCAATAATGTTATCCGTCGTCTACCCAGATACCTTCGGAAACTGGACGAACTTAACGAACAGGGCGTCAGCAGAATTTCCTCGGGAGAACTGGGCAAGCAGCTGGGGCTCACACCATCTCAGATTCGTCAGGATTTCAGTTGCTTTGGAGATTTTGGACAGCAGGGCTATGGTTACAATGTCAATACGCTTCGGCAGGATATTGCAACCATCCTGGGCATGGATCGCGGATTCAATGCCATTCTTCTCGGCGTCGGTAATATCGGAAATGCCCTTTTACGCAACTTTTCTTTTGAAGAATGGGGCTTTTCCATGAAGGCTGCATTCGACATTAAGCCGGAGCTCATTGGTACAGAAGTTAACGGAGTTCCCATTCTGGGCCAGGAGCAGATGAACGATTATCTGCAGCAGAATAAAGTAGATGTTGTTGTTCTTTGTGTACCGAAAGAGATCGCGGTAAAAATGACCAACGATCTGATCGAGCAGGGAATTGATGCATTCTGGAACTTCACGAACGTGGAGCTTACCGATCCCAATAGCGATGTTTTGGTAGAGAATATGCATTTTTCTGACAGTCTTCTGGCGTTGAGTTATTTCGTGTCGGATAAAGCTGACGAAGAAATTGCCCGGCAGAACCGTCAGAAGAGATTGAATAACAGGACTTGATTTGTCCTGACTGGATGAAAAAGTGAGAAGATCAGTTGTAATTGCAATTATGGTGTTGGCCGTCGCTCTTGCGGCGGTCATTACCGCTTTTACCTTAGCAAGACAAAATGCGAACAATACGGATGACCCGGTAGCAACAAAATCCTATGCCAACGGTGAGTTTTTTGCCAAGGTCCTGTCGAATTCACTGACTCCTCTGGAGTCTCGAATGGGAGCAGTATATGACAGCGCAGTAAATACACAGAAGAGGCTGGATCTGCAGAAGGAAACGAAGGCATCGGTTCTGGCCGGCCGGGGTACGGTCATTACGCTGAAAAACGGCGCATGGTTCCTGCTTGCAGATGGACAGGTGTCCAACGGCCGCAGTGACGGTCGTATTTTGGATGTCAGCGAAGGCGAGGCACTGGCGGATGCCCGTATTGAGATCGGCCACCGTTATGTGGTCGGACCGGAGGCATCTCTTCAGCTGAAGGTACAGCGTCTTTCCACACTGATTATGGCCGGGCCGGTGGAAATCGCAGAAGGCAAGTCGGACTATGTGGATCTCAATATTACAGACTGGTATTACGATGCCGTTGCGGATCTGGTCGAGCAGGGCGTTATGGACGGGACCAGCGAAACGACGTTCTCGCCGGATCTGGCGGTATCCAGAATGTCAGCAGTGGTGATTGCATGTATGATTTCTCAGATCAAGGAAGAGGGATCCGTTACGCTGAAAGCAGCTTCCGGTGAGGAGTGGTACCGCCCCTATCTGGAGTATGCCGTAGAAAACAAGATCCTCACCGGATCCGTGGCAGACTATCCGTGGGAGGAGATGAAAGTTCCTATTTCCCGCGGTGAGATCGCCCACTATCTTTCCCGTGCGGTACCGAAGACCGATCTGAAAGAGATCAACGATATCAAGCGTGGTCAGATTACGGATGTACCTTCGAGCCACCAGTATTTTTCGGACATATACACGCTGTGCCGTGCCGGCGTTTTTTCCGGATCTCCGGACGGATCGTTCCAGCCGGACGCACAGATCACACGGGCACAGATCGCCATTGTGGCGGACTGCCTGCTCAACCCCGAAATGAGGGCAAAACATTAACAGCACATCAGACCGATCCTGGGGTCGGTCTGATTTTTTAGAGAGGAATCACTATGTCAGATACTATCGCTGCCATTGCTACCGGAACGCAGATCTCCGCCATAGGCATCATCCGCATTTCCGGAGATAAGGCCCTGACGGTCATCGATCAGATCTTTCTTCCGTCCTCCGGACAGCCGATGTCATCCCATGAAGACCGCAAACTGGTCTACGGAAAGCTGATGGACTCGGATGGACAGGTCATGGATCTGTGCCTGTGCACCATCAGTCATGGCCCCGGATCCTATACCGGAGAAGACACGGCAGAACTGCAGTGTCATGGGTCGCCTGCGGTTCTTCGGCAGGCAATGGATGCCATCTGTCGGCTGGGCGTCCGTCAGGCCGGCCCGGGAGAATTTACGAAACGAGCCTTTCTGAACGGAAGAATGGGTCTGACACAGGCGGAAGCCGTGATCGATATCATTGATGCCGAGACCGCAGATGTTGCCAAAAATGCGGTAGGACAGCTTGGAGGATCCCTGCAGAAGAAAGCGGAACGAATCTATGAGGAACTGACAGAGATCTGCTCTCATTATCATGCCGTTCTGGATTATCCGGATGAGGATATCGAAGAATTCGAACTGAACCAGTATGCGGATACTCTGAAATCCGCACAGAAGCAGATGCAGGCACTGTTGGATACGTATGAGAGGGGAAAACAGATGAACAGCGGCATTCCCACTGCCATCGTAGGCAGGCCAAACGCAGGAAAGAGTTCTCTTCTCAATGCCATATTGGGATATGACCGGGCGATCGTGACAGAGATTCCCGGAACCACACGAGACACGATCGAAGAGAAAGCAACTGTGGGAGGCGTGCTGCTCCGGTTGGTGGATACGGCCGGCGTTACAGATTCAACCACGGATAAAGTGGAGCAGCTGGGCGTGGAGCGCAGTCGCCGTGCGATGGAGTCGGCAGAGCTTGTTATTATGCTGCAGGACGGACAGGCGGAGGAAATGACAGAGGAAGACCGCCGGCTGTTTGAAGAAGTTGGAAAAGCGCCCCACGGAATCCTGGTGAGATCAAAGGCGGACCTCAACGACCGGGGTCACGGAGAACTGGAAGGGATCCCGGTGATTTCGCTGAGTGTCAGAACAGGAGAGGGGCTGGACCGGTTGGAGGAAACCATCCGGGAGATGTTTCCGATTCCTTCCGTTCCCTCCGGAGAGATTCTCACGAATCTGCGGCAGGCGGATGCGGTGCGACGCTCGCTGGAACTGCTCCGGCAGGCGGAAAAATCAATGGAGCACGGTGTTACACCGGATATTGTCCTTACCCAGATCCAGGACGCGATGCAGACCATCGGGGAATTGTCTGGAAGAAAGACGGGAGAGGACATTACAAACCGGATCTTCAGCCGGTTCTGTGTTGGAAAATAATGCTGAGATAAAAAAGGAAAGCCTATGCAATCCATGCGGTTGCATAGGCTTGATTTTGCTTATAGATCAGAAGTAATTGACCATAACGATCTTTCCCATCTTTTGCAGGCATTCGACCAGCTCGGAAACAATGGACATCTTGACGTCGAAGTTCAGGGTCAGATTCTGGTGAGCCGGATTTACGGCCCGTCCGATGAAAAAGTTTACATCCGTAGCGGTTTCAAAAAGTTCGCGGGCAATGATGGAAGCAGCATCCTTGTTGTAGCTCCACTCTTCAAAGGTCTCATTGTCTTTGAGATAATCCTTTGCATACAGCAACACCCGGTCCATGGTCACGATACCTTCGCTGACGATATCGATTCCATCGACTTTGGACATAGGTGGAATGTTGGGATCCGGCGTATTCTGCTGCGGGATTACCGGTTTGCCAAGATAGGAAGCAGCAATCTTTGCAGTCGTTCCTCCGCAGACGATATGCTTGCCTCCCCGGGCAAAGAATAGAGACATCATTTTTGTTCCTTCATCGTAACGGGAAGGAGGACCAAACGCCAAGTTTACAGTCTCTCTTTTTCTGACACGAACCGTACATACAGTGGCATCATCGGTGGGGTGTCCCGCATAGAGCCGGGCGACGCGATCAAGCAGGATCGTAGTAAGAGTTTTTGCTGTGAAGCCGACACTGAAGAAGGCCTCCATGTATTTGATGACACCGTTGCGGTCCCATTCTTCGTTCCACACCCCGTTGGGGCTTGCGTACAGCACGCCGTCGCTCATCATAATAAAGATGTCATTCTCCATCAGCGTCAGTTCGGACTGCAGGATTACTTTATCCCCGATACGGAGCTCGTTGGTGGGATAGTTATAGTTTTTCCCGTTTCGAAGCATGATGACATTAGGGTTTTCATACTGCGTGATGGAAGCGGAATTGTTATCCCTGATCACCATAATGGTGAATGTGGAAAACGCCGCGTTGACCTCCGAATTGACCGGCAGCGTATCTGCGATGGTTTCCACCGCTTCCTTGACTGACAGTTCCGCTGCCAGCATCGTGGAGATGATTTTGGAAGTCAGCGTGCTGAGGATGTTGGCCCGAACACCATGGCCCAGGCCATCTGCAAGCACGATGATCTTCAGCTGGTGTCCCGATTTGGTGGTCTTTTCCTGGATAAATTCCACATGGTCGCCGCACAGCTGTTCGCCATCGTGATTGATGCTCTGATAACCGACATCAGCGAAATACTCATTCATTCTCATTGATATCGATACGCTCCTTCAGTTTTGTCAGTGCGATTTTTGTTTCCGCGGTGGTCTCACCAAGCAGCATCGCGATGTCCTGTAC
>CAJGCI010000007.1 GCA_904501855.1 Oscillospiraceae bacterium | reverse complement strand
CAACGGGACACGATACTTCGGGGTACCCGGACTTCAACTACTGGCCAACGGCCTTTTCCACCAACCACCAGCAGGCCTATTACAAGTGGCTGGAACGTTCCTGGCTTGCCGGTCAGCGTGTGATGGTACAGCAGTGTGTCAACAATGAGACACTGGGGCAGCTGATGAACGCACTGCCTCCCTATAGGGGCGGTACCACGGATGATATGGAAGCAGTCCGCAAGCAGGTACAGTATATCTACAGCATGCAGGACTATATCGATGCCCAGTGCGGCGGTCCCGGAGAAGGCTGGTTCCGTATCTGCACCAATGCTTCTCAGGCGAGGGAAGTGATCAGCAAGGGCAAGATGGCGGTCTTTCTCGGGATCGAGGAGGACACGATCTTCGGATGTGAACAGGATTATCTGGGACAGTATGAAGCGGGACAGATCTCGAAGGAGGCCTGTGACCAGGGTCTTGCAAATATCGAAAAACAGATGGATGAGGTCTGGAATCTCGGGGTCCGCAGTTTCTTCCCCATCCATGCACTGGACAACGGCTTCGGAGGATGCCAACTGTATCAGGGCGCGGTATTCGATGTGATGAATTTCCTTCAGAGAGGTACGATCTTTACCAGCGAATCCTCGCCAAACAACCGCGTGTTCTATACAGAACCTCTGGCAACGCTGGATGAGGGCGCCACAGGTTCAGCCAATGCCAAAGGCCTCACCAGGACCGGAGAATGGCTGATCCGGCAGATGATCCAGAGAAAGTTTCTTATCGAAGTGGACCATCTCAGCGATAAATCCTTCAATAAGCTGCTGGATATCTGCTGGGAAGAAAAGTATCCGGGGCTTATCGCATCCCACACGAGAATTCTGGATATGAATCCTCCGCACTATAAAGATGCATGGGAGCAGATGGATATTCCCAGAATGATTAAGGTCATGCAGCTGGGCGGCCTGATCTCCGTGATGGCCATTGAGACGACCAACGGGCATCAGATCTGTGTCTCGGATTACCTGAAATTCATGATCGATCTGAGTGCAAGAAATAAAGGCGGACGGGGAACTTCCGCATTTCTGAATAATGAGAAATATCAGCGGTATGGAGGCCCGTACGAAGTACCGACGACATGGTATAATACCAACAATGATCCGTCGGATGATCTGATCATCGGCGTTCCCTATGCCACGGATGTCAACGGGGCCTGCATGCTGCCGACGCTGGAGGAATCAGGCAGCGAATACGCGCCGGTCAATTACGATGACGGCAGCTTTACGGCACTGCATTCCGGCGTATACAGCGGAAAGGTCCAAGACGTTCATTTTGCAAGGCAGAAAACCGGAAACCGAATCTTTGACCTCAATGACAACCGGAAGATGGCCCACTACGGCCTGATGCCGGATCTGATCAAACTGTGGTCCAGCCGCTCCGACCGGGTCAACCTGGACGCGACCTTCTCCTCGGCGGAGGCCTATCTGCGGCTGCTGGAGCGGGTCGAACGATACAGTGATACCTATCCGTCCCGCAACGATGCCGACTGGGTAACCGTCAGCACAGAATACTGGCACGGGGCATACTGAATTTGATACGACGCGCCGTCGCAGCACTGGGGGGATAGCTGCGGCGAAGGGTACCGGAAGAGAATCGAAAGAAACTCTTCCGGTATTTTTTTACATTTTTACCCGATAGAGATTGACACGGCATGGGGGAGGATGGTACATTCAAATCAGGACGTGAGCAACGACTCACGAAAATACTGTACCAGGAGGCACTTGTTATGGCGTACAACGGATTTGCCATTGATGAATATTTGGATGCGGCGGAAGTGACCCGTCAGCTGGATGAATTGAAGAAATCTCCGGTTTACTCCATTAACCGGGATGCGCTTCAGGGTTATGTGGATAATTACTTTGAAAAGAAATGTGCGAAATCGAAGGAACTGATCGGAGAGGCGAAGGAGATCATTCCCGGCGGTGTTCAGCATAATCTGGCATTTAACTATCCGTTTCCTATTGTGATCGACAAGGCAGACGGAGCTAAGCTTTATGATCGTGACGGCAACTGGTATTACGATCTTCTTCAGGCCGGCGGTCCTACGATCCTCGGCAGCAATCCGGAGTCGGTTCGTTCCCAGGTCATCGATCTATTGAATACCTGCGGCCCTTCCACCGGACTGTTCCATGAATTTGAGTATAAACTGGCGAAAAAGATTTCCGACTGTGTTCCTTCCGTGGAAATGTTCCGTATGCTGGGTTCCGGCACGGAAGCCTGCATGGTGGCAGCCCGTATTGCCAGACTGAAGACGGGTAAGAAGAACATTCTGAAAATGGGCGGTGCCTATCATGGCTGGTCGGACCAGCTGGCATACGGTATCCGCATCCCCGGAACCAAGGGGATTCAGTCCCGCGGTGTTCCCAACTTTGTGTTCAAGCACACCGATGAATTTTTCCCCAATGATCTGGAAGACCTGGAGCGGAAGCTGAGAAAGCACCGGCTGGACGGCGGTACAGCCGCGGTATTCCTGGAGCCGGTTGGTCCGGAATCCGGTACCCGTCCGGTTTCCAAGGAGTTTGTCAAGGGCGTGGAGGAACTGGCTCACAAGTATGGCGCTCTGCTGATATTTGATGAGGTTGTTACGGGCTTCCGTATCGGTGTTTCCGGCGCCCAGGGCTATTTCGGGGTCGATCCGGATCTGACGGTATTCGGCAAGGTCATCGCCGGAGGATATCCCGGCGCCGGCGGCGTGGGCGGTCACAAGGACTGCATGGCGTATCTCGGTGCCGGTCTGGATGCTTCCGGAAAGAAGGTACACAAGGCGCTTTGCGGCGGTACGATGGCTGCAACACCCATCTCCTGCTGCGCGGGCTACTTCACACTGTGTGAGATCGAGGAAACCAATGCCTGTGAAAAAGCGGGAAGAATGGGCGACCGTCTGACCCGCGGACTGCAGGAATCCATCCGGAAATACAATCTTCCGTTCGTGGCATTCAACCAGGGCTCCATCTGCCATCTGGACAATGCAGGTACGATGCACTACGCAATCAACTGGAAGAAACCATGGGAGATCCCGATGATCCTGAAGGAGACCGGAATCCGTCAGAAGGAGATGCAGCACATGGGAGCAGCCTACATGGCAGAGGGAATGATCACTCTGGCCGGTTCCCGCCTTTACACCAGCGCTGCTTATGACGAAGCAATGATCGATGATGTTATCGCGCGTTTTGATCGTGTGCTGGCTCAGTGTGAAAAAATCGAGGTATAAGCGATGAGATATACCGAACAGCAGGCAAGAGAAAAAATCGTGGAGACCGGACTGGATCTGCTCCACTCCGGCCTGACGATCCGAACCTGGGGAAATATCAGTGCCCGCATCGATGACGATACGATCCTGATTACTCCCAGCGGACGGGGATATGATGTTCTTACACCCGAAGACATCACTCTTCTGCATCTCAATGACATGAGCTGGGAAGGAAAGTATAAACCGTCCAGTGAGAAGAAAGTCCATGCGGAAATATACCGGCAGCGTACGGATGTAGACTACATTATCCATACCCATCAGTATATGGCTTCCGCTGTGAGCATTGCGGGGCGCGACCTGGTCCTCTGGGAAGAGGAACATGTGAAAGAACTGGGAAATACGGTCCCGTGCGCCGGTTACGGTATGTCCTCCACGAAGATGCTGGAGAAGGCTGTGGCGGAATGCCTGAAAGAGAACCTTACCAGCAACAGCATGCTCATGCGCGCGCACGGTGCGCTGATCTTCGGAGAGGACAAGGAGCAGACGATGCGCCGTGTGCTCATGCTGGAGCAGATCATGAAAGATCTCTATGACAAAAAGGATCCGGAAGGCATCTGCCGTGAGAAGTACGGGGATGCGGAGGCACCGGAGGACCTGGGAAGCAGCATCCGTACCGCAAGAGGGATCCTGATCCATAAAAAGACAGGAGAATACCTGATAAAAGAAAACGAACGCACACAGTCCGTTTCTGACCGGACACACTGGAATGTATACCATATGTCTCATGAGGCAGGCTGTGTACGTCATATCACGCATCCCGCCGTCATGACCTACAGCCTGATGGGCAAAGAGATGCCCGCAGTGCTGGATGATGTGGCTCAAATTACCGGATACTCGGTCCCGTGGGTCGATGGAATGGACAATCCGAACGTTTCCCGACTCCTGCTGAAGCATCATATGGTGCTTATAGGCGGAAACGGAGCTTTGGTGATGGGACCGGATGAGGCAGAGGCAGAAGCAAGAGCGCAGATCCTGATCAAAGGGGCGTACACCGCTCTGTATCAGAATGCCATCGGAGGAGATTTCCGGGTTTCTTATCTGGATGCATCCCTTCAGAAGACTTTCTACGAGAGAAAGTATTCCAAGCTGAAGGAGTGATCCCGAGTGCTGAAAAAACTGACACCGGAACAGCAGGCGGAGATCCTGCAGACCGGCATCCGGGAATTTTCCAAACTCGGCCTCGACAAGGCAAACGTCAATGTCATAGCAAAAAAAGCGGGAGTCAGCATCGGCGTGCTGTACAAGTACTACGAAGATAAAAACAGTTTCTTTTTTGCGTGCGTACGACATGCTTTGGAAAGTCTGGATGAAGTGCTGACTGCAAAGATCGATGCCCACAGAGATCCGGAAGAAAACGCAGAGATCCTGATAAGGGCGGCAGTAGATTTTTCCCGGGAGCATCCGGAGACGGTGATCCTGTACCATCGAATCACCTGTTTTGAAGACGGTGAGTTTGCGGAACAGCTGGTACGGGAGATCGAGGGAAAGACCGCGGAGACGTACCGCGCTCTCATTTCCGCCTATCAGGACGAAGGCAAAGTAAGAAAGGAAATCGATGCCGGATACCTTGCCATGCTCTTTGATGATATTCTGATGATGGTTCAGTTTACCATTGCATGCCAGTACTATCGTCATCGCCATCTGTTGTATGCAGGAAAAGGTCCGGAGAAAAATGAAGAAGAATTGATCGCATCCGCACTGGCCTTTGTGCGGCAGGCGTTTTCTGCCGGCTGAGACCGGTAGAGAAGGAGAGAGTCGAATGAACGTGATCATTGCTTATGATATCGGCACGACAGGGGTCAAGACCTGCCTGTTCGGTGTCGACAAAACTATCAATCTTCTGGGATCCGCCAGCATGGGATATGATCTCTTTCTGATGCCGGACGGCGGAGCAGAGCAGGATCAAGATCAGTGGTGGACCTCCATGTGTGTCACCACTGCGGAAGTCCTGAAGAAGACCGGAGTGAAAATGGAAACGGTGGAAGGGATGTCCTTCTGTTCCCAGATGCAGGGACTTGTCCTGGTGGATAAGGACGGCATTCCCGTCCACCGGCCAATGAGCTACATGGATCAGCGGGCAAGGAAGGAACTTCAGGAAGGCATGCAGAGCGGACTGCGGGTGCAGGGCCTCAATGTCGTCAACCTTGTCCGGAGCATGATGCTGACGGGAGCCGCATCCACCAGCGTGAAAGATCCTGTTTGGAAATATAACTGGATCCGGAATCATGAACCTGAGAATTTCCGCAGAGCCTATAAATGGCTGGATGTCAAGGAATATCTGATCCACCGGTGTACCGGAAACTTTATTATGACCAGAGATTCCGCCTTTTCCACCATGGTTTATGATACCCGCAAGGGAAAGGAACAGTGGAGTCCTTCCATCTGCCGCGCCTTTAGAGTGGACATGGAGCACCTTCCGAAGGTGATACGATCGGAAGAGGAAGCCGGCAGGCTGCATGAAAAGGCAGCAGCCGAACTGGGTCTTCCGGCGGGGATCCCCGTATTCGGGGGAGGCGGAGACGCCTCACTTATCGGTGTGGGTGCAGGAGCCTGTGGAATGGGACAGACGCACATCTACTGGGGTACTTCCGGCTGGGTGGAGACGGTGACTGACCGCCGGGCCGTCGATGTTGTTTCGATGGCGGCTGCCATTGTCGGCGCGCAGAACGAGCGGTTCAATTACTTTGCAGAGCTGGAGACTGCCGGAAAATGCCTCGAATGGGTCCGGGATCATCTGGCTTTGGATGAGATCGGGATCTATCTGAGCAAAAAAGATGTCTGTGAAGGCGAGGAATCCCTGTATAAAAGCCTGTATGAGTATCTGTCTGCGACGGTGGCAAAAGCGGAGCCGGGAGCGAAAGGCGTGATCTTCACACCATGGCTGCACGGAAACCGCTGTCCGTTTGAAGACCCCAACGCAGCAGGCATGTTCTTCAATCTGCGTCTGGATACCGGGAAAACGGAAATGATCCGTGCAGTGATCGAAGGAATATGTTATCATATGCGGTGGATGCTGCAGGTGAGCGACAAGAAGGTCCAGACCTCCCAGACGATCCGTTTCGTCGGCGGAGGCGCACTGTCAGAGGTCACCTGTCAGATCCTGGCAGATATAACGGGACGGACGATTGAGACGGTTCCGGAACCGCAGAACGCCGGTTCGGTGGGCGCGGCAGCCATCACCTGTCTCGGTCTGGGGATCATCCAGGATCTGGATGAACTGCAGACGATGATCCCGGTGGTGAAAACCTTTGAACCCAACCCGGAGACGCGGGACGTATATGACCGGAACTATGCGGTTTTCCAGTCTCTGTATGACGATAACCGTAAAAATTTCGCTGCTTTGAATTCATAAAGAATCCGGTGGCTCTGCCGGATCATGAGGGAGAAAATACTATGGCTAAAGTGAAAAACAAGGAAGCGGCACGGGCAATCAAATTCGCCCTGTTCTCCGCGTCAGCGGGCATCATCGAATTTGTCTCTATTGCACTGCTGGATGCCGTAACCCCGTGGCGCCATTTCTACTGCTATCTCGTCGGACTGGTACTGTCCGTGCTCTGGAACTTTACCCTAAACAGAAGATACACCTTTAAATCTGCGAACAACGTGCCGATCGCAATGCTTAAGGTTGCGTGCTTCTATGCGGTATTCACCCCGTTGAGCACCTGGCTCGACAAGGTCCTCACGGAAAACTATCTGTGGCCGGGAATGCTCTCCACCGTACTGATCATGAGTACGAACTTCGTCACGGAATTCCTGTATGACCGTTTCTTCGTATTCGGAAAATCGCTGGATACCAATGATCTGGCAAAGAGAGAGCAGGAAAAGGAAGCGGCTGCTGAGTAAAATAGCACCTCCCGTTTCTGATGAAACGGGAGGTTTTCCACAGGAGGTGCTTATGAGAGAACAGATTGAACGGATCGAGAACATGGAAGAAAGAATGGATCGAGCGTGGAAAGCAGTGTTAGACCTTCATACTGCCATCGATCAGTTCGATGCGGTGAAAGAGGATATTGAAGTCCTGTCGGACTATTATGAAAACGGATGCTGGAGACAGGACTACGAAGCGGATGAAGCAGGAGCGCTTCCCAGAGACCTCAAGCGGGGCGTGCTGTCACAGGACGCACTGTATGATCTCCTGACGGAATATGAAGAGCTGAAAAAACAGCTCAACACAACAAACTGAATGATAAGAAAAACGAATCGACGCATTTTTCGACGGAACAATCATTTTCCGCGGAAAATGCGTTTTTTCAATTCAATCCGGTTAACAGTGATACTATTTTGGCGAAACTTGTTTTATGATCCGTTTCTTGGTATTATTTACTTTACGCAATTAAAGAGATGATCAATAAAAGGAGGAACTCCCCTTATGGCAATAAAAAAGACTATGGACGGAAATGAAGCCGCCGCGTACGCAAGCTATGCGTTTACCGAAGTGGCTTCCATCTATCCAATCACTCCTTCCAGCCCCATGGCGGATCATGTGGACAACTGGGCGGCTCATGGGAAGAAGAACCTGTTCGGACAGCCGGTACAGCTGGTGGAAATGCAGAGTGAGGCTGGCGCATGTGGTGCCATGCACGGTGCACTGGAGACCGGTTCTCTGGCATCCACCTATACGGCTTCTCAGGGCCTGATGCTGATGATCCCGGCCATGTACCGAATCGCCGGTTCTCAGCTTCCCGGAGTGATGCATGTTGCTGCCCGTACCGTCGGGACCCATTCCATCTCTATTTTTGGAGATCAGTCCGATGCCATGGCCTGCCGTCAGACCGGTTTTGCACAGCTGGCATCCGCCAGCGTTCAGGAATGCATGGATCTGGCCGCAGTGGCGCACCTGAGCGCCATCAAGGGATCCATTCCGTTTATGCATTTCTTTGACGGGTTCCGTACCAGTCATGAGATACAGAAGATCGACGTTCTAGATTACGAGGATCTTGCCAAACTCGTCGACTGGGACCGGGTCAACTATTTCCGGGATCATGCACTGAACTCCGAGCATCCCACGATTCGCTCCACGCTGCAGAATCCGGATACTTTTTTCCAGTGCAGAGAAGCCAGCAATACTGCCTATGATCAGCTTCCGGAAGTGGTGCAGGAAAAGATGGATGCCATAAACAAGCTCACCGGAAGAAACTATAAGCTGTTTAATTACTATGGAGATCCCCGGGCAGAGCGTGTTGTTATTGCCATGGGATCCGTCTGCGAAGCCACGATGGAAGTCGTGGATTATCTCATGGGACAGGGCGAGAAGGTAGGTATGGTACAGGTCCATCTGTACCGGCCGTTCTCTGTTTCACATCTTCTGGATGCGATTCCGGATACGGTGAAGGTCGTTTCCGTTCTGGACCGCACCAAGGAGCCGGGCAGCGTAGGCGAACCGCTGTATGAGGATGTCTGCTCTGCTCTGTGCGAGAGCCCGCGGGCGGTAAAGGTACTGGGCGGACGGTATGGTCTGTCTTCCAAAGATACCATTCCCGCACATGTCAAAGCAGTCTTTGACAATATGGCAGGGGAACAGAAAAACCATTTCACCGTAGGGATTAATGACGATGTGACGATGCGGTCTCTTCCTATCGGAGAAAACATCGTTACCTCCGGAAAGTCCATCCTGTCCTGCAAGTTCTGGGGACTGGGTTCCGATGGCACTGTCGGTGCCAACAAGAATTCCATTAAGATCATCGGCGACAACACCGACCAGTATGCACAGGCATACTTTGAGTATGATTCCAAAAAATCCGGCGGTGTGACCAAAAGCCATCTGCGTTTCGGCCATGAACCAATCCGCTCCACATATTATGTGACCATGGCGGATTTTGTTGCCTGCCATAAGCAGAGCTATATGAAGAATTTCGATATCGTCGGGGAGATCAAAAAGGGAGGAACCTTCCTTCTGAACACGGACTGGGATATGGACGGACTGGAAGAGCATCTGCCTAACCGTGCCAAGCGACTTCTTGCCCAGCGGAAGGTCCGGTTCTATACCATCGATGCCACCAAGATCGCCACGGAGATCGGTCTCGGAAACCGTACGAACACCGTGCTTCAGTCTGCTTTCTTCAAACTGTCCGGCGTGCTGCCCATCGATGACGCCGTGGAATACATGAAGAAAGCCATCGTCAAGACGTATTCCAAGAAAGGCGACAAGATCGTCAATATGAACTGCGCGGCGGTGGATGCCGGTCTTACTGCCCTTCAGAAGATCGATGTTCCCGAAGCATGGGCAGCACTGGAGGATACGAAGGAAGTTATCGATGAGACTCTGCCGAAGTATATCCGGGAGATTCAGATCCCGTCCAACAATCAGGCGGGAGACCGAATTCCCGTATCTGCGTTCATGGATTACGCCGACGGTGTCCATCCGGTGGAGACTTCCAAGTATGAGCGCCGCGGAATTGCGACCTTTGTCCCGGAATGGATTCCGGAAAACTGCATTGGGTGCAACGTGTGTTCTCTGGTATGTCCCCATGCGGCGATCCGTCCTTTCCTCCTGACAAAAGCGGAACAGGAGAATGCTCCGGCAGGTTGCCGGACCAAGGAGCTCAAAGGAAAAGGCTTTGAAGAAGTCTCTCTTCGCATCCAGGTGGATCCGGTGGATTGCCAGGGCTGCGGATCCTGTGCAAACTCCTGCCTGGCTAAGGAGAAAGCGCTGGTCATGAGACCGCTGGAATCTCAGATGGAACAGCAGCCGTCCTGGGATTATCTGGTGAGCCTGCCCGAGAAAGAAAACCCCATGAACAAGTACACAGTGCGCGGCAGTCAGTATCAGCGCCCGCTTTATGAATTCAACGGATCCTGCGCCGGCTGCGGGGAAGCGCCGTATATGAAACTGATGACGCAGCTGTTTGGGGAGAGAATGTATATTGCCGATGCCACGGGATGCACCTATGTCGTAGGATCTTCGTCTCCTACGTTCCCGTATGCAAAGATGAAATCCGGCAGTGGTCCGGCACCCTCCAACTCCCTGTTTGAAAATAATGCGGAGTACAGTCTGGGAATGTGTCTGAGCGTGGAACAGATGCGCACACAGGCAAAGACCCATGCCAGAGCAGTCATCGAGAGCACATCGGATGAAACTCTGAAAGATGCTCTGACACAATGGCTGGAAAAGGGCGATGATCCGCAGGAGACGAGGGCTGTTTCCGAAGCGGTGAAGAGTGCGCTGGCAGGCACCAGAGAAGAAAATGAAGATATCCGGTTCCTGAAAGACCGGACAGATGCTCTGGTAAAGAAGAGCATGTGGATGTATGGCGGTGACGGCTGGGCATATGATATCGGCTACGGCGGACTGGACCATGTCCTCGCCTCCGGAATCGATGTCAATATTGTTGTCGTGGATACGGAAGTCTATTCAAACACCGGCGGACAGGCATCCAAAGCGACTGCCATCGGCGCGGTGGCACAGTTTGCCAATGCCGGAAAATCCACGGCAAAGAAGGATCTTGGCCGCATTGCCATGGCGTACGACAATGTATATGTGGCACAGGTCGCCATGGGTGCCGATCCCAACCAGCTTATCCGCGCGCTGAAAGAAGCGGAAGAGCATCCGGGACCGTCCCTCATTATTGCCTATGCGCCCTGTATCAATCACGGACTTTCCAACGGAATGGGTAAGTCTCAGAATGAGCAGAAGCTT
The DNA here is from genome assembly GCA_904501855.1 of Oscillospiraceae bacterium. Lineage (GTDB taxonomy): Bacteria > Bacillota > Clostridia > Oscillospirales > Oscillospiraceae > UBA2922. The sequence continues at coordinate 17,542 of CAJGCI010000007.1, read as the reverse complement.
GCTGTGGAATGCGGATACTGGCCGTTGTGGCGGTTCATTCCGAAGAATCGTGAGGAAGGGAAGAATCCCTTCGTTCTGGACAGCAAGGAACCAAATGGGAAACTGCGGGAATTCATGATGGGTGAAGTGCGGTTCTCCGCACTGACCCGAACCTTCCCGGAACGGGCAGAGGTGCTGTTTGCCGAAGCCGAGGAGTTTACTGCAAAGCGGTATGCTCAGTATAAGGCACTGGCAGAAAACAGATAACCAAGGAACAGAAAAAGCCGATGGGTCGGATTCGACCCATCGGTTTTCTTGTTTTATGTTGTTTTATCGGATCTGACAGAGATAGGTGTTCCACTCTTCCTCGGAACGGTGTTCTTTGATGATCAGTTCGCTGCGTTCCAGCGCATCACGGACTTCATCCGCCCGTTCGGCAACGATCCCGGAGACCAGAAGACTGCTTTCCGGCCCCATAAAATCCGGAAACACAGGTGCCAGAGGGATCACCACATCCGCCACCATGTTTGCCAGCACAAGATCATAGGTTCCCTCGAGCTGTTTTTTCATCCGCTTGTCCCGGAGAATGTCTCCCAGATAGACCCGGAAGCGGGATTCGTCGTAGCCGTTGAAGGCGGCATTTTTCATGGCGGCTTTCGGAGAACTCTCGTCTATGTCACAGCCGTTGACGGAAGCTGCTCCCAGACGGAGCGCGCCAATACTGAGGATCCCGGAGCCGCATCCGATATCCAGAACCGTTTTTCCTTCCACCGGCAGCTGCTCCAGAAGAGAAAGGCACATTCTTGTAGTGGGGTGATACCCGGTACCGAAAGTCAGTCCCGGGTCCAGAATAATGGGGATCCGCTCACCGGAAGGTTCCAGCCAGTGCGGAACGATCTCCAGACGGCAGCCTACCAGTTCCACATCATAGTTCTCCTTCCAGGCGTCGTCCCAGTTCTGATCCGGAAGAAGATTCTGCTCCGGTTCGATCCCGGTCATTGCGGTAAGCTGTTCGATCCTCTGAGGAAGCAGAGCGTCATTCTCCGCATAGATCTTGATCTGACAGATATCGGCATAGTGTTCGGCAAGTCCGGAGTCCACCATGCCCCAGAACTGACGGTTTTCGTCCACAAATTCCTGAAAGTCGCGGGAATCCTCGATCATATACTGAAACGATCCGTCCTCATCCAGTATGCTGCAGAGTCGGGGCAGGTTCTCCGGCTGCGTTTTAAGTATCAGTTCCATCCATTGCATAGAATCTCACCTCATGAAAAATCCCCGGGTAACCCGGGGATGAATTATTTTTTGAATTTATTCGCCGTCATCCACGATGAGACCGTAATCCTCGCTTTTGCGCCGGTAAACTACGGCGATGGGTCCGTCGGCATCATCTTTGCGGAATACGAAGAAGTCATGCCCCAGCATGTTCATCTGAAGGATCGCTTCCTGTGCACTCATCGGTTTGATGGAGAACTGTTTACTCCGGACGATATTGAATTCGTCAGGTTCGTCTTCCTCTTCCACGGGTGCGATATAGGATGCTTCCTCCGCATATTTCTCCAGTGCGCCCTCCCGGATCCTCTTGGAAAGCTTGGTCTTGTTCTTACGAATCTGACGCTCGATGGCAGCAACTCCGGAATCAATGGAAGCATACATGTCATTGGTCAGCTCGTTGGCACGGTAGTACATGCCGTTGTTTTTGATGGTGATCTCGGCACGATACCGTCCGCGTTCAATGCTGAAGGTGACGAATGCTTCTCCTTCATCGCGGAACAGTTTATCCAGTTTTCCGATCTTCCGAGTTGCGTACGCTCTCAAATCTTCGGATGAGTCCATTTTCTTTTCAGCGAATGTATATTTCATTGATATATCCCCTTTCCGGCGGAATTGGAACCAGAAAAACCTGTTTCCTTATACAAAGTATACCATGTTGGAGGGATAATTAAAACAACGAATTGTTACATTTGCTCATAATCGGATGGAAAACAAAGAAAAACCGCAGAAGTTCAAAGACTTCTGCGGCAGAGTATTTCTTACGGATTCTCCTCAGAGGATGGTGCCGGAGGAGAGATTTCCTCTGGGTCATCCATAAGGAAGTCTTCTCCCTCGGGAAGGACCGGTGTCTGTTCCGCGACAGCGGCTTCCGCCTTCTTCCGTTCTCTCCGTTCCTTGAGGATACTGTGGTATTCCAGCTCTTCCGGAACATATTTCAGATCCCGGATCTGAGGAAGTTCGGCTCGGGGATCCACCACGGGAGGACCGTATGTCGTGACCTTTTTAACCAGAGCAAGGGTGATCAGCAGCAGTGCCAGCACAAACGTCATGGCGGAAATCTCCGGCATCCATGCGACGAGCGTGTCGGGACTGGATGCCTCCAGAAGGGAAGTACGATCCTGAACCGCCAGGTGATAGACCAGCGGGACTCCGATGGAGATCACCAGCGGCCATTTCGAAGGGATCTTCCCGAATACGGTCATGGTATAAATAATGGCGATCACAATGTAGAGAAGGATGCTGACTGCTTTTACCCACCACACCGAGATATGACCGGTCTCCAGAATGAAAAACACAGCTTCCAGCACGATGGGAATGGCCGTCATCCACAATCCGTGATTGGCAAAGACAGGAAGAAATACGATGAGCAGAAGCGCACACAGGACCGGAAGGAAAACCTGTGTGTAGGTCGTGCTGGTGATATGAGACCAGAATCCCCAGTATCCGATCAGACGAAACAGGATAGACAGAGCAATCAGCAGCAGCGCACCGGAGAACAGAAAGCCCTTGCGGCGGAGCGTATAACGTATCTTGTCCGGCTTGCGGGGTTCCTGAAGTTTCGGACCTGTTGGTACTTCCGGATCGGGAATGGGATTTGTGAGATTGTTTTCAGACATGTTGCAGCCTCTTTTCCTGACGGAGACGTTCTCCCAAAGGGAGAGATCAACGGTGATGAGAAAATTGTACCACTTAAGAAACAATGTTTCCACCATGGATTGATATTTTGCCGTCATCCAGCAAATCGGCGGTCATAGTTTCGTCCGGCCATCTTTGCGGAAGATGAAAAAGTAAGCAGGGAAGGAAAACAATGAATTAATATATATTAATGCTGAAATAGTTGCAGAACAGTGTCAAAAAATGGTACAATACCAGTTACGAATGTGCTTGTTTGAGGTGCATCGGTGTCGATTCGCAATCACAGCGGGTCGGATCGCTCACAGGAAGGAGTATCGGCTGTGCAGTTAGTCGCGGCCGAAAGTGAACAAGAATGAAAATGAGTTCAAAGCGACTGATTTCTCTGCTTCTGGTTCTGGCAATGACCGTCGCACTGCTGTGCGTCGGCGTCTATGCAGATCCCGTTGACGAAGCGGCGGATCCCGCCGCAGCAGATACTGTAGCGACGGAGACGCAACCCGCAGCGGAAACACCGGCGGCGGAAGAGCCCGCGACTGTGGAACCGGCAGCACCGGCGCAGCCCGCAACCGTACCGGCGGCACCGGCGACCCCGGATCCCCGGACGGACGGGAAGAAAGTTCTGACGATCATCGGCGACTCGATCCCGGCTGGATACGGACTGAGTGAGAATGTGAACAGCCTGATCAACCAGTTTACTCTTCACGGCGCCACCATCGTGGACGGTTCCTACCCCCAGATCCTTCGGGATGAAGCCGGTTTTGATGTGGTGAATAAAGATGCCCGCGAGTCTTATACGGCCATCAACTTCCTGCGTTGGATCGATGAGGAATACGACAACGAGCTGGCTCAGCCGAAGAACTATTATCTCCGCTGGCTGTCGGAATGCACTTTCTTCCTGCCGAAGATCTTCGGAGCACCCACGGATGATACGGAGACCCTGAAAGCCAATATCAAGAACCATATCGCCTCTTCCGACGCCATCGTCCTCAATCTCGGCAACAACGATACCTTTACCATGGCGCTGCTGGATTTCTTCCTGCGTACGGAGTATTACGTGTACGGCATGGCGGCGCAGCCGGCGCTGAGCGCCCTCAAGGGAAAGCTCAATCTCGCCACCTCTCTGGATGATCTGATCCAGATGTTTGGCGGCACCTACGCAGATATCTTCACGAAAGAGGAAGAGTACCTTCAGCTGTTCAAGAAGAACATGGACCGCATGATCCGGGTGATCCGACAGCTCAATCCCACGGCAGAGATCTATTACGTGGGTATGTATAACACCTTCGAATATGCGGAACCGGAAGATGATGCGATCCGAGATTTCCTCTACCAGGCCGGCGTGGACCTTTGCAACAAGCTGGAGCATTACGCCAAAGAGGAATGCGCATTCAGAAATGATATCCATTATGTGGATGTGATGGGAACTCAGGTCTGGAAATCCGATACCATTTATAGCCCAAGCTACTGGCTGCGGTTCCTTGTACACTGCCATCCTGACTATGAGGGACACCGCTTCATGGCAGAACAGATCATGAAAGCCATGGGAATGGACGGAGATACGAACTGCCCGCTGGCGAAGTTTGTCGATCTTGTTTCAACAAGCTGGTATCACGAACCTATCGACTATGTATTGAAGCGGGGGATCATGGACGGCATGACGGATAATATGTTCGGTCCTGAAGTTACCCTTACCAGGGCGATGGTCGTTACTATGCTATATGCCATGGACGGAAAACCCAGCATTAGCAACCTCAGTCCTTTCAATGATGTTGTGGCTACAGACTGGTTTGTCAATCCGGTGGTGTGGGCCGCGGACAACGGGGTCGTTTCCGGATATGATGACGGAAGCTTCCGGCCGACCAATCCCGTAACCCGCGAGGAACTGGCGACGATGCTGAGAAGCTATGCATTGTACAGGAATAAGGATACTTCCGCAAGCGGAGATCTTTCCGCATTCGCCGATCAGTCCGCTGTCAGCGGCTGGGCTGCGGAAAGTGTTTCCTGGGCAGTGGGACATGGAATCATCAACGGACGTTCCGGCAACCGTATCGCGCCGAAAGGCACTGCGACTCGTGCAGAAGCGGCCACCATGTTTACCCGCCTCTGCCAGAATGTCCTGTAACGTAAACAGATAATAACGGCACTTTACCGGGATGCCGGAGAGAAAAGCGCAGTTTTCTGCTAAGCGTAGCGGAAACTGCGCTTTTCCCATGAATAATCGACAAGGACACAGGTGGAAAGAAGCCTGTTTTTGTTTTGTCACTGTATTGCGGCGCTAACAGGGGAATGATATAATTTCATAGTTGTATTTTATCGCTGCGGCAGCCAGCTGCAGGAAAGGAAAATGTGTATGAAAAATCAAGAAAAAACCATGGAAAAGATCGTGGCGCTGTGCAAGAACCGTGGATTCATTTTTGCCGGAAGTGAGATCTACGGAGGACTTGCCAACACCTGGGATTTCGGGCCTTTGGGAGCAGAGCTGAAGAACAATGTGAAAAAGGCCTGGTGGAAGAAGTTTATCCAGGAAAATCCTTATAACGTGGGACTGGATTCCGCCATTCTCATGAATCCGCAGACCTGGGTCGCTTCCGGACATCTCAGCGGGTTCTCGGATCCACTGATGGACTGCCGTGAGTGCAAGGAACGCTTCCGCGCAGACAAGCTCATTGAGGACTGGGCAGAGGAAAACGGCGTGGAACTGCCGAAGCCCATCGATGCTTTTTCACAGACGGAGATGAAAGAGTACGTGGATGAGCACAAGATTCCGTGCCCCACCTGCGGAAAGCACAATTTCACCGATATCCGTCAGTTCAATCTGATGTTTAAAACATTCCAGGGTGTTACCGAAGACGCGAAGAATACCGTGTATCTCCGTCCGGAGACCGCGCAGGGCATCTTCGTGAACTTTGCCAACGTTGCCCGTACCACCCGGAAGAAACTGCCCTTTGGCATCGGCCAGGTGGGCAAGAGTTTCCGCAATGAGATCACCCCGGGCAACTTCATCTTCCGTGTTCGAGAATTCGAGCAGATGGAACTGGAGTTTTTCTGCGAGCCTGGCAGCGATCTGAAATGGTTTGATTACTGGAGAAGTTACTGTCATGATTTCCTACGGTCTATCGGACTGCAGGAGGAGAATCTCCGCGCGAGAGATCACGATCCCGATGAACTGGTCTTCTATTCCAAGGCGACCACGGACTTCGAGTATCTCTTCCCCTTCGGATGGGGTGAGCTTTGGGGCGTTGCCGATCGTACCGATTACGACCTGGGACGCCATCAGGAGACCTCCGGACAGGATCTGACCTATTACGATACCGAAAAGAACGAACATTATATTCCGTATGTCATCGAGCCGTCTCTGGGCGTGGAGCGCTGTGTTCTGGCAGTGCTGTGTGATGCCTACGACGAGCAGGTCGTGGGACAGGATAAGAAGGGAAAGGACGATGTCCGCACCGTGCTTCATCTGAGCCCCGCACTGGCACCGTTCAAATGCGCCATCCTGCCGCTGTCCAAGAAGGAAGTGCTTACCGGACCGGCCATGGAATTGTATCAGGAGCTTTCCAAAGAGTTCACCTGCGACTTTGATGTGACCGGATCCATCGGCAAACGGTACCGCCGTGAGGATGAGATCGGAACCCCGTTCTGCATCACCTTCGATTTCGATACGGTTGGGGATGAAGAAGCGGGAAAACCTGCCGATCACTGCGTCACGGTCCGCGACCGCGATACGATGGAACAGGTCCGTATCCCCATCGAAGAAGTCAAGGCGTACATTCAGGAACGCATTAAATTCTGATGGAGAACGAAAAAGACACCAAAAGTCCGGAGTTTAAGGAAACTGCCGGAATGCAGTTTGCCCGTGCGGTCAAGCCTGCCGGATGCATTCTGCTTCTGCTGATCCTTCTCGGAGTGCTGTATCTTTGCTTTACCAGCGGGACAGATCCTATTCCGGGATATGAGGCGCCGCAGGGAACAGAGTATTACGGCAAACACTTGAACGAGCTTCAGACCGAAATGCAGGAAAACGTCTTTCCTCAGCTGGACGGCGAAGAGGACAGCAGAGTGGAAGGAGGAAAACTGACAGTCATTCTGGAGAATGATTTCTATGCGGTATCCCGTTCCGCGATCCTCCGATACTATGATGAAAGTCTCTTCGATTTTCAAAGAGCGGACAATTGATTTAAGGAACAATCCACAAACGGATAATAGGAGATATATAAGATGAAACATGGTTTTGTGAAAGTGGCAGCTGCTTCCCCCATGATCCGGGTCGCAGATGCGGACTATAATGCACAGCAGGTTATTGCTTCCATGAAGGAAGCAGATGAAAAAGGCGTCAAGGTACTGGTATTTCCGGAACTGGTCCTTACCGGATGCACCTGCTATGATCTGTACACTCAGCGCACCCTTCTGAACGGTGCGGAAAAAGCGTTGGCTCAGGTGATTAAAGCCTCCGAAGGCATGGATGTTCTGACCTTTGTAGGGCTTCCGTTCCTGTATGAGACCCGCCTGTACAGCTGCGCTGCGGCCTTATATGACGGTGAGCTTCTTGGCATGGTTCCCCGTACCCACGTCAAAGGAACCCACTTTGTCCCGGCAGACGATCAGGTAAGAGATGTTGTCGTCGACGGTACTTATGGCGCACTGATGATGACGGACCTCCTGTTCGTCAACAAGAATGTTCCCGATATGAAGATCGCGGTAGAGCTGGGCGCAGACCGGGATGCCATTGTCCCGCCGTCCGTCAGGCATGCGGTCTCCGGTGCGACCGTCATCGCACAGCTGGCATCCTTCCCCATGACTGTGAGTAGCCGTGATGAAGCAGAAGCTTCCGTGAAGTACCAGTCTGAACGCACCCTGTCCGGTGTGATCTGCGCCTCTCCCAACAAGGGCGAATCCACGACGGATCAGGTGTTCTCCGGCCTTTGCCTCGTGGCGGAAAATGGTGTGATCCTGGCAAATGAAGAGAAAGAGAACGCTCTTGCCGTGACGGAGCTGGATGTGAATTACCTTGCCAATATGCGGATCAAGGACGGATCCTTTGACGGTTCCGATGACCATTGCCCCATCACTTTCGGCGGGGAAGAGGTCGTCACCGAACTGACCCGTTACTTCTCCAAGAACCCACACCTGCCTGCTCTGGCGAAAGACATTCCTTCCTATTGTGAGCGCATGATCGATATTCAGGTCTCCGGTCTGGTAAAACGTATGGAATATGCCGGTCTGGATCACTGCGTCGTCGGCATCTCCGGCGGTGTGGACTCCACCCTGACCGTTATGATCTGTGCACAGGCAGTCAAACGCATGGGCCTGCCTTCCACCAACGTCGTGGCCTGCACCATTCCGTGCTTTGGCACCACCTCCCGCACCAAATCCAACGCTATCATCGTGGCTGAGCAGATGGGCGCGGAAGTCCGTGTCATCGATATCGGCAATGCCGTCAATGTCCACTTTGATGACATCGGTCATCCCCGGGATGATTACAATATCGTTTTTGAAAATGCACAGGCCCGTGAACGGACGCAGGTCCTGATGGATATCGCCAACGAAGTCAACGGTCTCGATGTGGGTACCGAAGATCTCAGCGAGTTCATCGACGGATGGTGCACCTACAACGGCGACCACACCAGTATGTATGACATTAATATGGATCTGACCAAGACGCAGGTCCGTGCCGCAGTCAAGCACATCGCCCAGAATACCGAGGATAAAGTGCTGGCCGATGCTCTGTGGGATGTTCTGGACTGCCCGGTAACACCGGAGCTTCTTCCTGTGACCAACGATACCATCGAGCAGAAGAGCGAGGAGAACGTGGGTTCCTACAGCCTGCAGGACTTTTTCACTCATAAGATGCTTATCAGCGGGTTCACCCCGTCCAAGACCTTCCGTCTGGCACAGATCGCCTATGGGGATGAGTTTGAAGATCTTGAACTGGTGAAGTGGCTCAAGAGCTACTGCCGCCGTCTTTTCAGCCAGCAGTTCAAACGCTCCTGCCTGATGGACGGACCCAATGTGGAAGCCTTTTCGGTTTCTCCCCGTATCGGTTTCCAGATGCCTTCCGACGGTATGGATACTCTGTACTTGAAGGAACTGGAAGAACTGGAAAAGGAACTGGACGCCTGAGACGAATTTCAGATGAAAAACAACGCAGCCGGATCCCCGGCTGCGTTTTGACATCATATGGAGTTTGCAGTACAATTCCAGTATCAACTGAAAGGGTGGACTAACAACATGGTTTTGGCTGTTGATGTCGGAAATACACACACTGTTCTCGGATGCATCGAGGAAGGAAACATCAGGTGCATTGAGCGGATCGTGACTAATCCAATGTCCACCGGCAGCGAGTATGCGGTCCAGCTCCGACAGATCCTGGAGTTTGAGGAGATTGATTATAAGAATCTGGAAGGAGCGATCCTGTCATCCGTGGTGCCTCAGGTTGACGAGGCAATAAAGACGGCGATCCGAAAGCTGACAGGAAAGGAACCTCTTGTTGTGGGAGCGGGAATCCGCACCGGCTTGAATATCAAGATCGATGATCCCTCACAGGCAGGTGCAGATCTGGTGGCGGCATGTGTCGGTGCTCTGGAGGAGTACGGTACCCCGCTGATCGTACTGGATCTCGGGACCGCAACCACGGCAATGGTGCTGGATCAGAACGGTGCCTTTCGAGGAGGTGCCATCATGTCCGGCGTGAAGCTCTCCCTGAATGCCCTCACGGAACACACTTCGTTACTCCAGCAGGTATCTGTGGAAGCACCGAAAAACTGCATTGGAACCAATACGGTAGACTGCCTGAAAGCAGGAGCCGTGTTCGGTCATGCGGCGATGATCGACGGGATCATAGACCGTATGGAGCAGGAACTGGGATATACTTCGAAAGTGGTGGCGACAGGCGGGCTTTCCCGAGCCATCGTAAAGGAATGCCGGCATGAGATCATTGTGGATGATAATCTGCTGCTGAAAGGGCTTTGGATCTTGTTCCGGAAGAATGTGAAATGAATCAGAATCAGAGAAATAAAACGAGAACCGTAGCACGATTTGCCATGCTCACTGCGCTGGCGCTGGTGCTGGGATATGTGGAATACTTGATCCCGGTGGCGCCGGCGATCCCCGGCATCAAGCTGGGGCTCGGCAATACCGTGCTCCTGTATGCGGTCTATATGGGAAGCCCGTTGGAAGCGACTCTGCTGATGCTGGCGAAGGTTTTTCTGTCCAGTCTGATGTTCGGCGGAGGTTTCTCCGCCATGATCTACTCTCTGGCAGGCGGTGTGCTCAGCCTGATTGCCATGCTGATCCTTTGCCGGGTTCCCAAGGTGGGCGTGCTGGCAGTTTCTGCTGCCGGAGCGGTCTGTCATAATCTGGGCCAGATTATCGCGGCATCCCTGATGCTGGGAGTCGGTGCAGTGTGGGCATATTTCCCCGTGTTGGTGGTCTCGGGACTTGTGATGGGTCCGCTTACCGGACTGGTGGCAAGACTGGTGTTTCGGGCTTTAAAGAGAGCGGGGGGACAGCAGGATATCAATCCGAAAGCCTTTGAGGATCACCGGGCCATCGACATTGCGATCATCGGAGTTCTCCTGATCCTGGCAGTGGGAGTATGGCTTGTGATGAATCATCTCGGTCTTCACATCAGTGACGCGCAGGATGTCTCCGGGCGAAGCGGGTATTATGTGGAAGTGGTTCAGAACAGCGGAGTCCTGTATGAGATTCCGGTGGAGGAATACGGAACCTATACCATCCGCAATGATGAAACAGGAGGAGAGAACACCTTCATTATCGAAAAAGACGGTGTTCATATGGAAAAGGCAAACTGTCCCGACAAGATCTGTATCCATCAGGGGACGATCCGGGAAGGGGACATCGTGCCGGTGACCTGTCTCCCGAACCGTCTGTCGCTGCAGATTATCAGCGAGAAATCCATACCGGATGGTTTTGATCTGAAAAAACAGGACTATGATTCTGTCAGAGAAAAATAAGATCAGCCTGCAGGATTCTGCAGGCTGATTTCTTCACTTGCTGGGATCAGGATATCTCGGAAGCAGTATAGTCTTTTGCAATCATGGTAAATTTATCGCTCAGGCCAGAGGTATACAGGACCTGATTGTCCGTCGTCACCATGACCATCTGGAACTCATCGGAATGTGCTCTCCAGTATTCGGTGGCCTTATCCGTTCCCAAGACAAACATGGCAGTGGACAGGGCGTCTGCGGTAAGACCGCTGCTGCACACGATGGTGACGGAGACCAGACCGGTGTCGGCGGGCCGTCCGGTTTTCGGGTCTAGAATATGGTGATACCGCACACCGTCTTTCTCAAAATAGCGCTCATAGCTGCCGGAAGTGATGATGGCAGTCTCACCGGCTTCCAGCAGTCCCAGATATCCGGAAGGATCATTGGGGTCCTGGACGGCCACGTTCCAGGAAGAACCGTCCGGCTTCGTATCACCGAGTGTCTGGACATTTCCTCCCAGAGAAACGATGGCACTTTTAATCCCTCTGCTGCGTAGAGTCTCTACTGCAGTATCGGAGGCATATCCTTTCGCCACGGCGCCGAAACTGATCTCGGTTCCGTTGGGAAGGGACACGGACTGATCTTCAATGGTCAGAGAATCAAACCCGAGGAGTTTCAGTTTTTCCTGAATTTGTTCCTCCGAGGGAACATTGCCTTCCTCGTGATTCTCCACATCCAGATCGATAAAGCCCCATAGCTGAGAAAGCGGGTAAGTGCTGAGATCCAGAGCACCGTCGGTGTCATCGTAGATCTCCTTAGCTCGCTTTAGCATCGTAAGGATTCCTTCCGAGACCTGTGTGGCGCCCCCATGGGCATTGTTGATCTTGAATGCTTCGCTGTTACGCACCGCGGGATCCAGAGTGTTGTCCATCTCAGTGATCTCTTCCACGACCTGTGCGATACCCTCATCGCCTCCCTTTCCGTAGGCGGTGACTGTCATAATGGTGTCCATGGCAAAGAACTGTTTATGGGCTTCGGAGGAATCATCGGTGCTGAGAGTCTCTTCTCTGGACCCGCAAGCACACAGTGAGAAAAGCATGGCCAGGCAGAGGATCAGCGCGAATTTTCTAGACAAGTTGAAGTTTTTCATGAGGCAAGTATAGCATATCCGTAAAAGTCGTTCAAATCGCCTAACATAAAAAAGACCCTATCCCGGACGGGGATAGGGTCGTCCTCTTGTTCAGTTCAGGCTGGAGGCTTCTGTCAAGGTGACATCGAACTCCAGGGTGGTCCCGTCTCTCCAAATGGTGAGATGGATGGAGTCTCCCGCCTGCATCGTGTTTTTGATCGCGGTCACTTCGTCGTTCGTCGTGATGGGAGTGCCATTTACAGCCGTGAGGATATCACCGGCTTTCAAGCCCTGTTTTTCCGCATCAGATCCCTTGTTTACTGCGGAGATATACAGACCCTGAGGAATGTCATAATGGTCGGACAGCTCTTCTCCTACCGGTGAAACGATGATTCCGATGGTAGGCCGTCCCGTGACATGACCGTTTTCAAGAAGCTGTGTAACGACTTCAAAGACGGTAGAGGAGGGAATGGCAAAACCAATGCCTTCCACCGTGGTTTTCGAGGACATGGCTTTCATGTTGGTAATGCCGATTACCCGTCCGGACAGATCCAGAAGGGGACCTCCGGAGTTTCCTTCATTGATCGCGGCGTTGGTCTGAATTAGCGTCATGGAATGACCATTACTGGTTATATCGCGGTCAATGGCGGAAATGATCCCGTTGGTCATGGTCCCGGTCAGTTTGCTGCTGACCGGATTGCCGATGGCAACACAGTCGGAACCGACCTTCAGCTGGCTGGAGTCGGCAAAAGAGGCAGGAACAAGACCATCCGCATCGATCTTCAGAACGGAGATATCACTGATGCCGTCGGCACCGATGAGAGTTGCATCATATTTCGTTCCGTCCTGGGTAGTGACCGTAACCTTGCTGCAGTCTTCAATGATATGGGTGTTGGTCACGATCAGCCCGTCAGAAGAAATGATGATGCCGGTTCCGAAATAGATTCCCTGTTTCCCTTTGGTAGTTCCCTCAACGGAAACGACGGAGGGGATGCACTTCTGATAAAGATCTGTAAGAGGAATCGCAGCAGTCGGCGCAGGATCCAGAGTCATGTGATAGTCTCCGGTATAATCTGCAGTCTCGATGTCGACGCTGACGGCATCGGAACCGACGGAAGCACTGTCAAAAAACTGATCGAAATAATCATGCCAGTTGCCGGGGTAATCCTCGCCGGCATATTCATCTCCGTCACTGATCCCGTAATCAGACGAGGTGCGGAAGGCCAGACCGGCGAGAAGGGCGATACACAGAAGAACGCCCAGCAGGACCAGTGGAAAGATCCAGCGTTTCTTTTTCTTTCGAACCGGCTGGGGCTCCACGGCGGCGGCATACCAGCCTCTTTCATTATTCGGTTCATTCATCATGGAATCACCTTCATCTGCAATTAATGCGACTCTTCTGCCAGCGGCAGCGTGAAAACAAATTCTGTTACACCGTCTCTGCTGTTCACGGCAATGTCTTCGTCATGGCCTTCGATGATCGTTTTCACCAGATACAGGCCAAGCCCCACGCCGTCTTTATCCAGACTGCGGGAACGATCGGATTTATGGAAGCGGTCGAAAATGTACGGAAGGTCCTCCGGAGGGATCGTTTCGCCCCGGTCTTTGATGCTGACATATGCCTTGTTGTCCTTCTTGTAAAGCAGGACCGCAAGGACCGTGTTTTCATAGGAAAACTTGATGGCGTTATCCACCAGATTGTATATGACCTGAGTAATGGCATCGGGATCGGCATGAACGAAGATGTGATCTTCCGGAAGCTGCAGGTTGATATCCAGATGCCGCTCTTCCATGCGCATCTCAAAGCTCAGCAGATTCTGCAGGATCAGTTCCGTAAGGTCAAAATCTTTACGACGGGTCTTATCGGTGACTTTTGCCTGCACCTGAGAGGAATCCAGCATGTTCCGTACGAGACGGGTCAGCCGGCGGGTCTCATCCACGATGGAAGTCAGATACTTGTTCTGTTCTTCCTGAGGGATGGTCCCGTCCAGGATCCCTTCCGCAAACCCTGTAATGGTGGTCATGGGGGTGCGCAGTTCGTGGGATATGTTGGAAATAAACTCCTGACGCCGGATCTCCGTTTTCTCGAGAGACTCCGCCATTTCATTAAAGGAATCCACCAGTACGGTGATCTCATCGGACTGGTTTCCCTGATAATCGATACGGGTGGAGAAATCTCCGTGAGAAAAGCGGCGTGTTGCCGTGACCATATCTTCCAGCGGCTCGGAGAGCTTTTTGGAGAAGAACAGAGACAGGAGAAGTGCAAACAGAATCACGGCCGCCATTACGGCCAGCATGACTCCGATGAAGGCACGATACGCTCCCATAATGGACGTTGTGTTGCTGGAAAGGAACACGTATCCGATGGTGGTATCATCCGAAAGGATGGGCTTTCCCACCACAAACCGGGTTCCGGGATAGAACCCGTCCAGCGTCGTGATCTGATCCATGTCTCCGGCACGGTCGATGAGTGCCAGGGTCATGGGGGAGATCTGCTTGCCGATGTGTTCGCATACCAGTTCCTTGTCCGAGCAGAGAATAACGGTGCCCTCGGAATTGGCGATAAAGATATGATTGCCGGAACTTGCCGCCATAGAGCTGATGACGAAACGAAGCTCCCAGTTGTTCAGACCGTCGGTCTGATACATGGCAGACGCGGTATGTACCACCTCATCTGCATTCGCGTCCATCCGGTTGCGGTAATCATTGATGATGAAAGACCGTCCCAGAATAAAAAAGGCCACCCCCAGCATGAGAAAGGATACAATGACCAAGGCTGCGGTGGCCAGAAAGCTCTTAAAATAGATGGTATTCCGTTTCAACGTGTTCAGTCCTCAACGTCAAATTTGTAGCCGACACCCCAAACGGTTTTCAGAGACCATTTGTCCGAAACACCTTCCAGTTTCTCGCGAAGACGCTTGATATGAACGTCCACAGTGCGGGAATCACCGAAATAATCAAATCCCCAAACTTCGTCCAGGAGCTGATTTCTGGTAAATACACGGTTGGGCATGCTTGCCAGATGATAGAGCAGTTCCATCTCTTTCGGCGGCGTGTCGATTTTGTTGCCGTCTACGATGAGTTCGTAAGAATCCAGGTTGATGACCAGCTTGTCAAACTCCAGCTTGTGTTCTTTGGATACTTCCTCGTCATTGGAACGGCGCATGACCGCATGGACACGGGCAATCAGTTCCTTCACTTCAAAGGGTTTCGTAATGTAGTCGTCGGCACCCATCTCAAGACCGTTGATCTTGTCCATCGTCTCGCCCTTTGCAGTGAGCATGATGATAGGAACCTTGGATGTTTTGCGGATCTCGGAGCAAACCTGCCACCCATCCATGATGGGAAGCATGATATCCAGCAGGACGATATCCGGCTGGAGAGATTCGAACATACCTACTGCCTTGCCGCCGTCCTGCGCTATGGAGACTTCAAATCCGTCCTTGCCGAGGTAAAGGCGGAGCAGCTCTGCAATATTGCTGTCGTCCTCAACGACCAGTGCTTTTTTACTCATAACTTCGTGCCTCCTGAAGGGACTGTAGTATCCGGTGTGCTACGGTGTGTTTCCGTGAAGGAACACCGGACGACAAAATGGCTTTCTGCCTAAAATTCATTTACAGCTTTATTATACCGCATAATTAAGGATAAAAATGAAAAAAATGTGAAAGTTATCGTCATGAACGAAACAAAAAGAAAAACGGGGTTCCCGGATCGGGAACCCCGTAAAACTTGATCAACAGTTTAATCAGGCTTTGGCTTTCTTCTGTTTGGACAGAGTCTTGATTGCAGAAACAACCAGGATGACTGCCAGGATCACCAGAACGGCAGACCAGATCATCTGGAACCAGTCGCCCCACATGGCGCCGTTGGCACCGATGAGGTTGATCTTGGCCATGATGGTCAGGCACAGAGAGGTGATGGTAGCCACCAGCATGAATGCCATTGGGAAGTAGAACATCTTGTTGTTCTTGCCCACTTCGCCGAGCCAGGTGGCAACTGCCAGCATGGCGATACCGGCCAGCAGCTGGTTGGCAGCACCGAACACGCCCCAGATCTGGCTGAGCTGCAGATAGCCGAAGCTGCAGCCGACGATGACCATGAGAAGCGTGCCGACAAGAGGATTGGCAAAGAACTTGCGAACACCCTTGAGGTCGGAATACTTCTGTCCTTCGGGAATGAACAGCTCACTGAACATGTACCGGGCCAGACGGGTGCCGGAGTCCAGAGAAGTCAGTGCGAAAACAGAAACGGCAAGCGTCAGAAGAGTATAGACGACGCTGTAGGATTTTTCACCTGCGAAGGAAGCGACCATGGTCGCAATACCGCCGGCAAAAATGGTGGGAGGTGCGTTCATGGTGAAGCCCTCGCCGCCGAAAACGTCGACCTGTTTGCTGACGACACCGACTGCGATCAGTGCGACGACTGCCAGAGCAGACTCGACGATCATAGCACCGTAACCGATGGGCTTGGCGTCACGTTCGCTGTTCAGCTGTTTGCCAGTAGTACCGGAAGCGATCAGTGCGTGGAAACCGGAGCATGCGCCGCATGCAACAGTAATGAACAGGGTCGGGAAAAGCATGTTGCCGTTGGCAAGCTTCCATCCGGTGTAGGCGGGAAGTTCCACATTCATGTTGGAACCGAAGATACCTACGACGGCAAGAATCATCATGCCGTAAAGCAGGAAGGAAGACAGATAGTCACGGGGCTGCAGCAGCATCCAGACAGGAAGCAGAGAAGCCACAGTGATGTACACTGCAACGAAAGCGACCCAGAAAGTACGGTTGAAGTTCAGACCAACGTTCAGACCGAGAATAACGATCCCGATAACGCCCAGGACACCGATGATGGTGGCAGGACCGATGGGGAAATTCTTGCGGTAAACGAAGAATCCGAAAATGAAGGCCAGTACGATGAACAGCAGGGAAGTCATTGCAGTTGCTGCGTTTGCGGAAACATTGGCCAGACCGCTGGTGACAGCGGGAAGAGCTGCTTCGCCTTCCGGAGCGACAGAGGTAAAGGTACCTGCCACAACAGAGGTGAAGGATGCGATGACAAGAATCAGAACCGCCAGGGCAAAGACGATAAACAGACGTTTCGATCTTACACCCATGGTATCACCGATGACTTCGCCGATGGATCTTCCGCCGTGACGAATGGATGCAAACAGTGCACCAAAGTCATGCATACCACCAAAGAAGATGCCGCCGATGACGACCCACAGAAGGACGGGAACCCATCCGAACACCGCAGCCTGGATCGGTCCGTTGATCGGGCCTGCGCCGGCGATGGACGAGAAGTGATGTCCCATCAGAACTGCGGGGTTGGCAGGAACATAATCCTTGCCGTCATAGTTGGAATGGGACGGAGTCTCCCGGTTGGGATCGACGCCCCACTGCTTCGCCAGCCAGCCACCGTAGCATACATAGCCGATGGCAAGGACAACGACAGCAATAACAAGAATCAGTATTGCACTCACGCTTTTTCACTCCTTAATTGCTTTTTTGCTGTTTGCGGGCTAGTGCCGGTCCGTAAACAGTTCCTTAAAAAATTTGTTCATGTCATGACCGTCCCGGTTGGT